>JBNMKO010000076.1:0-16139 GCA_050874385.1 Eubacteriales bacterium
ACTATCTGCTGCCGATTGTAATTATCATCGGACTGTGGAGCAGCATGGGAGTCGGTTTCCTGTCAATACTTGCCGGACTTTTAAATGTCGATGAGGCACTCTACGAGGCGGCTGCAATCGACGGAGTGAAGAACAGATTTCAGGAAATGTTATATGTCACAATACCGAGCATGAAGCCACAGATGCTCTTTGCGGCGGTAATGCAGATTGTGGGAGCTTTCCAGAATGGTACGATTGCGACACTGCTCGCCGGAAACCCTACACCAGGCTACTCGGCACAGCTCATTGTAAACCACATAGAGGATTATGGCTTTATAAGATATGAGATGGGCTACGCGGCGGCGGTATCGGTTGTGCTGCTTCTCATAGTGCAGATATTCTCGGTAGTGGCTAACAGATTATTCGGTGAACGGGATTAGGAAGGGAGGAAAAAATTATGGCGGCTTATAGCGGTCACAAGATGAACCCGGACAAGTTTGAGAAGGGTCAGATAAAAATATACCTTTTGGTTCTGCCAATGGTATTGCTTTGTGGATTGCCGATTGTATTTATTATATTCCATGCGTTTAAGCCCATGGAAGAGCTGTTCGCATTCCCACCTAAGTTTATTACAACGCACCCGACGCTTGATAATTTTTCCAAGCTGATAAAGGCTTCACGCTCGGGAAGCAATCCACTTAGCAAGTATGTGTTCAACAGCGTACTTGTCACGGTGGCGGTAGTGGCAGGCTCACTTCTCTTCTCGACAATGGCGGCTTTTGCGCTGTCGAAGATGAAGTTTAAGGGCGCTAAGACGATGATGAACATCAACCAGATAGCACTCATGTTCGTATCCTGTGCGGTTATGATACCTAGATATTTGGTTGTAAACAAGCTTCATATGATTGACACATATTGGGCAGAGATTCTTCCGCTTGTGGCACTTCCGGTAGGTCTCTTCCTCATAAAACAGTTCGTCGACCAGGTTCCGGACTCGCTTATCGAGGCGGCATACATGGACGGTGCATCCGAGTGGACAATCTACAGAAAAATTGTAATTCCGCTCACAAAGCCGGCGATAGCGACGGCGGCGATACTCGTGTTCCAGCAGGTTTGGGCTAACCTTGAGACATCCAACTATTATATCAACAACGACTCTCTCAAGACGCTCGCATTTTACATGAACACGCTGACGAGCACGACAACGACGAACACCGTGGCTGGACAGGGTATGGCGGCTGCCGCCTCACTCATAATGTTCCTGCCAAACCTCATTTTGTTCTGTATTTTGCAGAATAATGTTATGAACACTATGGCACATTCAGGAATCAAGTAACCTAAGAGAGGTATGAACGTGAATAAAAAGTATATCAAAAAAATTATGGCTTTTGCCGTACCTCTGCTTCTTGTCTGTGCGATACTGGTGTCGGTCACGCTGGTTACATACGCGGATGCGCCGTACAAGACATATACGGTTGACGGTTACGGAAAATTGACGGAGACACAGACAGCCTATCTTCCGTTTAAGACCATAACGAAGATAGGCGATGAAGCACTTGTAAGCCCTACCGATTTCACGCTGCTTGAGGATGGTCTTATGTACGTTCTCGACAGCGGAAACAAGAGGGTTGTAGTGTCCGACTCGGATTACAATCTTGTGACAACCTTTGGCGAGGGAATTTTGCAGGGGCCAAGAGGAATGTATGTCACACCTGAGCACATAACCTATGTCGCTGACAGGGATGCAAAGAGTGTATTCGTGTTTGACGGCGACGGAGAACTGATAAACACATACACTAAGCCCACAGCGGCGATGTACGGTGAGTCACTTGACTTCCTTCCGTTAAAGATTGTTGTGAACGGTTCGGGCGTAATGTATGTGATATGTGAGTCGAACACCAACGGTATGGTTGAGATAAGCCCTGTGGACGGCGGAACATTCCTCGGATATTTTGGAACAAATGCGACGAGAGCGAACCTCTGGACAATCATCTGGAGAGCGGTTCTCACGGACGCGCAGAGGGCGAAGATGCAGTCTAACATACCGGCAACGCCGGACAACATGGCAATCGACGAGAAGGGCGTAATCTACACCATAACAAGAGGTGAGGGCACTGACACTTTAAAGAGACTCAACATCGCGGGTGTCAACATGATGGATACCACATGGTACCCGGAGGTCCCGGCGGCGGTTGCTGTCGGAAACCACGACAACACATTCGTTGCGACCCAGACAGGATTCATCTACGAGTACAGCAACGAGGGCGACCTGCTCTTTATATTCGGCGGAAGCGATGACGGAAAGCAGAGAATAGGTCTTTCCACAAAGGTCGAGGCAATTCAGGTCGGCACAGACGACAAGCTCTATGTTCTCGACTCCGACAAGGCGCAGATACAGGTGTATGAGCCTACAGAGTTTACGATGTATCTGCATGAAGCACTCTATCTCTTCTCAAAGGGACGCTACGAGGAGAGCAAGGAGCCGCTTGGAAAGGTGCTCGAGATGAACAATCTCTTCACATACGCCAACATGGCTATGGGAAAGGCACTCTACAAGGAGGGCGACTACGATGGCGCATTAAAGTATGCGAGACTTTCAAAGGACACGGACAATTACTCCGATTCCTTCTGGGAGATAAGAAATGTATGGCTAAAGCACAATCTCACAGCGGTGGTGCTTGTAATAATAGGCATAATTGTCGTGTGGAAGGTACTAAAGCTTCTCGACAAGAAGAAGGGAATATTTAAAGCACCGAGAGCGTTCTTTAAAAAGCTCGGCGAAAAGAAGCTCATAAAGGAAATCAATTATATTTTTACATTTATAAGGCATCCTATAGACGGCTGTTACGGGATAAGGTTTGAAAACAGAGTGTCCATAGCGAGCACTAACATTCTTCTCGTCATTATGATGTTGTTCTACATAATAAACAAGTATTTCTGTGGCTTCCTCACAAAGACCGTGAGGGACGGAAATTATGATATAGTTTCGGATATCGGAATGATACTTGTTGCACTTGTGCTTGTCGTGAGCTGCAACTACCTTATGTGTACAATCAATGACGGCGAGGGAAAGTTTAAGCATATCTACAGCTCATTTATTTACAGCTTTGGACCTTATGCGGTGCTGACACCTTTTATCTTCCTTCTGTCGCATGTGGTGACAAACAACGAGATTTTCTTTGTACAGTTCGGAAGTCTTTGCATGACAGTCTGGGTAGTTGTACTTATATTTATCTCGATAAGGGAGATTAACAACTACACAATCAAGGAGACATTTAAGATAATATTCCTTACAATCTTCACTATTTTGATTGTATGTCTCCTGATATTTATCATCTATGTACTATGGTCACAGGTATTCGACTTCATACAGTCGATTGGAGGAGAGGTGGTGTATCGAATTGGCTCATAAAATAACGGCAAAAAGAATAATTGCTCTGCTGTTGACATTCGTGCTGACATTCGGTGCAACAGCTCTTAGCGTGAATGGTACAATCAAGGTAAGTGCGGCGGAAAAGACAATAAACGGCTGCAAATACCTGACAGAGACCGCGGACTACAAAATGTATGTGAATGAGGAGGATTTATCCCTCGTCATTGAGGACAAACAAAGCGGTGCGTACATGACTTCGGCAATCGAGTACGACGATGAGAAGAACAATGCCACATGGCTTGGTGCGATGAAGTCGGCGGTTGTCATAACGATGATAAGCGGAAGCGATGACACAAAGCAGGCAGACTTAATAAACGACAACGTGACAAAGAAGGTAACATACACGGACAACGGTTTCGTGGCAGAGCTCTACTGGGTGACATACCAGTTCGGACTTACACTTGAGGTGGAACTTACCGAGGACGGACTTTTGGCAAAGGTGCAGGATGACTCAATAGTTGAGGACGGCGAGAAGTATTTCATAGGAACAATCTCCCTGTATCCTTACATGGGTAACTCCTATCTTGACGACAAGACGGGTTACATGCTTGTGCCGGACGGCAACGGAGCGCTAATCTATCTCGATGACAAGGATGGAAGATTTAAGAGCGGATTTTCAAAGATGATATACGGCGGTGATGTTGGATTTGACGAGTCGAATGTGCAGACACTCTTAAATGACAAGTACAACACTATAAAGGACTCCGAGGAGGTTATCGCACCTGTATTTGGAATGGCACACACGGATGACGGCATTGCCTACCTTGGCATAGTCGAGGAGGGCGAGGCGAGAGCGTCGATAGAGTGTATACCTAACGGAGCGAGTGTTGACTACAACAGAGCTTACGCAAAGTTCACACTGCGAAAGACCTATACACAGCCTACAAGCAACAATTCCACAGCAGGTTCGCTCCATGTGTATGAGACCGAGAGAAGCCATTCAGACCTAGCTGTGAGATATATTTTCCTTGGCGGTGACGATGCAAATTACACAGGCATGGCTACGGCTTACAGAGATTACCTTCTATCAAACGGCGGTCTTGGCAGTGATGATAACAGTTTTAGAACAAGGATTGATTTCCTTGGAACGGACAGGGAGTCCTTCCTCCTTGGGACATCCTCGGTGGTGATGACGACAGTTGACGACATCTACGAGATATATGATGAGCTCGAGGGCGAGGGCGTAAACGACATTCTGACAGTCTACAAGGGATGGCAGAAAAAAGGACTCTACAGTGTGCCGATAACAAGCTACAAGGCGGACTCAAAAATCGGCGGCACAAGCAAGCTTACAAAGCTTATAAAGGATGCGGGCGAGAGAAATATCCAGATGTATCTCTACAACGATGCACTTAGAATTAATCCAGACGAGAGGAACGCAACCTTCAATGTGGTAAAGCAGATTAACAAGAGAAGGTTCGAGGAGAGCACATACAAGAGTGTGTACAGTACCATGAACTATCTCATACCTGCCAGAACCATGAGCCTGTTAAATTCCTTTATAAATAAGTATGTAAAGAGCGGTGTGGACAAGCTTGCGCTTGCCGGAGTGTCGAACAAGCTGTTCTCCTACACTTACAGCGGAAACAGCTACACAAGATATGACACGCAGAACACCTATAAGGACATGGTGGAGCAGGCGGCGCAGAAGACAAGCCTTGTGCTTGAGCAGCCTTTTGCATATCTGTGGTCTAAGACAGATGCGTTCCTTGACATGCCGCTTTACACTTCAAGCTACATATTTGAGGATGAGAGCGTTCCGTTCCTCAGCATTGTATTAAAGGGCGTTATGCCGATGTATTCGGAGTATGTCAACTTTGAGGCAAACAAGCAGGAGTTCTTCCTGAAGCTTGTCGAGACGGGAGTTTATCCTTCCTTCTACATAACCAAGGAAAGCTCCTCAAAGCTTTTGTACACCAACTCGAGCGATATTTACAGTTCTGAGTACGCAACCTACAAAAACACCATTGTGGAGTATTACAAGGAGTTAGAAGCACTTAGCGAAAAGACAGCGGGTTCAACGGTGGTAAAGCATGAGATTGTTGACGGCGACATAAGAGTAGTGACTTATTCTAACGGGGTTACGGTCTATATCAACTATGGAACAAAGACAGCGGATGTGGACGGAGTAACGATAGAATCAATGTCATATGAGGTCAGGTGAGCATATGGGGAAAACGAAGAATAATAAAGTAAAAATTAAACAGGGTAGTCTCGAGGCGAGAGAGGCAAGAATGGGTTATCTGTTCATATTGCCATGGCTGATAGGAGTTGTCGCATTTTTATTGTTCCCATTAGGACAGTCGTTCTACTATATGTGGTTCAACATAAGAATAACACCGCTCGAGACAAAATATACCTGGGTCGGAACAGGAAACTTTACCCAGATATGGCTTGAGAACCCGGAGTTTCCAAAGCAGCTCGTAACATATATATGGCAGACGATTGTTGAGGTTCCGGTAATCGTGGTATTCGCGCTGATAATTGCGATGATGTTGAACGGAAAGATAAAGTGCAAGGCATTTTTCAGACTTATATTTTTCCTTCCGGTAATCATCGTGAGCGGCCCGGTTATGAACATGCTGGTCAGCGAGGGCGCGTCGACAATCCCTTCGATGAATACGCAGGCAGTTGTAAATGCGATAAGCACATTCCTTCCGGCATCGGTGGCGGAGTCAATCGGCGAGATATTCTCGAACATGATTATGATACTCTGGTATTCGGGTGTGCAGATACTTATCTTCCTGTCCGCTTTGCAGAAGGTTGACCCTTCACTCTACGAGGCGGCGAAGATGGATGGAGGTTCGGGATGGGAGTGCTTTTGGAAAATCACTCTCCCTACGATAAAGAACTTCATACTGTTAAACGCAGTCTATACCGTAATATTCCTCTCAGGAAACGAGCAGAACCAGCTCATCAACATGATAGAGTCGGCGATGTTCTCGGGAACCAAGGAGAAGGGTTACGGATATGCCTCAGCGATGGCATGGATGTACTCGATAGTCGTCACACTCATCGTCCTCATCTTCTTCCTCTTACTTGGAAACAAGAAGGATGTGTACGACAGAATGGTGAAGAAGAGACAACGGCAGTTAAAGAAAGAAAAGCGTATGCATAAGAAGATAGAGAGGAGGGGAATGAGAAATGTCAAAAAGCTCGAAAAAGGCATTAAGCACGGCAGATACAAGACATATGACGGCAGCGGAGATTATTAAGACGAAGTTCACAAAGGAAAAAATTCACAAGTTTATATTCGGTACGAGAGAGAAGCAGGGAGTTGGAAAGCAGTTTGTGGTGTATGCACTTCTTATATGTATAGGTTTTGTGTATCTCTATCCTGTATTGTATATGATAAGTACAAGCTTTATGAGCAGAAACGACCTTCTCGACACCTCAATCAAATGGCTGCCTTCTAAGCTGTATCTACAGAACTTCATAGATGCGGCAAAGGCGATGGACTACGGGGCATCGTTTACAAAGGGACTTCTTATAGCAGGGCTTCCGACACTCTGCAATGTGGTTATCTGTATGATGGTCGGCTATGGCTTTGCAAGATACAATTTCAAGGGTAAAAAGGTGATGATGGTGATACTGTTATTTTCCTATATCCTTCCAAGACAGATAACTATGATTCCTACATATGTTCTTTACACGAACATGGGAATACAGGGAACTTTGTGGGCGTTCATACTTCCGGCGCTTTTTGGAAACGGACTTAACTCGCCTATATTTATATTAATCTTCTATCAGTTCTTTAAGCAGATACCTAAGGTTCTGATGGAGGCTGCCTCTATTGACGGAGCGGGACATTTTAAGGCATTTTTTAAGATTGCAGTTCCTTCCGCGATACCGGCTATTGTAACGGTTGTTCTGTTCTCCTTTGTATGGTACTGGAATGAGTCATACCTCACTGAGCTGTATGTACAGGGACTTGCGGCAAAGAGTAATTGGACAAACCTCGTGGTTCAGTTAAAGCAGTTCGACACCGCCTTCCAGACGAGGGCAACAAGCGTCGGCGACACTGCGACGAGCCTCAACGAGTCAGTCCGAATGGCAGCCACCACGCTTAGTATACTGCCGCTCCTTTTGATGTACCTTGTACTACAGAAACAGTTCGTTGAAAGCATTGACCGTTCGGGTATTACAGGCGAATAACAGTATGAAAAGAATATCTAAATCAGCATAATACGCTGATTAAGATATTCTAAATTTCATACAAGAAAAACGCTAAAAAACAGCGTTTTTCAAGGATATATCTATATTATTACTTATGCTGCCGAAAAGGCGGCGGAATGGAGGATTCTATGAAAAAAAGGTTAGTTGCCGCGCTTATGGCATCGGTTATGGCTATGGGCGCAATGACAGGCTGTGCCGCTAAGAAGGACACAGGAAGTTCCACGGTGAGTAGTGGAGATGTTGATGAGAACGGTGTGACTAAGGAGGATATCACCCTTACATACTGGCACTACGAGGACGAGACGACAATCAACCTTCTCGCAGAGGCATTTATGAAGAAGTACCCAAATATCAAGGTTGAGTGTAAGCAGATAAGCGACATGAGCACAGACCTTTCGGCAGCAGCCAACAGCGGTACTTTCCCTGATGTATTTTCGGGAACAGACTCGGATACAGCTCTTGCAAATGAGTACTGGCTTGACATTACGGACTATGTTGAGAATGACCCTGATATGGCAAATATGATGACCACAATCAAGGATTACGGAATTGGAAAGTTCGATACAAGCAGATGGTTCGGACTTCCTACATGGTATCAGCCGAGTGCTATATTCATCGACAGAAACGTAATCAGCAAGTTAAACCTTGAGATGCCAAGAACTGACTGGACATGGGATGAGATGATTCAGCTCATCAAGGATGCTACAGTCGATGACAGGTCTGGAATGAAGTACTACGGACTTGGCTATTACAATAGACTTGACTCGCTCTACGGAATTGCAGCCTGCTCAACGGCTGAGAGAGCAATAAAGGGTGAGTTTGGATTTGACGGAACTGATTTTGATTTGTCATACTGGGCAATCGGCGAGCAGCAGTTCTCCGATTTAAAGCTTGCTGGCTATGTTGCACCACAGCAGAACACACAGGCTATGGAGGACTGGTCAGGTGATTGGGGCGCTTGGTTTGGAGCAACAGGACACGTTGCAGTATTCTCCGAGGGCTTCTGGTCATATCAGAACCTCTGGGCAACAGACGGATATCAGGATACATACGGACTTGATATCGTCCCTTATGTAACACCTAACGTAGTTGATGAGAAACAGCACAACGTAATCGCCAACATGTACATCGGCGGTGTTTCCACATCATGTAAGCACCCTTACGAGGCTTATCTTCTCCTCAAGTTCATGGGTATCGGAACGGACGGCTGGAATGCGCGTATGGATATCTATGAGGACGCATCAATCACAAATTCATCGGGAACACCTTTAAAGAACTCCAACATGCCTGTTCCTATGACACTTGACCAGGGTGTATGGGCAAGATATAAGGCTCTCTTCCCACAGGACGAGGAGCACAAGCAGTACTGGGATGACTATTTTGACTCAATCACAAGACCGGTTCCTTACGGCTGGTACAGCATTGCAGGTTACTGGAATTTCTGTGACCAGTACTTCAACAATATTGGTATCCATGATCTTGTAGACAACGGTACAGCAAAGGCTGCCGATTACACGGACGAGGCTACGGAGCAGGCTAACTACTACCACGCTGAGGCAATGCTCTCATACTTTGGACCTAAGGGCTACAATGTTTTGTCCGATGATGAGATTGCACAGTATGAGGCAGTGACAAATTCATTTGGAAAGTAAATGACATATATCAAGCCATCTTTGCCCGGATTATATTGGCGGCGGGTAAAGATGGCAAAATGGAGGTAATTCTATATGAAAAATAAGAAAGTTATAAGCGCAGTGCTATGCGGTACCATGGCGGCAACAATGCTTGCAGGATGTCAGAAGCAGGCGGACTCCACATCGACGACCGGGACTCAAAATACTACTACAACGCAGCAGGCGACAACAACGGAGGCTGAGACACAAAAGGAAGCTGTAAAGGCTGCGGAGATACCACAGGATTACAAGTATTACTATTCATTTGATGCGGCGGACAAAAAAGCGGATATCCAGCCTACGGCACAGACCATCGGCGGAGACCCTATTTTAAGCGCAGCCGACAAGGATGTCGTGTATGTTACGGGCGTAAAGGGCGATGCGGTGTATACGGACGGTGTAACAGGCTATAAGCTCACGGACGTAAACGGAGTGGGCGACAATTATACGGTGTCATTCTGGATTTATGCCACAAGATTTGCAAATTATATGCCTACAGTTCAGTTCGGGCCTGATATCCACGGTGATTTGACAGGCGGTCAGCACTATGTAAACATAACAAGAGCAGAGTGGGCAGGCGAGGGCACATTCCCATGTATCTGGTCATACGACCAGCTCGACAACGCTCTTTGGCCGGCATGGTCGGACATTGCCACAGGTGAGCCTTTAAAGCAGTGGGTACATATAGCGCTTGTAGTCGATTCAGACAATCTGTCGGCGGACGGAACACTCATCGCTTCTAAGCTCTACATCAACGGACAGGAGTGGATTACAAAGGATTCCGACGGAAATTTGGTTCCTGCATACGTCACAAAGAATTGTATGGAGGCTTCCGACAGCTTTGATTTTCTGCTCGGTGTAAACTACTGGGATTCAGTGTTTAAGGGAGCTTTTGATGAGCTTTACATTTATGACTATGCTTTGAGCGCAGAGCAGGTGGCAGGTCTTTATGCGGACGGAAATCCTGATGCTGAGTTTGTTGAGCCTGAGAGAGTAATCAATGTGACAAAGGACGACAGCGCTATAGCATCAATCGGCGCACTTGATTTCTCAAAGGAAGATGATGTATACTCAGAACCGGTTGCAATTTCAGATGGTCAGACAATCCAAGTTAAGTTAAAGCACTGGTCTGACGGCAAGGACGCAAAGAACAACTACTACTTTGTATTCAAGGATGCAGACGGCAATGAAGTAGCAAGATTAAATGCCGACATGTCAGGTACGGCGGACGGCGAAGACATTCCGGTCAGCAGCTTTACATGGTCATGGGGTAACTGGAACACTTGGGAGCAGTCGGTAATGGTTGAGGCAGATGTAACAGCCACAATCACATACGCAGACGGAACAGTCACAGTCGATGTCGACAATGTTGACTACAACAAGACATCCAACACCGCAAAGGCACAGTTCCCAGTGAAGGGTGAAATCGCTTCCATGGAGATTGGCACACAGTCAAGTTATACAGATATCCTCTCAATAAAGGATAAGACAGTTAAGGCTACAGGCACAATCGTGGGAAGCACGGACTGCACAACACCGTTCTGGACAGAATTTTCAGATATATTTGCAGTACCTGAGGGCGAGTCAGTGACAAAGACCTTCAAGAACTACACAGACGGCGTAAACAACTGGGATAACTTCATTGTAGTCCTCCAGACGACAGCCGAGGGACACAGCGCAGAGGAAGCAGACGGCTATGCAGAGTACGCAGTGCTCCGTGCAGACAACTTCGGATGGGGCGATGGCTACGAGACAGCGACAGCAGAGAGCGATTGGAATTTTGATACATTCACATCGGATATTGACGGGGCAACATGTGAGGTTACAGTCACAAACAATGGAGCAACAGCCGATGTTGTTGCAGTGGTTACAACAGTAGACGGAACAGTATATACACAGAGCTATACGGGCATAACAACAGGCGGAGACCTCTACGCATGCTTTACATGTGAGGCTTCATATCTCTCATTTGATGCACCTGTTGTTGGAAACACGGACTGCACAACCCCATTCTGGACAGAGTTTTCAGATATCTGGACAGTTGAGGAGGGCGCTACAGTCACAAAGAACTTCACAAACTACACAGACGGTGTAAACAACTGGGATAATTTCATTGTAGTCCTTCAGACAACAGCAGAGGGACACAGTGCAGATGATGCAGACGGCTATGCAGAGTACGCAGTGCTTCGTGCCGACAACTTCGGATGGGGCGATGGCTATGAGACGGTAACAGCCGAGTGCGACTGGAACTGGGACACATTTGCAAGTGATATGGACGGAGCAAAGGTTGAGCTTTCAGTCACAAACAACGGGGCAACAGCGGACGTTGTAGCAGTAGTCACAACAGTGGACGGAACAGTATACACACAGAAGTACACAGGCATCACAACAGGAGGAGACTTAAACTTCTGTCTCACCTGTGAGGCAGCTTACCTTGTAATGGAGTAAGGAAATCAAATAAAATGTGAGCTATCCCCGGGGTGCCAAGTGTGGGGCATCCCGGGGAAATTTAACCAAATCAAGTAAGTCACCTGCTTCAATTGTGAAGAGCAATAAGCAGTGGGTGGGGACTTGCTTGGATACAGGAGGGGTACAAGCCCCTCCTGATAAACTGCGAAGCAGTTATTTGGTTATGAGCAAGAAGCGAAGCGGATTGCGAATATCCGCTTGACTAAAGGGAAGGGGAAAAGTATGGAAGAGAGACCTAGAAACGGAAAGATTACTGATTTTAACAAGCCATTTATAGAGCAGAGGGCTGACCCTTATGTGGTGAGGGCGGAGGACGGAAAGTATTATTTTACCGCATCTGTTCCATCGTATGACAAGATTATTTTAAGATGCTCAGATACCCTTGAGGGCTTAAAGGATGCGGCTGAGAAGGTCATCTGGACAAAGCATGAGTCCGGCGAGATGAGCAAGCACATCTGGGCGCCTGAGCTTCACTATCTGTTTGGAAAGTGGTACATATATTTTGCGGCTTCCATGGCGGAGGATATATGGAGACTGCGCCCGTACATTCTCGAGTGTCAGGGGGACGACCCTATGAAGGATGAGTGGATTGAGAAGGGCAAAATTCAGAGAAGCGACGATGACATATACTCATTTGATGCATTTTCGCTTGACGCTACAATATTTGAAAATAAGGGCGAGTACTACTATGTGTGGGCTGAGAAGGTCAGCGTCGGAATTCAGATTTCCAATATTTATATCGCCAAGATGGAGTCGGCGACAAAGCTTGCGACAGCTCAGGTGCTTCTAACCACTCCTGACTACGACTGGGAGAGAGTTGACATATGGGTAAATGAAGGCCCGGCTGCAATACACCATGACGGAAAGATTTTCCTCACATATTCGGCGAGCGCGACGGGCGAGTGCTACTGTGTAGGTATGCTCTCAATCGACGAGAATGCAGACTTGCTTGACCCGAGGGCATGGAAGAAGGAGAGACACCCTGTTCTTTGTTCGGATAGGGAGAAGGGCATCTACGGTCCGGGACACAACAGCTTCACCAAGACCGAGGACGGAAGGGACGTGTGCGTATATCACGCCCGCACCTACCTTGAGATAGTCGGCGACCCGCTTTACGACCCTAACAGACACACCATGCTCATGGAAGTCAAGTGGGATGAGGATGGCAGACCGGTGTTTGATTATGCGAATAAGCTTTTCTAGGAGGTGCGTGGATGAGAAGATGTTCGGGCAGATGGGTCAGGTGGGCTCTGGTGCCGCTTCTGGTTGCTGGGCTTGTTGCCGGATGTGCCGGGGGAAAGGAAAGCTCATCGGATAGCGATACGAAGGGGACGACATCGGAAGGTGTCAGTACAGTGTGCTCTAAGACGGAGAGTGATATCACTGTGGAGCTGTCGACGGATAAGGAAGAATACAGTGTGGGGGATGACATAAAGTACACTCTCACGGTGACAAACGGCAGGGACGGCTACACGGTCAGCAGAGTCTATGCGACATCGAGCAACGACGAGAAGCTTGTGCAGGCTGAGGCTCCCACATTTGACGGCGCGATAAAATACGGTGAGAGCAGCTCATACGAGGGCGTTCTTCAGGAAGCATCCAAAGTTGAAAATCCGGCTGAGGTTGTGAAGGAGAAGATAAGCGGTTCTGTGGAGACGGTCACATTAAGACCTTATGTATATGTAAAATATGGCGGTGAGGAAATCACTGTCAGGTATATTGTGGACGTTGTCATGTTTCAAAATCATGTTGAATTTTCAAAGGACGAGCTAAAAATGATAAAGACAGTGAGTTGCCATGACCCTTCCATAATAGTGGGAGAGGACAAGGAAGGAAAGAAATGCTATTATATTTTCGGTTCACACAGAGCGTGGGCGAAGTCATACGACCTTGAGAACTGGGAAAGCTTTACCAACAATCTCTCAACGGATTACAGGGAGATTTTAAAGGAGCCGGCAGCGTGGTCGGCGCACGGAAGTGAGGGCTATCAGGTCGACGGCTATATGTGGGCACCTGATGTTGTCTACAATGAGAAGCTTGGAAAGTGGTGCATGTACCTCTCTGTTGATGGTGACAAGTGGTATTCCTCAATCGTACTTCTCACCGCGGACAGCCTTGAGGGCGACTGGGAGTATCAGGGAATTGTAGTGTACTCAGGTTTTTACAATTCTGAGTATTACGGTGAGACAGATGTGGCAAAGGTGACGGGTGAGACGGAGCTTGCAGACAGATATAAGAGAACATGGGGCGATTATTACCCTAACAATATTGATGCCTGTGTTTTCTACGATGATGACGGAAATCTCTGGATGAGCTACGGCTCGTGGAGCGGCGGAATTTTCATGCTCAAGCTTGACGAGGAGACCGGATTTAGGGATTACAGCGTGACCTACGAGGAAGATATTCACTCCGACCCATACTTTGGAAAGAAGATTGCCGGAGGAAAATATGTGACTGGAGAAGCCTCATACATCCAGAAAATCGGCGATTACTACTGGCTTTTTATGTCCTACGGTGAGCTTGTAGCAAAGGACGGCTACAATGTGAGAGTTTACAGAAGCAAGACACCTGACGGAGAGTACCTCGACGAGAACGGCAGAACTCCTTTCTACGACACATACATACTAAACACAAATGACTCTGCCGGAATTCGTCTTTTTGGCGGCTACAAGTGGAGAAGCTTCTCACAGGGACAGGTCGCACAGGGACACAACAGCGCCTTTGTCGATGACGACGGAAGGGCATACATTGTATTCCATACAAGGACGACCAGCGGAGACGAAGGGCACTATGTAAAGGTTCACCAGCTTTTCCTCAATAAGAACGGCTGGCTTGTCGCTGCACCATACCAGACAGCGGGCGAGAAGCTTGATGAGAATGGTTTTTCGGCGGACGAGATTGCCGGAAAATACGATGTAATTCTCCACAGACTGGACATCGATTACAAGAATTACGGCATGAACACCCCTGAGACCATAACCTTGGGAGCTGACGGCACGGTCACAGGTGCATATACCGGAACGTGGAGCTGTGAGAACGGCACCGCATACATCGACATAACCCTTGACGACGAGACTTACAGTGGTGTAATTTTAAAGATGGATATCGAGGGCACAAGCGTGGAGACAATCGTGTTCACAGCACTCGGAAATACCAACCAGCTCACTCTGTGGGGAAGTAAAGTGGTTGAGTGAGAGTAACTGAATGGCTGACTATGAGCAGTTGTAAATAATTGAAATTATGGAGTTAATTGTGGTCGAAGCAGGAGAAATTTTATCCTGCGTTGACCATAATATAGGTGAAATGCTAAAGTAAGTGAAGTATTAGATTATGAAATTTGTGACATGTGTCTGTTTTGGTGTAGTATTAGAATGATACATAAATTAGGTAATTGCGAAACTCATAAAATTAATAATGAATGTTATGCAATTTTAACAATTCACCGCAGGCACGCTCCCGCTGCTCATCGCTGGTAACGGTACATAAGGCGGCAAAATACGCCACCTAAGTACCGACCGCTCTGAAGCACCTGCTTGCGAATTTGTTAAAATTGCACAGCTGTTCGGCTAAAAAATTGAGTTTCGCAATTACCTAGATACATAAATTAATGAGAGGTAAGATATGGAAAAAGATTTGTCGAAGATGTATAAGGATAAAAAGCAGGAGAGCGTAAACAATCTAAAGGATATCAGCGCAGAATATCCACAGAAACCATTCACGGCGCAGGATGTGGTAATGGATATCATTATGTTGTTCATAACTACGGCAATCGCTTTTGGCTGGACGCTTATCATGCTCCTTATTTTCAGCTTTGTGACACTGTCCTATGTCCATATCGAGATAGAGACAATGCTTCTTATATCCACGGTGGTTGCGGTGGTGTGGTTTGTGGTTGATGTTGTCAAGAAGGTTGTCAAGTATCGGAAGCTTACGGGGAGAGGATAAAGATGTTGGAGGGATTTCTTGATTAAGCAGGAATTAATTAAATAATAATGTATAAATGAGCAATTATGAAAAATGCACAGAAATAGTTGTTATTTGTTTAAATTTAAAACAGATTTCGGGAAAAATGTCCTTATATAACGAATAAATTTGTATAATATTTTAAATTTGCTTATCTATAATTGTGGAAAAATATTGGAAATAAATTAAATCTGAAAAAATATGAAACCGGGTGCATCGATTAGGGGAATATATGATGTGCCCGGTTTTTTATAGGGTAAAAATGTGAAAAAAATAATGATTTTACTCTGCAAAAAATAATATAAAAATATAAATTTTACAACTGTGTCAGGTTACAAAATAAATATAATATGATAAAATATATTTGATTTATCATATCAACTTTTTTATAATATAGGTCGTAAAACCCACTACCTTTAGGTGGTGGGATGTAAGCCCCACAGAAC
>JBNMKO010000077.1:0-15759 GCA_050874385.1 Eubacteriales bacterium
ATGTAATGCTCATCACAACCGGACTTTTGATGAATATTCCGGAGGAGCTTTACGAGAGTGCCAAGATTGACGGTGCTAACGCTTTCCAGACATTCAGAAAGATTACACTTCCGTATATGCTTTTCGTGACAGGTCCTTACCTTCTCACATCATTTACGGGTAACTTAAACAACTTCAACATTATCTACCTGTTAAATCAGGGAAAGCCGCAGTCGCTTTCATTATCGGGTGGTGCGGGCTACACGGATTTGCTTGTAACATGGCTATACAAGATGACGGTCAACGATACGAACTACAAGATGGCTGCCGTTATCGGTATTATGGTATTCGTGGTAACTGCTGTTGTATCACTGGTAGTATACAACCTGCTTCCATCAGTTAGGGACGAGGAGGGATTCCAATAATGGCTAAACAACATAACATGCGTACCCGCAAGAGGGTCAGCAACACAATCGCTTACATAGTATTGATTTTGATAAGTATAATATGGCTTTTCCCATTCGTGTGTCTTGTACTTCAAAGCTTCCGTTCATACATAACGGAGCTTGGCGGAATGGTCGATTACCTTGTACCTAAGAAGTTCTCACTTGACTCTTACAAGTTCTTATTCAGCGGTGAGACAAAGTTCTTAAAATGGTATGGAAACACACTTATAATTGCTATATTTGTAGCTATCGGACAGACAACATTTGTTCTGTGCGTGAGCTATGCACTCTCAAGAATGCGTTTCAAGGGCAGAGAGCTGCTTATGAGATTCTGGTTAATCCTCGGTATGTTCCCTGGATTCCTCACAATGATTTGTCTCTACTTCCTGTTAAAACAGTTCGGTCTTACACAGGCAGGAGCAGTTCCGGGACTTATTCTTATCTCTGTGGCAAGTTCAGGTATGGGCTACTATGTATGTAAGGGATATTTTGATACAATTCCTAAGTCACTTGACGAGGCTGCAAGAATTGACGGTGCCACAAGAGCACAGATATTCGTTAAGATGATTATTCCGCTTTCAAAGCCGATGATTATCTACACAGCGCTCACAGCGTTCATGGCTCCATGGTGCGATTATGTATTTGCATCATATGTTGCATTCGGTAATGACAACGGTTACAATGTTGCGGTTGCGATGCAGCGTTGGGTATGGACAAATGATTTCCAGGGATATTTCACAAGATTCTGTGCAGGCGGCGTGCTTGTAGCGATTCCTGTAACTGTATTGTTCCTGTGCTTACAGAAGTACTATGTAGAAGGTGTAACCGGAGGAGCGGTAAAGGGTTAATTTTTGGCTGCGGCACTTTTAAGCTTGGTGCCGCAGTTTTTTCATCTTAAAATACCCGATTAAACGTTGAAATTTTTGCATATAGGAAAAAGGATAGTGCATTAAGCGATAATTGGGCGGAACACATTCTGAAAAAAGCGTCAGAGTGGGGAAATGAGGATTTAAGTGGTGACAGAAAATAAAGTTAATCATAGGTTCAGCCTGCGGTTATTGTGTCTTATAATGTCGGTCATTCTGTGCGCGGCAGGTATTGCCGGGTGCAGCAGCGGTTATAAGGACAAGGAGGAAACCTACATTGTAATTGACAACTACAGAAATTATTATGAAATATTCGTCTATTCTTTCTACGATTCTGACGGGGACGGGATTGGCGATTTGAACGGTGTCACACAGAAGCTTGACTATATACAGGATATGGGGTTTAATGGAATATGGCTCATGCCTGTTATGCCGTCCGAAACGTACCATAAATATGATGTCAAGAATTACTGTGAGGTTGACCCTGAGTATGGCACGGTTGACGATTTTAAAAATCTTGTCGACGAGGCCCATAAGCGGGGAATAAAGGTGATTATTGATATGGTGATAAACCATACCTCATCAAAACATGAGTGGTTTTTGGATGCGTGCTCGTATCTTAAAAATCTTGACAATGATAAGGAGCCGGACGTATCGGAGTGCCCTTATGTGGATTACTATCATTTTTCCAAGGAGAAGCTTAGTGACACCTACTATCAGGTAGGAAATACTGACTGGTACTATGAGGGCTCATTCTGGTCGGAGATGCCTGACTTAAATCTCTCGTGCGAGGCTCTTGTAAATGAGCTGTATGCTGCGGCTGATTTCTGGATTGATATGGGAGTGGACGGTTTTAGAATGGATGCGGCTATGCACTTTGAGGAGAATGAGCCGGAATTTAATGAGCAGGTGCTAAACAGTCTGTATAAGCACTGCCTTGAGAAAAATGCTGATTTTTACATGGTGTCCGAGGTGTGGGCAGGTTTTAACACAATCAAGGATTACTATGCAAGCATGACACCTAGCATGTTCAATTTTGATGCCGGAAATACTGAGGGCAAGCTTATAAAGACCGCGAGAGGTGTGCTTAAAGCGGCAAGCTTCGTCGACGCAATGGTCAGGTATCAGGAAGAGTTTTCAAGTGTCAATGAAGACTACATTGATGCGCCGTTTCTTACAAATCACGACATGGGAAGGGTTTCTAACGCGCTTCTTAATGATGAGAATGATATAAAAATGGCAGGCGGTCTGCTGCTTACGATGAGCGGAAGTCCGTTTGTGTACTACGGCGAGGAGATAGGAATGGCAAGCTCGGGCTCTAAGGACGAGAACAAGAGGCTTCCTATGATATGGTCGGCGGATGCATTGGCTAAGGGGATGACAAAGGGCCCTGCCGACGCGGATAAGGGTATCACGTCCGCATTTGCGGCTGTAGATAATCAGTTGAAGGACAAGAACTCGATTTTAAATTACTATAAGAGGGCACTTAGGCTGAGAAATACAAATCCCGAGATTGCAAGAGGCACGATTGAGAAGGTGGAGAGCCTTTGCAACGGAAATCAGGCGGCGATAACAAAGACCTACAATGGCAGCACGATAGGCGTTGTGTACAATACCTCGGACGAGGTGATGAGTGTAAATATATCGGGAACTGAGCTGTCCGACATGAAAATCCGAGGTTATCTCACACTCAACAACGAGGAGATTACCTTAAAGGGCGGTGTTCTCACGATGCCGGCGCAGTCTATATGTATTCTTAAATAGGGAACTATAAATGAACGATTATGTGAACCAGAAAAATACAAGGAGGAAGATTATGAGACAGGTTGGTATGCTTATGCCGGTTGCTTCCCTTCCGGGCAGACATGGCATAGGTGATTTTGGAAAGGAAAGCTATCATTTTGTGGATTTATTGAAGGAGGCAAAAGCCACTGTATGGCAGATGCTTCCGCTAAATCCGCTTGGATATGGCAATTCGCCGTATCAGCCATATTCATCATGTGCGGGAGATGAGATTTATATCAATCTTGACAAGCTGTGCGAGGAGGGACTTTTGAAGAAAGTTCCGGATTTCCATGCAAATGCAGGTCATATTGATTATCAGGCGGTCAGAGAGTTTAAGGGAAAGTATCTTAGAAAAGCTTTTGAGAATTTTAAGCCGGATGCAGGCTATAAAAAGTTCATAAAAATGGACTGGGTGTACAATTATGCGGTATTTTTGACACTCAAAAAGCAGAACAATCTTGTCGCATGGAATGAATGGCCTACAGAACAGCAGAACTGGATAAAAGACCATGAGTACGACTTGACACCTCTTGCGGAGGATATCGAGTATGAGATGTTCGTGCAGTATGAGTTTTTCAAACAGTGGATGGAGCTCAAGAAATATGCCAACAAAAAGGGCATAAAGGTGATGGGAGATATCCCAATTTATGTCGGAATAGACTCGCTTGATGTGTGGGCAGGCCAGGAGAATTTCCTTCTCGGAGCGGACGCAAAGCCGACATTTATCGCGGGAGTGCCGCCTGATTATTTCAGCGCGACAGGTCAGAGATGGGGAAATCCTATCTATGACTGGGACTACATGGAGAAGGACGGCTTTAAGTTCTGGCTAAACAGACTTGACTACAGCAGTAAGCTTTTTGACATTATAAGAATAGACCATTTCAGGGCGTTTGACAGCTATTGGAAAATTCCGGCGGAGTGTGAGACGGCTGTTGACGGCGAGTGGAACTATGCTCCGGGATATAAGCTTTTTGACACGATTTTCAAGGAAATGCCTGATATCAACATTATTGTCGAGGACTTGGGCGATTTAAGACCGGAGGTGCTTGAGCTTCGCGACCACTATGATTTTAAGGGAATGAGAATTGTGCAGTTCTGCTTTACTGAGGATGATGTGGCTGACGGTGAGTACACGGACACACACAATCTTGTAATCTACACGGGAACACATGACAATGACACCATAAATGGCTGGTACAAGAGCCTTTCAAGAAAGGAAAAGAACCAGACAAGAAAGTTCTTAGACAAGGCAGGAATACCTGACGCGCCGATTTCATGGAGAATGGTTTCATTTACTCTCTCGCAGGACTGTTACATGGCTGTGCTTCCTTATCAGGATGTGTGCGACCTTGGGGCTAAGACAAGGCTCAACCTTCCGGGAACGCTCGGCTCGCCTAACTGGGAGTGGAAGGCTAAGAACCTGGACGATTTTGCGGCGAGAACACAGGAATTTGCGGCGCTTGTAAAGCATCCGGTGAAGAGACCTTCTCAGAGGAAGAAAAAGGCAGTTTTGAATAAATAGGTACATATACAGCGCAGATTGTGGTCATCACATTTGATAGGCCTCCATATACTTTTAGTAGCATAAAAGTATGTGGAGGTTTTTTGTGGGAAAAATTATACAGGTGTTGAAAGTTGCGGGTGCGGCTGTGGTGGTGTCAATAGTGCTGATTTTGCTTGGTGCGCTGATTTCATATAAGCTGAGACTGTCGGACGCGCAGATGTCACTTTTTGCGGTTGCGATATATGCGGTGGGGGCATTTATAGCCGGATTTGGCACCGGCAGGCTAAAGAGGGAAAAACGTCTGCTGTGGGGATTGTGCGCGGGCGTGGTGTACTTTGCGGTTATTCTGCTTGTGTCGATTGTGTCGGGGATGGGACTGCATGGCGACGCCGGGAGACTTGCAAGATGTGCGGTTATATGTCTTGCGGCTGGAACTATAGGGGGAGTGCTCGGGTGATATGAATAACGGACGTTGTGAAAAATTTCCATATTACATTGAAACAAGTTAGCAATTACTGAGAATAAAAAATAATTATAAAAAGTATTGACAAATAAGATGAGTTAGATTATTATACATATTGTTAGTGATAACTAACCACGTACATAACATACATAATTCTTCTAAAAAAACGGCAGGGAATAGGGCACCCTGCCGTTTTGCTGCGAAAAAGCTTTAGATAGAAGCTAATCAATTTGCACAGTTGATGTCATATAAAAAATTCCATGAATTTACGATATATATTTACTGAAAAGAGGATTTTTTCTAAATAATTGAAAAAACTAAGAAAAATAAAAAAGGATTTTGCATATCCCACCAAGTATATAGAAATAGAGGCTGTTTTTAGGAAAGGAAAACAGCCTGTATCAATTAAATCCGTTATAACAGAGGTATGGAGGAGAAAATTGATTTATTCGGAGGATATTATTGAGGAGGTCAGAGGGCGAAGTGACATTGTTGATGTCATATCGGGGTATGTCAGACTGACCAGAAAGGGCAGTTCATATTTTGGACTTTGCCCGTTTCACAATGAAAAATCACCTTCATTTTCAGTGTCAGGCTCAAAGCAGATGTTTTACTGTTTTGGATGTGGCGAGGGAGGAAATGTATTTTCATTTATAATGAAGTACGAAAACTATACTTTCCTGGAGGCTGTCAGGATGTTGGCGGACAGAGCCGGGGTACAGCTCCCGGAGGTTTCCATGTCGCCCGATGAGAGAAAACAGCAGGATTTTAAGGCGCAGCTTTACGAGATAAATAAGGAAGCTGCCCTGTTCTATTATAAGCTGCTTAAATCTCCAGGGGGTCAGCGCGCATACGATTATTTTAAAAATAAGAGAATGTTGTCGGACGAGACGATAGTTCATTTTGGGCTTGGGGCATCGGGAACTTACAAGGATGAGCTGTACAGATATATGAAGGGCAGGGGCTACAGTGATGAGCTGCTAAAAGAGACGGGACTTTTTATCTACAATGAGAGAGAGGTAAGGGACAGATTTTTTAACAGAGCAATGTTCCCGATAATGAACCAGGCAAATAAGGTTATCGGCTTTGGCGGAAGAGTTATGGGTGACGGGGAACCCAAGTATCTCAACTCGCCTGAGACGAAGGTATTTGACAAGAGCAGAAATCTGTTCGGGCTTAACATTGCGCGAAGTTCAAGAAAGAAGAACCTGATAATCTGTGAGGGTTACATGGATGTCATAGCACTGCATCAGGCGGGCTTTGACCAGGCGGTTGCATCGCTTGGAACTTCACTGACCACAGGGCACACATCGCTTATGAAGCGTTACACAAGTGATGTATTAGTGTGCTACGACAGCGACGGTGCCGGGACAAAGGCGGCGATAAGGGCTATAGGGATGCTGCGAAACGCTGGCCTTAGAACCAAGGTTATCGACATGAGACCGTACAAAGACCCTGATGAGTTTATCAAAAATCTTGGCGCAGAGGCATTTCAGGAGAGAATTGACAGCGCAAAAAACAGCTTTATGTTCGAGCTGTCGGTGCTCGAGAGGGATTTTGATTTGCAGGACCCGGACGGGCGGACGGCGTTTTTAAATGAGGCGGCTAAGAAGCTTGTCGATTTTTCTGATGAAGTTGAGAGAAATAATTACATTGCAACGGTTGCATCGGCATATCATATAGGTGTTGACAGTCTCACAAGACTTGTGGGAAAATGGGCAGCACATGAACTTGCATCGGGGAAGCGGGATAACCGCAGCGAGTATGATGATGGCGGGACTGTGAACGGCATTACTGCCGAGGGGCAGGGAAAGAGCCGTGGAAGGGCATCAGGCGCTCAGGAGAAGGACGATGGCATAAAGAAGGCGCAGAGGCTTTTGCTGACATGGCTGATTGAGGAGCCAAAGCTTTACGCTCCGGTGGCTAAGTATGTCAAGCCGGAGGATTTTACGGAAGAATTATACTATAAGGTGGCACTTATATTGTTTGACCAGTTTGAGAAGGGGGGACCTAATCCAGCGAAAATTATCTCAAGTTTTACCGACGAGGAGAGTCACAAGGAGGTTGCGAGGCTTTTTAACACGGAGCTCACAGGCGACCTTGATGTGAAGGAAAAAAACAATGCACTCGACGACATTGTTAAAAGAATAGTCAAGAACAGTCTCGATGTAAAGTCAAAAAATGTCAAGGATTTTGGTGAGCTACAACAGATAGTGGATAAACAGAATGAGGTAAATACGCTGCATATTTCATTGAACTAAGGGAACAATAAGATTGATTATGGAAGGACGGACATGACCATGGATGAGAACATGTTGAAATTTGATGAAAAATTAAAGGAACTTCTTGCATCTGCAAAGAAAAAGAAGAATACACTTGACTATCAGGAGATTATGGATGCGTTTGCAGAGATAGACCTTGACCCTGATAAGATGGACAAGATTTTCGATTTCCTTGAGGCGAGCAACATCGACATCATTCGTACAACGGACGATGATATGGATGACGAGCCTATTTTGCTGGGCGATGAGGACGATATTGATATAGAGAAGATTGACCTTTCAATCCCGGAGGGTGTGAGCATTGAGGACCCTGTGAGAATGTATTTGAAGGAAATCGGCAAGGTTCCGCTTCTTTCAGCCGAGGAGGAGATTGAGCTTGCAAAGAGAATGGAGAATGGCGACCAGAATGCCAAGAAGAGACTTGCAGAGGCCAACCTTCGTCTTGTTGTAAGTATCGCAAAGAGATATGTTGGAAGAGGTATGCTTTTCCTTGACCTTATTCAGGAGGGTAACTTAGGCCTTATCAAGGCTGTTGAGAAGTTCGATTACCGCAAGGGATATAAGTTTTCCACATACGCTACATGGTGGATTCGTCAGGCAATAACGAGAGCCATCGCAGACCAGGCTAGAACCATAAGAATACCTGTTCACATGGTTGAGACAATCAACAAGCTTATCCGTGTGTCAAGACAGCTCCTGCAGGAGCTTGGAAGAGAGCCGTCCCCGGAGGAGATTGCTGCCGAGATGGATATGCCTGTTGAGAGAGTGAGAGAGATATTAAAGATTTCCCAGGAGCCTGTCTCCATGGAGACACCTATCGGTGAGGAGGAGGACAGCCATCTTGGAGACTTTATCGAGGATGACAATGTTCCGGCACCTGCTGAGGCGGCAGCGTTCACACTCTTAAAGGAGCAGCTCGACGAGGTTCTTTCAACCCTCACAGACCGTGAGCAGAAGGTTCTCAGACTTAGATTTGGTCTTGAGGACGGAAGAGCGAGAACTCTTGAAGAGGTAGGCAAGGAGTTCAAGGTAACAAGAGAGCGTATAAGACAGATAGAGGCAAAGGCTTTAAGAAAACTTCGTCACCCAAGCAGAAGCCGCAAGCTCAAGGATTATCTCGACTAATGGCAAAATATAACAGTCCTGTCAAGATGTCCCTGAGATTACATAGGGTTGCCGGGATGATAACACCCGGACTTATAGTAGCGGATATCGGAACAGACCATGGGTATATTCCGATACATCAGATTCTCACAGGAAAATCCGATTATGCCTATGCTTGTGATGTAGCCGAGGGGCCTCTTGGCAGAGCAAAGGATAATGTAGAGCTGTACAATGTGGGTGACAAAGTGCAGACTGTGCTTTCGGATGGACTTGTAGGACTTCTTGACATTGAGGAAAATAAACCGCAGTCGATAGTTATAGCCGGAATGGGCGGAACTTTGATTTGCAAAATATTAAAGGAGGGCGCTGCCGTTGCAGAGCAGGCGAAGGAGCTTGTCCTGTCGCCGCACTCCGAGTGGTATGATGTCAGAGAATTTTTGTTAAACAATGGATATGAGATTGTTGATGAGGACATGTTAAAAGAGGATGGCAAGTATTATGTGATAATAAAAGCTGTCTATCGTGGCGGTGACAATCTTTGGGAGAAATCATTGCACAATGACGAGGATGAGCTTCGCTTTGGGGCTGTTCTCATCAGAAAAAAACATCCGGTTCTTGTGGATTTTATCCATAAGGAGCTTGACACATGCAGCAAAATAAAAAAGAACCTTATAAAAAACGGAGGCGTTGTAGCCAAGGGGAAGCTGGCTGAGTTTGATGATAAGGAGAAAAGTCTTAGGAGAGTATTGAGGAAAATCGAGGAGGTATAATATATGAAACTTATGGAGGCGGCTTTGGAGGCGCAGAGCGGATATCCGCACAGAATTGTGCTCGCAAGAGTGGACGGAAAGCTCTGTGAACTCTCAGGAAATATATTTGTTCAGGATAACAGTAAGTATGAGTGGGTTACAACAGGCGACACGTCGGGAATGCAGACATACAGGAGAAGTGTGACATTTCTCATGCTTAAAGCTGTCAGGGATGTGTATGGAAAGGCTGTAAAGGTATGCGTTGAGTATTCACTAAGCCGTGGCTATTACTGCAGCGTTTCAGGTGATGTGAAGGTTGATGAGGATTTTATAGAAAAAGTTTCCGAGAGAATGAGGGAGCTTGTGGACTGTACACTTCCTTTCACAAAATTTACAGTGGGACTTGACGAGGCAATCAGGATATTCCATGAGGAGGAAATGTACGACAAGGAGAAGCTTTTCAGATACCGCCGTGCATCGAGGGTTAATCTTTATGAGCTTGACGGCTACAGAGATTACTTTTATGGATACATGGTTCCGGACACGAGCTATCTGACAGTCTGGCAGCTTTTTCTATATGACAAGGGCTTTGTGTTACAGCTTCCCGAGAAGAATATGCCGGAGGTTCTGCCGGAATTTAAGCCGCAGAATAAGCTTTTCCACGTTCTTGATGAGTCGACAAAGCTTGCGGTAAAGCTTGGAATACAGAATGTCGGGGATTTGGACGATGCGGTGGCAAGCGGCGAGATAAATGAGCTTATACTTGTGCAGGAGGCTTTGCAGGAGAAGAAGATTGCGGATATCGCTGAGGATATCGCCTCGAGACCGGAAGTGAAGTTCGTCATGATAGCCGGGCCTTCATCGTCGGGAAAGACGACATTTTCGCACAGACTGTCGATACAGCTTCGCACACAGGGCTTAAAACCGCACCCGATAGGGCTTGACGATTACTTTGTAAACAGGGAGAACACGCCAAAGGACGAGGACGGCAATTACAACTTTGAGTGCCTTGAGGCGATTGACATCGAGCAGTTTAACAGCGATATGACAAGACTTCTTGCGGGCGAGGAGGTTGAGCTTCCATCGTTCAATTTTAAGAGCGGGCGCAGGGAGTACAAGGGCAATTTTAAGAAGTTAGGGCCGGATGACATCCTTGTGATTGAGGGCATTCACGGGCTTAACGACAAGCTCTCACATTCGCTTGACAAGAAGAACAAGTATAAGATATATATAAGCGCTCTAACACAGCTGAATGTTGATGAGCACAACAGAATACCTACGACGGACGGAAGGCTTATAAGACGTATGGTGAGGGATGCGAGGACAAGGGGCACAACCGCAAAGGGAACGATAGCCATGTGGGAGTCCGTGAGAAAGGGAGAGGAGATGAACATTTTCCCTTATCAGGAGACAGCGGATGCGATGTTTAACTCGGCTATGCTCTATGAGCTTGCGGTGTTAAAGCCTTATGCGGAGCCGGCACTTTTCGGGATTAGGCCGGGAGAACCGGAGTACGAGGAGGCGAAGCGTCTGTTAAAGTTCCTCGACTATTTTCTTGCCGTCGGAAGCGATGAACTTCCGAAAAATTCAATCATAAGGGAGTTTGTCGGGGGAAGTTGTTTTAAGGTCTGAAAATATTTGTGGGCAAATTAGAAAATTTGTTTACTTTTTGGCAAAAAAATGTTAATATAAAAAATACCAGTTGGCTAAATAATCGCGGCTGCAAGTGTCGAAAGACCGCAGGTGAGGAAAGTCCGGGCTTCGCAGGGCAGGATGCCGGATAACGTCCGGTGGGGGTGACCCTAAGACCAGTGCAACAGAAATATACCGCCACAGGCTTAATGCCGAGGTTCCGTAAGGGCGTGGTAAGGGCGGAAGGGCAGTGTAAGGGACTACCGCCTGTCTGGTAACAGACAGGGCACATGTAAACTCCATCCGAAGCAAGACCGAATAAGAGGCAGAGACGTGGCCCGCCAGTCTCAGGTAGGTCGCTTGAACCTGTTGGCAACAGCAGGTCTAGATAGATGATTATTCACGACATAACCCGGCTTACAGGCTGACTGGTGTTTTTTTATTTTCCAAGAGGAGATTTTGAATGTATAATCGTATTTTTGGTGCTAATGACAGTGGAACTAAGATGAAGTTCTCTAAGGCAGTTTTACAAAAAGATTTTGTTATATTGAATGCGGAGGAGCCCCTGTATGATTTTCTCGGAGACAACTCCGCTTCTTTTTTCTATAAGCTTATTCACCCAGATTACGAAGAAGAATTTCTCTTGGCATGCCACAGCATGAAACCGGGTGAGAAGTACAGCATTATTACGCTTATGCGTGACAGATATGAAGAATACCACCCGGTTGATATACATATAAATATGTCCATGCCGATGGAGAAGGGCGACTGGTTTTATACCGTTGACATATACGGTATTGACATGATTGAGTCCTCATTTCTCAGCAATCAGCAGAAGATGGACAAATACAGAATGTTTATGGAAATAGGCGGACTTGTGTATATGGAATACTGGCCGGAGACGGGCAGGATAGTTTTTTACGATTACGCGGTCAGAAAATCGCACATTCTGTATGAGGACAACATAGAGAACTGGCACAGGGATGCTATAGCATACGCCGTCGAAAAGGGCAGCAATATCGCCGAGACACAGAGCTGGTATGAGAAGCTTAAAAATCTCGACAATCAGTTCTCATGCACGGCAAAGACAGGATTTCTGAATAAAAACCATGCTCCCGAGACGCTTGTGATAAATGCGAGATATATATCAAGGCACAATGCGGATGTCATAGTCGGCATTGTCAACAGGAAGGATATAACAGATGATGACATTTCGTATTATCTGACCAAAGCAGGCAAGGACGCGGCGACGGGTCTTTTAAATAAGCGCGCGCTTATTGAGTATACGAGCGATATGCTCGCCGATGCGGGCGACAAAAAACTGTACATGATTTTGATAGACATAGATGACTTTAAGAGCATAAATGATACGCATGGGCATCTGATGGGCGACAGGGCGATAATAGTCTTGGCTGAGACCATCACGGAGACGCTTGACGGAAGAGGGGTTGTGGGAAGATTTGGCGGTGATGAATTTTTTATTCTGACCGAGAATATACCGGACGAGCAGCAGTTAAGGCTCTTTTTGAAGGCTATGTTGTCACAGCTTCGATATAATCAGGCTATGAAGCTTGGGAATATACGTTTTACACTCTCCATGGGAATTTCACAGTATCCGCAGGCGGGAAATAAGTTTGACGATTTGTTTAAGCTGTCTGACAAGGCACTTTATATAGCGAAGGATAAGGGAAAGAACAGATATATAATCTACAGACCGCAGCTACATGACTCTATAGATGTCATAGGCAGGCAGACCGAGATGGGCGGATATCCTGTGCACATAAGGGCGGTCAAAAATGTGGTTAGGAATATCGCGGTCAATAAATCCTCGGACATAAAGGCGAATTTGGAGGAAATCAAGAGAGCTTTTGGGCTTGGCGCGGTGGTCGTGTATAGCATGGAGGACTACAAGGCTTTGTGGTATACGGATGGCTGTCCGGATGAGCTTTACGATGTGTCCTTTATAAAAACTGACTCATATAAGATGCTCTTGTCAGTGGACAGTGTGCTTGCACTTGACAATCTTGAGGTCGTTGAGCGCGAGGATGAGGGCGTATACAAAAAGCTTGTATCCACAGGCTGTTGTTCATACGTCAGTGTACTTCTTCCGGGAGTGGACAGGCAGCGGTTTATCGTGGTGTTTTACATGTTCGGAATGAAGCACAAGTGGTCGAGCGCGGAGGTTGATTATTTGACAATACTTGCGGAGACTGTATATGGTGCGCTGGACAGAGAAGGGTAAAAAGAAAAGCTGTCATACATGGACGGATAAAATATCCTTTGTGTATGGCAGCTTTTTTATGCCGAATTCAGTTGTATAGGTTTTGGCTAAAACTTGGTGTACTTCTCCTCGCAGTACTTGCAGCGGTAAACCTGTTTTTCCTCGTCGGTGAGGTAGAATACCTGGTCAAGCTCCTGCTCTATGGAGGTGATACAGCGAGGGTTCTTACATTTGATTATGTTGGTGACGGTCTTAGGGAGCGTGAGCTCCTTTTTCTCGACAATCTCGCCGTCCTTTATTATGTTGACGGTGATGTTGTGGTCTATGAAGCCTAGGATATCGAGGTCTACAACGTCTAAGCCGCCGTCAATCTTTATGATGTCCTTTTTCCCCATCTTTTTGCTCTTTGCATTTTTTATGATGGCAACACAGCAGTCGAGCTTGTCAAGTCCGAGTGACTGGTATATCTCCATGCAGCGTCCTGCCTGAATGTGGTCGAGCACAAAGCCTTCGGTGAGTTTTCCTACATTTAACATGATTAATCTCCATTCTGCCGCATACTGACGGCACAAATACTGATATTGGACTTTTTGTAAGTCAAGTCCGTTTATTTGAAATCCGGAACCATATCCAACAGGTACATTATAAGTGCCATTCTAACATACACGCCGTACTGAGCCTGCTTAAAGTAGGCGGCTCTAGGGTCGTCATCGACCTCAACGGAAATCTCGTTTACCCTTGGAAGAGGGTGGAGCACTATCATATCATCCTTTGCGAGAGCCATCTTTTCGCGGGTGAGGATGTAGTAATCCTTCATTCTTAAATATTCCTCCTCGTTAAAGAAACGCTCCTTCTGAACTCTTGTCATGTAGAGGATATCGAGCTTTGGCATAACCTCGTCAAGACTTGTGACCTCCTCAAATTCCACGCCCTTTGCGGTGAGAACGTCCTCCCTGATATAGTCAGGCACACGCAGCTCCTTAGGGGAGATAAGTATAAAATGAATATTGTTGTATCTTACAAGGGAATTGATGAGAGAATGAACTGTACGTCCGAACTTTAAGTCGCCGCAAAGACCTATTGTCAGACCATCGAAATGACCTTTTAAAGCTCGAATTGTCATGAGGTCTGTTAGTGTCTGTGTAGGGTGCTGATGACCGCCATCACCCGCGTTGATTACAGGGATTTTTGAATGAATGGAAGCGACTAACGGGGCACCTTCCTTAGGATGTCTCATTGCACATATATCTGCGTAGCAGGATATAACACGGATGGTGTCGGCAACGCTTTCACCCTTGGATGCGGAGCTTGAATCGGCGGATGAAAATCCGAGAACCGAACCGCCGAGATTGAGCATTGCAGCCTCAAAACTTAGACGGGTGCGGGTGCTTGGCTCGTAGAAGAGTGTGGCAAGTTTTTTGCCTGTCATCACATGCGCGTACTTTGTCGGGTCGGCAGCTATGTCGGCGGCGACATCAAGAAGCTTGTCCAATTCTTCAACGGATAAGTCGAGCGGACTTAACAGATGTTTCATAACATTTTCCTCCTGAAAAAGATATTATTTAACTATCATAAGCGACGTATTGCGCTTTTCAAGTCATTATACATTTTTTGAAACCATACTACAATATATTTTTTTATTTATTTTAAAAATATTGGGTGTAGTACTAATAGCTCTTTGACATAAAGCAAAAAAATGTTAATATGTTAGTGTACCAATACATAGATAATTGTGAAAGCTTGGTTTTAACGCCATGTTTTGCAATTATCAGGATTTTATTATTTAAAGAGGAGAAAACTATGAAAAAAATTAAGAAAATTCTGGCTGTCATGCTCGTACTTGTGATGAGTATGGCACTCGTTGCAGGGTGCAGCAGCAAGTCAAAGCAGACGATGTTTGGCGTTATGAAAGATGCCAAATCAATCACACATTACTCATATGATGTGGATATGAAGCTTAAATCAAGCATAAGCGGTCTTGAGAGTGTTGCACTCACGCTCAAAGGCGAGTCGGACGGCGATGCCGTGACGATTGGCGCTAAGGTGAGCTATGGCATTATAACTGTCGATGTTGACAATTTTATCACTGTGGCAAAAGATGCGATGTATGTGAATATACAGAACCTTTTTGACAAGATTGCGCCGATACTTTTGGGCTCATCATACTCACTTGAGGACTTGGAGGATGAGTTCGGGGTTGAGTTAAAGTGTGTAAAGGTTCCTTTTGTTGAGGGAATAGTCAGCGGCGGCAGCGATGAGCTTATGAATACATATATCTCCATTGTCGAGAGCGCATTTAAGGATGTCAAGATTACAGAGGAGAAGGGCGTGTTCACGGCAACGGTTGAGGGCGCTGAGGAGTTTTCAAAGGTTGTTGATGCGTTTATAACGGCGCTTCTTGACAATCAGGACACGATTATTGCCGAGCTTGAGAAAACTTCGATTGATGATGCTAAGATTAGGGAGCTTCTAAGTCTCTACACAGATGAAGTTATAGCGGCTGTCGAGAAATTCAATGATGATTATGAGTACGGACTTACAGAGGATGACATTGCCGATTTAAAGGATGAGCTTGCCAACTCAATCGATGAGGTTATGGCTGACACGGAGCTTGACGATGTAAATTCTGCTTACAGTGATGCTTTTGCACAGCTTAGGGAAGATAAGGATGACATTGTGTCGGAGATAGCGGACTTTAAGGACGGCACAGCAAAGCTCACCATAACTG
>JBNMKO010000078.1:0-15752 GCA_050874385.1 Eubacteriales bacterium
AAGTAGCCGCCTGATAGTATCTATATAGTATGACACGGTTTTAGTAGAGAGCTTAGTTGCCTTAGTAGTGGCAAATAGTTTGAGGATATATTCATTACTATCATCGGTAGTCGCGGGAAGTGTCTCACATTCTGTAATTGTGTAGTGCGATAGATTTTTAATAAGAACTTCTTTAAGAATGGATAGTGAGGCAGGTTCTAGGTGAGAACTCATTGACATTATAATATTATTCATAATTTTTTCAGATACATTCATAAAGTGAACTCCTTTGTTTTCTTTGCATCATAGCATATTTATATATACTTTTTTAGTATTATGACAAGTTATGGAAGGGTATTGCATTCAAATAATATCATATATAATAATCGCAAGAAGCAAAAAATAGAGCTTGACTGTGATAAAAATAAAATATATAATCTAAGCTATAGAAGTTCTTGTTTACTGGTTGGTTCAAATAAATTTGTGTGAGTTAATAAGAGAGTATATTGGTAAGATACACACAAGACACAAAAGAGCCTTTAAAGGCTTGATTTTAAGGGTTCACTGTCTCGATACAGGAAGCAGCGGAGAACGGTAAGTTCTAATATTGCCCGGTTTTAAAGGGTTTGAGTTGGTGTGGGAAGCTACGGAAAAAGGTACGTAACTAACAAATAACTAACAAAAAATGGAGGGTCACAGGCACTTGAAAGTGTTTGGAGTGCCCTCCTTTTTTTGTTTTTTGCAGATTCCAAGATAAAAATATTATACTTTACAAGAACAAATGTTCGTGATATAATTAGTGAGGAGATAATATGGGACAAACTGAAAAGAAGCATGATTATTATGTAACAAGGTATTCTTTAATTAAAGATAAGCAATTAAGATTAGAAGATTTTTTATCTGAAAAAACAAAAGAAGAAAAATTTGTTGAATGGTTAGATTCGTTTGCAAAAGAACATAGAAAAGAAATTGATTATAAGAAAACTAATTATGTAATATATTGTAAGCAGTTGCACAAATTAGGAACAAGATATTATATGATGACATTTGCAAAAAAGAAACAATTAGTAAGAGGTAAAAAAGCAGACACAGGTATAGAAACTGAAGAATTGGATGATTATAAGGATTGCCATATATTTATTGATGTGGAACGACAGTTTTTTATTATAGAACGTAATAGTGAATTGGGCAATGACATTGTACAACAAAAGAATATTATCGCTAAGGTAATAACTCACATATTTGAAAATATATGCTTATTTTTTGAATTAGAATTGTTGACTGAAAAAAATAATTTCTGGGAATATATACATAAAAATAATGGTAAAATAGTAGAGATAGAATTTCAATTTGTCACTCCTAATTTCTTGGGAATAAAAACAGTAAGAGAAATGTTACAGAAGTTGAATATATATAATAATACGAAATGTCAATTTAAGTTGCAAAATGATGAAGGAAAACTAATAATTGATGAAAATGATGAATTTATTAAAGATGCGGTGAAATATACTTCATGTGGGGGTGGACGTTGGAGAGCTAAAGCATTGCAGAACACAGAATCTACAAGTGAAGATACACCAACAAAATACGACTTATCAGATAATGTAAATAATTTGAATGATACAGCATTGGAGGAAATCAAGACTGTTTTTGAAATTTTGAACAGACAAGATGAGGGAAATCATATAGGAGAGTGATAGCTTATGAAAAAAAATGTGTTAATAAAAATAGGGATACCTATTGGAGTTGTAGTTGTAAGCTTTTTTCTATCAAAAAAATTTGATTATACTGATAGTAAAGTTATATGCTATGATTTTGTATTAACGACTTTAATAGCTTTTTTTTCTATAGGATTAGCAATAGTAGCCTTGCTTTTTACAATCTTAGATAAATTTAAAGAATCTGTAGCAAATATTGATGTTTATATAGAGTTTTCTCAAAAAATATTAAAAAGTATATCTGATGCAGTTATTGCCATATTAGTGTGTATTATAATAGTTTCAACAGCATTCTTTTTGGATCAAATAATACAGACAATAGTTTGTATAAATATAAAAGAAATTATTTTAATAAGCACATTTATTATTTCATTATTGGAAATGATAGATATAGCAGTGTCAATACACATGTTGGTTAATAATGTAATGAGCAGAGCAAATGCAGTGGATAAAGATTTTAAAGTTTCATTAGAAGAGAAAAGTATTATAGAAGCATCAAGACATTTGGACAGAAGTGGAATTAATGATTTAAAGGATCATATAAAGCTTTTAATCATTAAGCAGAATATTGATAAGGATATTAAAAAATAGTTGTATTATAAAACAACTATGTAAGTGTTTTGTAGAGAGTATGAAGAAAAGTCTATAAATAAAAACCATTTGTGCTTTGTGTATCTTTTTCTTCTTTTTATTATTAATGATAAGCCTTCTATGAATTATATTTCATTATATAAGACATATTATTTAGTATATTTTTACAGAAAAAATTTTATATTCTCTATAGTTACATATTTTAAGAAATATGAAGCAAAGGATATCGTTGTTGTTTCCGGTTATCGCTTGGTATGGTATAATAGTAGATATGTTGGGAGCAAGAAGAAGCGTGTTGTTGTTTCCGGTTATCGCTTGGTATGGTATAATACGGAACGGTTGATGGTGAAGCACACCAGGGTTGTTGTTTCCGGTTATCGCTTGGTATGGTATAATTTACCGACAACACCAATCACATCGCCGCGCGTTGTTGTTTCCGGTTATCGCTTGGTATGGTATAATTCCCGTAGTTTATTAAACCATATACTGCATGTTGTTGTTTCCGGTTATCGCTTGGTATGGTATAATTTTCGTTTGGGATACTTTGCTACATATCGGTTGTTGTTTCCGGTTATCGCTTGGTATGGTATAATATCGGGGATGTAAAGGTTAAAACAGATGGCGTTGTTGTTTCCGGTTATCGCTTGGTATGGTATAATAGGGAACGAGAAATCCCCGTGTTTATATATCTTCGCGGGGATTTTTACTGTAAAAATGTGTTAAAAAAGTTGTTTTTTGAAAAAATATTAAAGACTATAATAAAAAGCGATAACAAGGAACAACAAAGCGGACATATTATTTACCATAAAAACCAGTATCAGCTAATTGTTGCCATTTAATATACATATCTTTGTAGTTCTTTTTAATGAATTTTCGGATTTCTCTTACTTCACGGTCGTTTAATAGCCCTTGTTTTTCAACGGTGGTATCACCATTGCTCATCACAAAAAATTTTGCGGAGCCTGCCTCAGTCAGTTTTCTGTCACTTGCATGGACATGCATTGCTTCGATTATGCAACTGGCTGTGTAATACAGATAATAGCCGCAAACCTTAAATTCATAATATTTGGGCATCTGCACCCTCCATAAATTCTTCATTAGAGTTGAAATAGTCAAGAATAATTTGTTTTTCAATATCGTCCATGTTGGTTTCTATAACCTGATTATTATAAATAACAGCAGCGTGGTTCAGACAGTTGAGATTGAGAACACGGATATAGTCACCTTCCTTTGTGAAAGCATATCCGTTTACAATCATATCTGCTTTATCTGCTATATCTTTAACATCAAGCTGCATCATTTATTTTGACCTCCTTTATTGGTTTTAAGAAAGCATCAACATCATAATAGAGCATCTCCAGTATCGGAATTAAATCAATATATTCTTCTACTTCTGGAAGTCCTTTGTATTTTGCCATGACAACAAGATAGCCATTATCCCACTCAAGAATTTTCGTGTACTTCTCAAGCTTCTTAGATGTTATAAAGCGAATTTTCTGTCCATTAAATTCAAAAATAGTATAATTGTCATCATTCGTGAGGATTGCATAGTTGTTCAAGTTAGTTCCTCCATTCAATTTAGAAATCGTCACTTTTCGTAATAGCATTGTCTGTTTCATACTGTTTTTGAGTGGCATTGGGATTTAAATGAGTCGTGCGTTTGTCATCATTAAAATTCCTTAATTATTTCATTTGATTATTCATCTACCTCATCTTCTTTGTCATTTTTTAAATTCATAATGAGAAGAACGATTAGTGTAATGTCTGTCACTATCTTCAATATGTCAAGAATGAGTTGTCTTTTTTTCATATGTTTCACCTCCGTTCACAATAATAATTGCAAAATACAAAAATGAGATTATATTTATCATAACATTATAGATTTATACTATCACTATTCTTTTATAAAATCAACATAAATGTATATTAGGGAATTGTAAATCTTTTTAATAAGCTTTTCTTAATGACTGAACTGGATGCGTCGATGGTTGGGGATGAAATGAGGTTTGAGGTTCAAGAATATTGATAAATAAAATGTGAGTTTCTTGTGTGGGATATGAATAAAATAAAGCGAAAATTAAGATGAAGCGAAAATAATATATAAATATTTTGAAGTGCAGATATTCGATTGATAAGTTGATTTGTTTTTCCAAATGATATATACTTATGTCTGATGGAGAGGAGGAAAATATTATGACAGAAGCACTTTACGGCATTATGAGGATAATTGCCAAGATACATAATTACATATTGCATCTGAATGACAAGTTTGAGTACAATTTTTCGGACAAAGACTTGCATTTTCTGGTTATCGGGTTAATCGGAATGGCAATGGTTTTTGTAGTTTATCCATTTTTTAAATGGCTTGCGGCAAAAAAACATGTGATGGTGATTGCGTGGATTTATGTTTTTACGCTAATTCTTGTCATCACATTTGCCATAGAGATAGGACAGAAAATCAGCAATACAGGAACCATGGATTTTGCCGATATAGTTTTCGGCGTTATGGGCTTTATAGTGATGTTTGCGGTGTTTGCGGTAATCCGTGGGATATATCATGGAATAAGATGGATTTTGACACATAAATTTGTGGAGAAAAATCCTGTAGATAATGACAATGATAACCAAAACAAAATTCAAAATGAAAGTAGAAATAATGCACAGAATAACCCAAATGAAGGTCAAAGTAAAATTCGGAATAATGCACAGAATAGCCAAGATGAAAGTCAAAATAAAATCTGGGATGATGTGCAAAAAAGCCCAAACGAAAATAAAAATAAAATCCGAAATACTGTACAGAAGGATAAAAGAACAGATGCAGAGTACATGGATAGAATCAATCGCACAGCTGCAGGAAATTTTGATGTTCGTAGCGCAGATATAAGCAGAGCCAATGCAGAAAAAGCATCAACTGATGATAAGACTGTTGATGAAAAGTCTATGAATGAATATGAAAATAATTTTGAGTACAGGAATTATGAGTATGAGTTCAGCGATGATGACATGCATATTATAGCGGATTTAGCGGATGAAGAAAGTGAAAAATAAAATACCCACGGTGTCCGGTCAGTATATTTTCTGCCGGATACCGTGGGTATTGTGTCTTTAGTGTGCGCCAAGTCCCTCGTCATATTTTTTCTTGAGGTCGTAGAGCTCGTCGTCAGTGTGAAGTATCTCAACCTCGCCGAGAGTATATTTGCGTCCGTTGGATTCAAGAAAACGGTATGCCATCATAAAGGAGATATCGTCGAAGTTGGTCATGTAGGTGTTGTTGATTTTACTTATGTCCCATGCCGGTGTGTTGTATGACGACAAATCAATGGCGCGGAATATCTGGTCGAAGGAGTCGATGCAGATGCGTTTTTGCTGTGCCATATCCGAGGACACGGTCTGAACATCAAATACTTTTAAGTACACGCGCAGCCATCCGCCGATAGGGGCTTTGTACCACTGGTGTATTGTCTGGTATTCTTTTTGCATTGACAATATGAGATACTCCCAATCGGTTGAAACATAGGAGGCGTCAACTATCGTCTGAATCTGCTGCGGTGTGAGGGTGAGGCCATATTTGTCGTTGAATTTCTCGACAATCTTAATTCTTTTTGGAACGGCGTTTGGAAGCTGTTCTGCCTTTGGAATTGTGCTGTTGCGGACTTCCTTTGCTTTCTTTCTATTTTCTTTTTCATTAGAACCGAAAATTGCTTTTACGACTTTGTAGAAAATATAGCCCGGGATGAAGAGCGCACCGAGAGCGAAAGAAAGTCCTAAAAGTCCTTCGGAGACATTTGAAAAAAACAGTGCTATAATTATAAAAATTATGAGTTTCTTATTTTTCTTTAATTTGTCAAATATCTTAGGATTGTTTCTTGCGTATGCAAAATACCAAATTATAAAAAATACAATTATTCCCATTATTATTCCCCCTGTAAATTATTATCCCTCTGAATTGTTGTACTGTGATTTTATGCGCATTGCCATGTTGGCAAGTGAGGCATCATAATATGGCCCGACAAATGCGATATATGCAATGCCGCTTGTCAGGGTGGCAAGCATCAGCCAGCCGATAAATGAGAGATTGAGAAGGAAAAGATTGAGCTTGTTTCCGTTCATCATCTCACGGCTCAGGCGAAAAACTTCGTGCCTGTCGATATCCGGGTTCTCGGCGAGAAGATATGGAACCATAAAAGTCTCATAGTTTTTGATAACGCCGGGAACTATCAAAAGCAATGACCACAAAAATACTTTCAAATGTCTCAGAAACTGAATGAGAATTACATTCAGATAATTTTTCTCAAATCCGAATATAAGCGTTCTGTATTCCGGTTTCTTGTAGTGCGCGTCCATGTAGAAACGGCAGCTTCCGACCTCGAAAGGATATACAACCAAAAAATTATACATAAGCCTGATAAGGTAGGATACAATGCTTGCAAGTGCCAGTCTCCTTAGCATTGCAGCGTAGGTGTCGTATCCTATTGCCTGAATGATTGATGATACATTGTTATAAAATAAGGAGTAAAATTCATCTATGGATGACATGTTTGCGATTGCCTGATAAAATTCCTCCATGTCGAAGGCGTTGCTGACCTGCATTGTGCCGTCCATCACAAAATTAAATATGAGCAGAATACCTGTCCCGGTGGCAAAGCTTGCCAGTACACATCGAATATAATATGAATTTAAAATTCTTTTTGCTGCTCTCTTGATACTCGAAATTGAGTGATTGTTCATAAAAAATCCCCATTCCGCCGCCAGTTCGCGGCACAACTAGTTAAGTTATATGTTTTAATTGCATAAAACAGAGTCGTAAAAGTGTACACTATCTGCTATTATATTCTAAGAAAGAAATAAATTCAAGTTGTTGCTAAATAATATCTTCTAAATTTGTAAAATGAAGATTGACATCAAGTTTCTATTATGATAATATAGGTTAATCCTAAATGATACGGAAATATAATCTGCCCCCATAATAAGCCGGGGCATAAAAACGGAGGAAAATATGGCTAAGAATACAGGAAATGAAGCATCACAGGCACCTAAGACCACTAACAAAAAGCAGGTGGAGAACATTCAGATTGAGACAAGAAAGAAGCTTATAGAGCAGCTTATACGCTATCGCAAGTCCAAGAAGATAACACAGGCGGACATATCTGACAACACAGGAATCCAGAGACCTAACATAAGCCGTCTTGAGAGCGGAAAGTATAATCCTACTCTTGATATGATTGTGCGCGTTGCAGACAGCATCGGACTTGAGGTTGAGATTAATCTGAAAGAGAAGAATAATTAATTTTAGTCACTGCAATGCAGTGACATTGGAGGATTGAAATGAACAGAGTTTTGGTTACCGGAGGAGCGGGGTTTCTTGGCTCACATCTGTGTGAGAGGCTTCTCAATGAGGGAAATGATGTAATCTGCGTTGACAATCTGTTTACTGGCAGCAAGGATAATATCAGACATCTTCTTGGAAATCCCTATTTTGAATTTATAAGGCATGATGTTACGGAGCCGTTGTATGTGGAAGTTGACCAGATATACAATCTTGCGTGTCCGGCAAGTCCTCCACATTATCAGTACAATCCTATAAAGACAGCTAAGACCAGCGTTTATGGAGCGATGAATATGTTAGGGCTCGCAAAGCGCACACATGCGCGCATACTTCAGGCGAGTACCAGCGAAGTTTATGGCGATCCGGAGGTTCATCCGCAGCCTGAGACCTATAGAGGAAATGTCAATCCTATAGGAATACGTTCCTGCTATGATGAGGGAAAGAGAATGGCGGAGACATTGTTTTTTGACTATCACAGACAGCACAATGTGGACATTAAGGTCATCCGTATTTTTAATACATATGGACCTAGAATGAACCCTAATGACGGAAGAGTTGTGTCCAATTTTATTGTGCAGGCACTCAAAGGTGAGGATATCACCATATATGGCGATGGCAGTCAGACAAGAAGTTTCTGCTATGTTGATGACCTGATTGAGGGAATGATTAGGATGATGAACTCAAGGGATGGATTTACAGGGCCTGTCAACCTTGGAAATCCGGGTGAGTTCACAATGAGGCAGCTTGCAGATATGGTTATAGAGCTTACGGGAAGCAAGTCGAAGCTCGTATATATGCCGCTTCCGTCAGATGACCCTACACAGAGAAAGCCTATTATAGACCTTGCGCGCAAGGAGCTGTCATGGCAGCCAACTATTAAGCTGGAGGATGGCCTTAAAAAGACGATAGAATATTTTAGGACTGTTATATAAATGGGACAGGAAAAAAGAATATTAAGAAATATTATTTATGCGTTTGCGGCTCAGGGAATATCACTTTTGCTCAGTATACTCACATCGCTCATATTACCTAAGTTTTTTGACAAGGCAAATTACGGCTACTGGTCGTTATTTCTTTTCTATACGGGATATACGGGATTTTTTCATTTCGGATTGAATGATGGAGTGTACCTTAAAATAGGCGGAATTGAGTACGAGGACATGGACAAAAAGATGCTCGGCGGACAGTTCTGGTTCGGGGCATTGTTCCAGTCGGTTATTGCTATAGGAATTGTCGTATGGGCAGTTTTTGCGGGCAACGGCGTTGACACGGAATTTGTGTTTATAATGACGGCGGCGTACATGCTCTTGTATAATCTCACGCTTTACCTTGGCTGTGTATTTCAGGCGGCGAATGAGACAAGGCTTTATTCAATGTCAGTTATGATAGATAAGATTGTGTTTATGGTATCAATACTGGCATTGTTTGTTTTAAAGAGCAGTGATTATAAGACCTATGTGTGGCTTTATATGCTCGCAAAGCTCAGCGCGATGATATACTGCGTATATAAGGGGCGCGAGGTCGTATTTGCGGGCAGAACGGAATTTGGAGCGGTTGTTCGAGAGTCCCTTGACAGCATCAAGATAGGAATTAATCTCACGATAGCCAACATAGCGAGCAATCTTATACTCGGCGGCGGAAGATTTATAATAGACAAATACTGGGGGATTGAGGATTTTGGTGAGGTTTCTTTTTCACTGACACTTACCAATTTCTTCCTTTTGTTTGTGTCGCAGATTTCCATGGTTTTGTTTCCGGCGCTCAGACAGATTGACGAGAAGAGGCAGAAGGACTTGTTTGCAATGTCAAAACATGTGCTCAATGTAGTTCTTCCGGTTGTATTTTTGGTGTATATACCGGCAAAGGAAATTTTAAGGCTGTGGCTTCCGCAGTATGAGGTGAGTCTTGCATATATGGCTATTTTGCTGCCGATGTGTATTTTTGACGGAAAGATGAACCTTGTGTGTGCGACTTATTTTAAGGTGCTGCGCAAGGAGAGATTTCTTTTATATGTCAATCTGATTTCTATGGCACTCAGCATAATACTCAGCATTTTTGGAGCGTACTGTCTTAACAGCATAGATTCCATTATACTTTTTATGGTGTGTGCAATCGGTGTGAGATATTTTATATCACAGATTTATCTTGAAAAACTGCTTGGAGGGGCGGATGAGCAGCCAAAAGCAACTTTGGAGATGGCGGAGGAGCTTGTGCTTGTAGCCGGATGCGCGTATGCGTGCTGGAAACTGTCATCGATAGCTGCCTTTGCTGTGTCAGTTGTCATATATGCCGTTTATCTTGTGCTCAACAGAGAGAGCGTTGGATATTTATGGGGAATGGTAAAAGGCAAATTAAAAAAGTAGCTAGGAAAATATAATAAAATGGAGGGTTTTACTATGGGAATTATCAAAGAGGTATTTGGACATGACAGTCATGGGGATACAGTCTATTCATACACTGTGACCAACACAAACGGTACGAGAATGAGACTTATTGAGATGGGCGCGGCGCTACAGTCCTTGGAGGTTGCCGACAGGGATGGCAATTTTGCCGACGTTGTGCTTGGATATGACAATGTTGAGCAGTATGAGAAAGCCAACAGTGAGAATTTTGGCGTTGTTGTGGGGCGCAATGCGAACCGTATCAAGGATGCACGTTTTATGATAAAGGGCAAGGAGTACAAGCTTGCGAAAAATAATGGTGAGAATAATCTTCACAGCGGCCCTAACGGTTACAGTTCCAGAAGATGGGACAGCGAGATTGCTGATAACGAGAGAGGTCAGGCTGTCAGATTTTCACTCATAAGCCCGTCAGGTGACCAGGGAATGCCGGGAGAGCTTCACATTTCGGTTACATACATTCTCACTGAGGATGACAGCGTTATCTTAGAGTATGAGGGCGTTGCGGGTGAGGACACCATTGTAAATCCTACCAACCATTCATATTTTAATCTCGCGGGACATGCATCGGGTACGGTATATGACCAGAAGATGTGGCTTGCGGCAAAGGAGTTCACTCCGTCGGATGCGGGGCTTATACCTACAGGAGAGTACAGAAGTGTTGTCGGAACTCCTATGGATTTTACCAAGCCTAAGGCGATAGGTGCGGATATAGACGCGGATTATGAGCCTCTTATCATTGCAGGCGGATATGACCACAATTTTGTCCTGGAAAACAAGGGTGAGGTTGAGCTTGCAGGAAGCCTTTACGATGAGAAGAGCGGAAGATATATGGAAGTATTTACACAGATGCCGGGTATTCAGATATATACAGGCAACTTCCTAAGCGGAAAGTCAAGAGGCAAGGATGACTGTTACTATGAGAAGAGGGATGGAGTGTGCTTTGAGACGCAGTTCTTCCCTGATTCGGTCAACAATATGGCATTTGAGTCACCTGTTGTTCAGGCGGGTGTGCCGTTTGATTTTGTGACAGTGTATAAGTTTTCGGTGAAATAGCTTGACGTGAGAGTGAGAGGTATATTACGGGGAAAACAATATTTTTGTACCTTTGTTATATATGTACTGATTATAGAATTGCCATGGAAATGGAGAACATATTAGTGATGGCATTCTTTATAAAACGCTAAGTGTTAATTTATGGAATTGGCATGAAATAAGGAGCAATTATGAAACTCGACAAGATAAATACTGCGGAGGCATTCAGATATCTGGGTTATGGGGCATCGGCTCCTGATAGTCAGACATTGGAGATTGCGGATGAGTGTGAGAAAAAATTGCTTGCGGTCATCGATGCAAAGTACACATACAGGTATTTTGACATAGACAAGAAAAATACCTCCGATGGGAATGTGGCTCTTGTAGGTACATCGCTTGTCTTACATGGAAATTCCATATCGGAGCATCTTGAAGGCTGCGACGGGGTTGTGCTCTTTGCCGCGACCATATCTGAGGGAGCCGACAGGCTTATAAGGCAGCTCTCGGTGAGAAGCATGGCATCGGCTGTCGTGGCGGACAGCATGGCATCGGCGGCTGTCGAGCAGGTATGCGATATTGCCGAGCAGGAGATAATGAGGGAATTTAAAGGAAAGTACACCACATGGCGTTTCAGTCCGGGGTATGGGGATTTTCCGCTTGAGACACAGCGGATGTTTCTTGACGTGCTTTCCGCTCAAAAAAGAATTGGAGTTAACATTACAGGGGGTGGACTTATGACCCCCTGTAAGTCGGTTACGGCGGTTATTGGAATTTCAGATACAGAGGTTGAGAGAAAAAGGCGGGGATGCAGTGTGTGCGGCATGAGGGACACGTGCAGATTTCGCAGGAAAGGTGAGCACTGTGGAGTTTAAGACATTACTTGAAAAGAAAAATAAGGCTGATAAGAAATATATACTGCTTGATGGAGCTATGGGAACAATGCTTCAGGCATCCGGGCTTAAACTCGGACAGATACCGGAGGTGTTATCTTTTACCAATGAGGAGCTTCTTATCGACATACACAGGCAGTATGTGCAAAGCGGTTCAGATATAATATATACCAACACCTTTGGCGGCAACAGATATAAGCTTGAGGGCTGTGGCTACACTGTCGAACAGGTTGTAAAAAAGGGAATAGAGAATGCTAGAAAGGCTTGCGAGGGAACGGACTGCATAGTCGCACTTGACATTGGACCTATAGGCAGACTTGTTGAGCCTACCGGGGATTTGAAGTTTGAGGAGGCATATGACATATACAAGGAACAGGTTGTAGCCGGAAAAGATGCGGATATTATCGTTTTCGAGACTATGACGGATTTGCTTGAGCTGAAAGCGGCAGTGCTTGCGGCGAAGGAAAACACAGAGCTTCCGATTATCTGTACGATGACATTTGAGCAGAATATGAGAACATTTACCGGCTGTCAGGTCTCGGCGATGGCTCTAACCATGGAGGGGCTTGGAGTTGATGCTCTTGGAGTCAACTGTTCACTTGGACCGGATGAGCTCTACCCTGTTGTGGAGGAGCTTGGAAAGTATACAAGGCTTCCTCTTGTTGTGAAGCCAAATGCCGGGCTTCCTGACCCTGTCACAAATGAGTACAATGTAAGCCCGCAGGAGTTTGCGGCAAAGATGACTAAGATGGCGCAGATAGGTGCCACGATAATGGGCGGCTGCTGCGGCACAAGCCCGGAGTATATCGCAGAGCTCAAAAAGGCACTTGGCGGGGCAGAGTTTACAAGAAAAGAGAATGTCATTCCATCGGCAGTGTGTTCAGCGAGCAATACAGTTGTCATAAATCAGCCTAGAATAATAGGCGAGAGAATAAACCCTACGGGAAAGAAGCTTTTTAAGCAGGCACTAAAAGAGCACAATCTTGATTACATAATGAACCAGGCGCTAGAGCAGATTGACGGCGGTGCTGAGATACTTGACGTAAATGTGGGACTTCCGGAGATTGATGAAAAGACCATGATGGTCGATGCCATAAGAGCGATACAGTCAGTGTGCGATGTTCCGCTTCAGATTGACAGCACGATACCGGAGGTTTTGGAGGCAGGACTTAGGGTGTACTGCGGAAAGCCGATTGTCAATTCCGTAAACGGTGAGGAGAACTCACTCAAAAATGTTCTTCCGCTTGTGAAAAAATATGGAGCATGTGTCGTCGGACTAACCCTCGATGAGAACGGAATACCAAAGACTGCTCCTGAGCGTGTCGCAATAGCAAAGAAAATTCTTGACAGGGCGCTCTCACTTGGAATACCTAAGGAGAACGTGTTTATCGACTGTCTCACGCTCACGGCTTCCGCGGAGCAGGACGGGGTTATGGAGACATTAAATGCACTTCACACGGTTCATTATGAGCTTGGGCTTAACACAGTGCTCGGAGTTTCAAATATTTCTTTCGGGCTTCCGTACAGGGAGCTTGTAAACCAGAACTTCCTTGCGATGGCGCTCACATACGGGCTCACACTTCCTATCATCAATCCTAACGTGGTTTCGATGACCGGGGCAGTGCGCGCATACAGACTTTTAACCGGAATAGACCGCAATTCCATGGATTATATCCAGTCATATAACGGCTATGTGCCTGCAAAAGCCGGCAAGTCGGAAAACAAGGTGAAAAACACCGACACATCGGGCGCGGATGCCAACGGGACGCAGGCATCGGAGAAGGGAACTCTCGCGTATGCTGTTGAGAACGGACTTAAAAATGACGGAGCAAGGCTCACAGCGGAGATGCTTGAGCACATGGAGCCGCTTGAGATAATAAATGGAACACTTATTCCGGCGCTTGACAGGATTGGCAAGAATTTTGAGAAGGGAAAGGTATTCCTTCCACAGTTAATACTTGCGGCGGAGGTGACGCAGGCTTCATTTGAGGTGATAAAAAAGAAGCTCGCCGCGGACAACAAGACACCTGTTAGCAAGGGCAAAATCGTTATGGCTACCGTCAAGGGCGATGTGCATGACATCGGAAAGAATATTGTCAAGGTAATTTTGGAGAATTACGGTTACACGGTTATAGACCTCGGCAAGGATGTCGACTACATGACTGTGGTTAACGCAGCCATAGAGCACAAGGCAAAGCTTGTCGGACTGTCGGCTCTTATGACGACAACCCTTGTGAGCATGGAAAAGACAATACAGCTTTTAAGAGAGAACAAGGTTGACTGCAAGATTGTTGTGGGCGGTGCGGTTCTGACACCTGAGTATGCAAAGCAGATTGGCGCAGATTACTATGCCAAGGATGCGATGGACACTGTTGCGGCGGCTAGAGAAGTGTTCGGAGAGTGATATAATTATGAAAGAAAACCAGTTTTTTGCCATTATGGGCAGAATGAAGTACATAAACCGCTGGGGGCTTATGAGAAATACCAGAACGGAAAATATATGTGAGCACAGTTTGGATGTGGCTATGATTGCACATGCGCTCGGTGTGATTAACAATGTATATTTTGACGGAAAGCTCAATCCGGACAGGCTTGCGCTCATGGGAATGTACCACGACGCGACGGAGATTATAACGGGTGACATGCCTACACCTGTAAAGTACTATAATCCTCTTATACGCAATGCTTACAAGGAGGTTGAGAGCGTTGCAAAGGATGAGCTTTTGGAAGGGCTGCCGGACGAGATGCGCCCATACTATGAGCCAATAATGCAGGACACCGAGGAGGAGGCAGTTTTGTGGCGGTATGTCAAGGCTGCGGACAAGCTTTCAGCCCTTATAAAGTGCATTGAGGAGCGCTCAATGGGAAATCAGGATTTTAGAAAGGCTGAGGAGACAACTTTACAGTCGATACTTGAGATGAAATTGCCAGAAGTTCAGTATTTTGTCGACCATTTCATTCCGGCCTACGGTCAGACAATCGACGAGTCAAAGTAGGTTAGTCAGACTGTGGACGGCGCGTTTGTCCATAAAACAATTTTACGGGAGTATATGAATGGGTAAATCTTTATTTATAGCGGAAAAGCCTAGTGTGGCACAGGAATTTGCCAAGGCACTCAAATATAATACGGTGCGCCGCGATGGTTATGTGGAGTCGGAGGAGGCGGTTGTGACATGGTGTGTAGGACACCTTGTCACGATGAGCTATCCGGAGTGCTACGACCCGGCGCTCAAAAGATGGAGTCTTGATACGCTGCCATTTATCCCATCCGAGTGGAAATATCAGGTCATAGATGGAGTTAAAAAGCAGTTTGATATAGTATCGGGGCTCCTTAATCGTCCTGATATAGACACAATCTATGTGTGCACCGACTCGGGGCGCGAGGGAGAATATATCTACCGCCTTGTCGAGCAGGAAGCGCATGTCAATGGAAAGAACAGGAAGCGCGTCTGGATAGACTCACAGACGGAGGAGGAGATTTTAAGGGGAATAAGGGAGGCAAAGGATTTGTCGGAGTACGACAGTCTCGCCGATGCCGCTTATCTGCGTGCAAAGGAAGATTACCTGATGGGTATCAATTTTTCCCGTGTCCTCACTCTAAAGTATGGCAATACAATATCAAAATATCTCAATCTTCAAAAAAATACAGTTATAGCTGTAGGGCGTGTAATGACCTGTGTGCAGGGAATGATTGTAAAGCGCGAGCGCGAGATAAGGCAGTTTGTGGAGACACCTTTTTACAGGGTTCTCGCAAAGTGCAGTCTCGGAGACAGCCCATTTGAGGCGGAGTGGAGAGCTGTTGAAGGGTCTAAGT
>JBNMKO010000079.1:0-15483 GCA_050874385.1 Eubacteriales bacterium
AAATTGAGAGCCTTGGTGGCGAGGTTCGTTTTAACACAAAGCTTGTTGATATAAGTCTTGAGGACTGCAATGACAACGATGATAATAGTGGTGAAAAAAACATTTTGATAAATGCAGATGAAGATATAAAAGATAAAAATTCATGTTCTAAGCGTGTTGTGGGGATAACTGTCGAGGATTCAAAAAAGGAGTTTATTCCATGTGACAGTCTTGTGCTTGCCATAGGGCACAGCGCGCGTGATACTTTTTATATGCTGCGTGACAAGCTTACAATGGAGCAGAAGGCTTTTGCGGTTGGGCTCAGAATAGAGCACAAGCAGGAGCTTATAAACGTGCATGAGTTTGGCGACGGAGAATATAAGAATTATATGCCGGCGAGCTACAAGCTCACGCACAAGGCTTCTAACGGGCGCGGCGTGTACTCGTTTTGCATGTGTCCGGGCGGATATGTGGTCAATGCCTCGTCGGAGGAGGGCAGACTTGCCGTGAATGGCATGAGTTATTCAGGGCGCGACAGTGAAAATGCCAACTCCGCGCTTATTGTGACGGTTGACAGCAAGGATTTCGGCTCGGAGGATGTTCTTGCGGGGATAGAATTTCAGAGAAGGCTTGAGAAAAAGGCGTATGAGCTTGGCAATGGTAAAATTCCGGTTCAGCGTTTTGGAGATTTTAGGGAGAACAAGGCAACAACAGAGGAAGAACTAAAAAATAACTCAATAAAGCCATGTATAAAAGGTGATTTTACAACTGCAAATTTAAGGGAGCTTCTTCCGGATGAGCTGTGCGATGCACTTATAGAGGGAGTTACAAATTTTGACAGGCAGATACCGGGATATGCAAATCCAGATGCTGTGTTTGCCGGAGTCGAGTCAAGAACGTCATCTCCTGTCCGCATAAACAGGGATGACAATTTACAGGCGTTGGGCGTGAGAGGAATATATCCATGCGGAGAGGGCGCGGGCTATGCGGGAGGCATAACATCGGCGGCTGTGGATGGAATAAAGGTTTATGAAGCGATAGTTAAAAATATCTAGTGCAATAATTGAAAATATATGTTATAATTTAACACTGTATTGTGATAGCATCATATAGTGTTGTGGGTAGGCAGCGAAGTAGATAGCAAATATTTCATTGCTTACTATTAAGTAAGTTCTCCGCTTTTATTGTGCAGAGCAATAAGTGGCGAGAAACTTTATTGTATCAGAAGTGTTACAAGCTTTTTCTGATATGTTGCGATAGCATTAAAAGGTTATGAGCAGGTATAAAAGTATATTGATAAAGATTTAATTGATTAGTTTAGCACACTTAAATAAAAAGCGTGGAGGTAAGGCATGGACAGAAGAGACAAGAATAATTACTATTTAGATATTGCGGAGGCTGTTTCACAGAGGGGAACATGCCTTAGAAAACATTATGGTGCGGTTATTGTAAAAAACGATGAGATTATCTCAACAGGTTATGTTGGTGCGCCGCGTGGGCGGAAGAACTGCTCCGACCTCAACTACTGTATAAGGCAGAAATTGGCAATTCCGAGGGGCGAGCGCTATGAGATGTGCAGAAGTGTACATGCGGAGGCGAATGCGATTATCAGTGCGTCAAGGGAGTCTATGCTCGGGAGCACAATATATCTTGTCGGTATTGATATGGAGAAGGGAGGTTATGTCGAGAATGGGAACTGTTGTTCCATGTGTAAGAGGATGATTTTAAATGCCGGAATAGCAACGGTTATAATCAGGGATGACAGTGAGAATTTCAGGGTGATTGACACAAAGGACTGGATTGATGAGGATGACAGTCTGACAGGAGATTTTGGTTACTGATGGTTTGTTTTCACACATGAAAAGGGGATGATTACATGGAGGATAAGGTATTTGAAAAAAACGAAGAGAAGAATGTAATAAGAAAACAGATGAAGTCGCTGCGAAAGAACATGGAGCGCGAGGACAGATTTCAAAAATCCATGGCGATATTTGAGCAGGTGATTATGGTGCCGGAGTTTAAGCGCGCTGACAAGATATTTACATATGTAAGTATGGATGATGAGATAGACACCATAATGCTTATAGATTACAGTCTCAGCCTTGAAAAGCGCGTATTTGTCCCGAGAGTTACGGGCAATGACATGGAGTTTTATGAGATAAGCGATATATCGGAGCTCAGTCCGGGATATTTTGGGATATATGAGCCCGACATAAATGGCAAGGAGCCGGAGTATTCGAGGGCAGGCTTTATGTGCATGCCGGGGCTTGCATTTGACAAGCAGTTTAACCGCATTGGTTACGGCGGTGGATTTTATGACCGTTATCTGTCAAGGGAGAATAAGTTTTATAAGGCGGCACTTGCATACGAATATCAGGTTTTGGAACATGTTCCGGCGGAGGAATGTGATGTAAAGCCTGATATGATTGTCACGGAGGAGAATGTTAAGAGAAGGCTGGATTATTGACAAAAATATATTATCATTTAAATTACAAAATATTGGCGTAGAATGAAGATTAGTATAAAAATAACTTTGATATCTATAAATGGGCAAATAGTGAAAATTTAAAAAAAGTTTTTTATATTTCATTTAAAATACAGTTAAAGAAATTGTGAAGAATATGTTTTAAAATATACAAAATTGTGTAATATTTTAGAGTTGCTAATTTATAGATTGGTATTTTATTTTTCAGACAGGCTATTTTTGACGCAAGAGAGCGTCCGCGGAAGGAGATTGACATGACAGACATACTCACAATGGGAAAAAATGCGCGTGTGGCATCGAGAAGCCTTGCAAAGCTTGGGACGAACGAGAAAAATGAAGTGCTTTTGGCTGTGGCAGAGGCTATCAGAGCGAAAGCGGATTATATTTTGGCTGAAAATGGCAAGGACGTGGAGCAAGGCAGAGCAGATGGGATGAAGAGTGGGCTTTTGGACAGACTCACTTTGACTAAGGCGAGGATTGATGGCATGGCTGACGGTGTGTGCCAGGTGGCTTCACTGGATGACCCCGTGGGAGAGGTTTTGTCGATGAAAAAAAGACCGAATGGACTTCTCATAGGAAAAAAGCGTGTGCCGTTGGGCGTTATAGCCGTGATTTACGAGTCAAGACCAAATGTGACACTTGACACTTTCGGGCTATGCTTCAAGACAGGAAATGCCGTCATATTAAAGGGCGGAAGCGATGCAATCAATTCCAACATAGCCATAGCTAATGTCATAAGGGAAGCGTTACGGTTGTGTGGCATTGACGAAAATGCATTGCAGCTTATCGACTCAACCGACAGAGAATGTGTGAAGGAACTTCTCACGATGAATGAGTATGTCGATGTCATTATACCAAGGGGCGGAAAAGGTCTTATACAGTTTGTTGTAAAAAATGCAACAGTGCCTGTAATTGAGACGGGAACGGGCAACTGCCATGTTTTTGTCGATGAGAGTGCTGATTTTGATATGGCACTTAGAATTATCGAGAATGCGAAAACGCAGAGAGTTGGCGTTTGCAATGCCTGTGAGTCACTTGTGGTACACGAAAATATAGCCAAGGATTTTATTCCAAGGCTTGTAAAAATGCTAAGAAATCACAATGTCGAGATAAGAGGGGATGAATATTCATGTGCCATTGACTCTTACATAATACCCGCGACTAATGAGGACTACGCCACGGAATATCTGGATTACATTGTGTCACTAAAGACGGTTGGCACACTTGATGAGGCAATCGAGCATATCAATGCCAACAATACCGGTCATTCGGAGACAATAGTAACCAACAATTATGAAAATTCGCAGCGATTTTTGGATGAGATTGACGCGGCATGTGTATATGTCAACGCGTCGACAAGATTTACCGACGGAAACGAGTTCGGATTTGGCGCAGAGATTGGAATAAGCACACAGAAGCTTCACGCCAGAGGCCCTATGGGCATAAATGAGCTTACGACCACGAAGTACATTATATACGGTGACGGGCAGATAAGACAGTAAAAATATGATGAGTAAATACTAAACATTGTTAATATCCGATTAAATATCCCTATAGCGCGGGTGATGTTAAAGAAGCGCTGTAGGGATATTTTTTATAGTATTTAGAATTACATTTAAAGTTCTGGGTATGTCATTATACCTGCGTAAAACATTGACTCATTGTAATAATAAAGAAAAATAAGAGAGAAACAAAAGAATAAATGTTTCTTCCTTATTTTTTCTTTATGTGCTATTGTACGGGGTATGTCATTAAAATCCACGAAATAAATTACATTACCATACACTTACATACACTCAAATAAACCAAAATAAAAATAAACCAAATAAAACAAAAAACAAACAAACCATCAAAAACAACCACACATCATGCGGTATCGTATAAGATACTAATATTTACTATATTATTTATATAAAAACCAGTTGACAATTCATCCACTATTGAAATAATCTTAAAGAGTACATTTGACAAGCCTTACAAATAGGGTGTATATTAAAATGATTGCAAATATAAAGGAGATAAGAATGTCAGAGATAGATTTAGAGTTATTGGAAAAGATGAAAAATGAACCAAACTATGAGGTTGCACGCCAGTATTACTTCATTGGAAAGTGCCGTGAGTATGTCAACGCACTTTCGGAAAAGCTTGGAAGAAAACTGACTATGTGTACAGTCACATTTGGCTGTCAGATGAACTCGCGCGACTCCGAGAAACTTTCCGGTATATTAAAGGAGATTGGCTTTGTGGAGACGGATACGGAGAACGCCGATTTTGTTATATATAATACCTGCACCGTGCGCGAGAACGCTAATAATAAGGTATACGGACATCTTGGAGTGCTTGGAAATTACAAGAAAAAGAACCCTAATATGATGATAGCTCTTTGTGGTTGCATGATGCAGGAGCCACAGGTGGTTGAAAAGCTAAAGGAGTCATACAGATTTATAGATATCATATTTGGAACGCATAACCTTTACAGACTTGCAGAGCTCATCTACAACCGCATTGAAAGTGGAAAGATGGTTGTCGAGGTATTAAAGGACAGTTCAGAAATAGTGGAGGAGCTTCCTGTTGACAGAAAGTATCCTTTTAAGTCGGGTGTAAACATTATGTTCGGCTGCAACAACTTCTGCAGCTACTGTATTGTGCCTTATGTAAGAGGAAGGGAAAAGAGCAGAGAGCCAAAGGATATCATTTGTGAGATAGAGAAGCTTGTGACTGACGGAGTAAAGGAAGTTATGCTTCTTGGACAGAATGTCAACTCATACGGCAAAAATCTTGAAAATCCGGTATCATTTGCCGAGCTTTTAAAGATGGTTGAGGATATCGACGGATTGGAGCGCATCCGCTTTATGACATCGCATCCTAAGGATTTGTCGGACGAGCTTATCGAGGTTATGGCACAGTCAAAGAAGATTTGCAGACATTTTCATCTTCCGTTACAGTCGGGAAGTGACAAAATATTGAAGGTGATGAACCGCCACTACACAAAGGAGCGTTATTTATCACTTGTGGATAAGTTAAAGACGGCAATGCCTGACATATCAATCACGACGGACATTATTGTGGGATTTCCGGGAGAGACGGAGGAGGATTTCCTTGAGACGCTCGACGTGGTGCGCAAGTCCGGCTATGACAGCGCCTACACCTTCATATATTCCAAGAGAACAGGTACGCCTGCTGCCTCAATGGACGACCAGATAGATGAAGCTGTGGTCAAGGACAGATTTGACAGACTTCTCAAAACTGTAAATGAGATTTCACATGAGCTGTCACATAGATTTGAGGGCAATGACATGGAAGTGTTAGTCGAGGGAGTGAACGACCATGACAGTGCGCTTTTGACCGGAAGAATGGGTAACAATATGCTTGTTCATTTTCCTGGGGATGCCTCACTTGTAGGTCAGATTGTGAAAGTACACCTTGATGAGTCAAAGGGCTTTTACTATATGGGAACCATGATTTAACCAAAGATTGCGAATATCCACTTAACGCAAATATTTTTGATATAATTAAGTAAGAAAACGAGCCTTTGAGCTTTTTTCTACGGATTGGAGATAAAAATGCCGACATATTCACCTATGATGCAGAAGTACTTAGAGACCAAGGAGCAGTATAAGGACTGTGTACTTTTTTACAGATTAGGAGATTTTTATGAAATGTTCTTTGATGATGCCCTCATGGTGTCAAAGGAACTCGAACTCACGCTGACAGGAAAGGACTGCGGACAGGAGGAGCGCGCTCCAATGTGCGGTATTCCGTACCATGCAGCGGAAAATTATATAAACAGGCTTGTGTCTAATGGACATAAGGTTGCAATCTGCGAGCAGGTTGAAGACCCTAAAGCTGCCAAGGGACTTGTGAAAAGAGAGGTTATACGAGTTGTAACGCCGGGAACTAATTTTAACCCGTCCGCACTCGAGGAGGGGAAAAACAACTACATAATGTGTGTTGTATACATGAGCAATATGCTAGGAATATCCGTCTCTGATATCACCACTGGAGAGTACCTTGTCACGGAGTTCCGCTCATCGAGGGAGCTTTTTGACGAGATAAACAAGTTCTCACCGTCCGAGATAATATGCAATGAAGCATTTATGATGAGCGGCATATCACTTGACAGTGTGAAGGACAGACTTAACATCACGGTGTCCTCACTTGAGCCATACTATTTTGACGATGAACTCTCAAAGCGCCTGTTACTTGAACACTTTAAGGTTGCGGATATGGCAGGACTTGGGCTTTCAGACTACTCAACAGGAGCGGTAGCCGCCGGGGCACTTTTGCAGTATCTTTATGAGACACAGAAAAGTTCGTTGCCGCACCTAACACATATAACACCTTATGCAGTGGGAAAATATATGATTGTCGACAGCTCGACAAGGCGCAATCTTGAGCTCACGGAGACACTCAGAGAGAAGCAGAAGAAGGGTTCTCTTTTGTGGGTGCTCGATAAAACCAAGACCGCCATGGGTGCAAGAAAGCTCAGACAGATGATAGAGCAGCCGCTCGTTGTCGCTGAAAATATCGTGCTCCGTCAGGAGGTTGTCGCATACCTCAAAAACGATGTGATAACAAGGGAGGAATTGAGGGAATACTTAAATCCTGTCTATGACCTTGAAAGACTTATAGGAAGAATAAGCACAAAATCGGCAAATCCGAGAGATATGATTGCACTCAAAAGCTCACTCTCAATGCTTCCTAATATAAAATATCTCATAAGAGAGTGCAATGTAACACTGTTACATAAGCTGCACGATGAGATTGATGAACTTGAAGATGTCTGCACACTTATTGAAAATGCGATAGTTGATGAGCCGCCTATCACCGTAAAGGACGGTGGACTTATAAAGGAGGGCTTTAACGAGGAGATAGACCGACTTAAAACAGCAAAGACCGAGGGCAAGAACTGGCTCGCACAGCTTGAGACCGACGAGAGGGAGAGAACAGGGATTAAAAACCTTAAAATTAAATATAATAAGGTTTTCGGCTATTATATAGAAGTGTTAAACTCCTTCAAGGGAAATGTCCCGGAGGATTATATAAGAAAGCAGACTCTTACAAACGCGGAGAGATATTCAACTCCTAAACTCAAAGAACTTGAGGATATCATACTGAATGCGGAGGATAAACTTTTTTCACTTGAGTATGATGTATTTACAGATGTGAGGGAAAGAGTATCTGCAGAGGTTGTGAGAATACAAAGGACTGCGAGTGCAATAGCACAGCTCGATGTATTCGCATCGCTTGCGGCTGTGGCAGACCAGAACGATTATGTTTGCCCTAAGATTAACAACAAGGGCGTTATAGATATCAAAGAGGGCAGACACCCTGTTGTCGAGAAAATGATACCCAACAATATGTTTATCCCAAACGATACCTACCTTGACAATAACAAGAAGAGAGTCTCAATAATCACGGGACCGAATATGGCAGGTAAGTCCACATACATGAGACAGGCGGCACTTATAGTTCTCATGGCACAGATTGGCTCGTTTGTTCCGGCAAAATCCGCAGATATCGGGCTTGTCGACAGAATATTTACCCGTGTAGGTGCATCAGATGACCTCGCAAGCGGACAGAGTACATTTATGGTTGAGATGAACGAGGTCGCCAACATACTTAGAAATGCCACCTCGAACAGCCTCCTTGTACTCGACGAGATTGGACGAGGAACAAGTACTTTTGACGGACTGAGCATTGCATGGTCGGTCGTTGAGCATATAAACAATCCTAAGCTTCTCGGAGCAAAGACGCTGTTTGCAACCCATTACCATGAGCTCACAGAGCTTGAGGGGACAATAGACTCGGTAAACAATTACTGTATAGCTGTAAAGGAGCAGGGTGACGACATCGTTTTCCTGAGAAAGATTGTCGCCGGGGGAGCTGACAAAAGCTATGGCATACAGGTTGCAAAGCTTGCCGGAGTACCTGACAGCGTTATCAACCGCGCGAAGGAGATTTTGGCTGACCTTTTGGATGCGGACATATCAGCAAAAGCCAAGGAGATTGCAAAGCTTGGCGCAAGTGCATCCAAGACCAAGAAAAAAATGCAAAAACCCGATGATGTCGACCTTGAACAGATGACATTGTTCGATGCGGTTAAAGATGATGACATTATCGAGGAACTTAGGAATATTGACCTTGGAAATTTGACCCCTATTGAAGCACTGAATACATTATACAAGCTTCAGAATAAAGTAAAAAACCGGTGGAGCTGCTAGTAATAAGTAAAATAGCTATGAAATGAGTAATTATAAAAAACTTTATAGAAATACATGATATTAAGAGGACTTCCTTGACAGTTAAAAAAATATTATCTTCGGAAACAGCCTCTATCAATGGATTAATTACAATAGACAGCATTTTTTGCAGAAAGGAAAAATATGGCGCAGATAAAGGTACTAGACCAGAGCACAATCAACAAAATAGCAGCCGGCGAGGTTATCGAAAGACCGTCCTCGGTGGTGAAGGAGCTTGTCGAGAACGCCATTGATGCGGGAGCATCAGCCGTCACCATCGAGATAAAGGACGGTGGCTGTTCATTTATCAGAATTACGGACAACGGAAGCGGAATACCAAAAGACCAGATACAGCTCGCATTTCTGCGCCATTCCACAAGCAAGATTAAATCTGTGGAGGACTTGCTCACGATATCCTCACTCGGCTTTAGAGGTGAGGCACTGTCAAGCATAGCGGCTGTGTCACAGGTGGAGCTTATTACGAAAACCGCTGACGGTCTTACCGGCAGCAGATATATGATAGATGGCGGCAAGGAGAAGAGTATGGAGGAAATCGGTGCTCCAAACGGAACAACTTTTCTTGTGAGAAACCTGTTTTATAACACTCCTGCGCGCCGCAAATTCTTGAAAACCGGTGTCACGGAAGGAAATTACATAAGTGACCTTGTTGAGAAGCTTGCGCTCTCACATCCGGAGATATCTTTCAGATTTATAAGCGGTGGACAGAACAAGCTGTACACATCGGGAAACGGCACATTGAAGGATGTGATATATGGTGTTTACGGACGCGACATAACCGCCGGACTTATTCCACTTAACTATGAGTGCGATTTGTTCAAGGTCGACGGCTTCATAGGCAAGCCTGCGATGAACAGGGGCAACAGGGCACTTGAAAATTACTATATAAATGGGCGATATATCAAAAGCAACATCATATCAAAAGCTATCGAGGATGCTTATGCGGGCTACTCAATGCCAAAGAAATACCCGTTTACATCACTTCATTTTCATATTGACCCCGACACGATAGACATAAATGTCCATCCAACAAAAATGGAACTGCGTTTCTCGGATGGCGAGCGGATTTACAAGGAACTTTTCACAGCTGTGCACAATGCCCTTATGCAGAGGGATGTGATACCGCAAGTCACGTTTGATGACAGAAAAAAGACTGCTGCCAGCCAAGGTAATCAGAAAAATGCACAGATGACCTCGGGACAGGTTAGCCAAAACACATTGCCAAATGCTATGTCGGCATCTTTGGCGCAATCATCACAAACAACAATACAAGAGACACAAGGAAATGCAACTCAGTTAAAGATAAAAGAAAACAAAATTCCTGAGCCGTTTGAGATAAACCGAATGTCCGCATCAAAAAATGCGCAACAACAAGTGCCAACTGAGAAAAGCATTCTTAATAATTATAACAAGAACAACATTCCGGCAAGCGGTGCAATATTAGGTGAGCACAGGACAGAATACAAACAGCGTGTGAGCGGAAATGTGACAGGAAATAGCAGTTTTAGTGTTTCTGAAAATATAGCAAATACATCAAACAGTGATAATAAGTCAGACCGGCAGCAGAAAGCGGAAACATCAAAAGAAACAGGACTTACAGAACGTAAAATAAGTGGAATAAGACAAGAACACTCACAAAACCTTGACCAAAAGACCGAGCCCGTTCCGGCAGCAGTGCCTGAGCAGTTAAGTCTTTTTAACGAGGACAAAAAGCTTCTCGACGAGAAAAACCTTGCAGACCACAAAGTTATAGGACAGCTCTTTGACACTTACTGGCTTATTGAATTTGACCAAAAGCTCTTCATAATTGACCAACATGCAGCACATGAGAAAGTTCTGTATGAACGTTTTATGAAACGCGCGGGCGAGGGCAAGCCTGCATCACAGCAGTTAATGCCGCCGCAGATAATCACGCTCACATTGGCGGCTGGTCAGGTGCTAAAGGACAACCTTGACATTATCACAGGCATGGGGTTTGAGATAGAAAGCTTTGGCGGGAACGAGTACGCCATACGCGCTGTGCCTGTTGAATTATACGGCGCTTCCGGCAAGGACATGATTATGGAGATAATAGACGACCTCATGGAGAACCCGGGAAGGGTCTCAAATGAGACGATAAAGGGAAGAATTGCGACCATGGCATGTAAGGCGGCAGTAAAAGGTAACAATCGTTTACAACCCGCCGAGGTGAGAGAACTGGTGAGCGAGCTTATGACACTCGACAATCCGTACAACTGTCCTCACGGCAGACCTACGATGATATCCATGTCAAAATATGAGCTCGAGAAGAAATTCAAAAGAATTGTGTAATTTTTTCATTATTATTTAAGTCACTGCAAATCAGTGGTGGCATTGGAGGGTTGTTATTGTTATGAAGAAAAAAATGATAGTTCTCACAGGCCCTACAGCCGTTGGCAAGACGGATTTATCCATAAGGCTTGCAAAGGCGGTGGGAGGAGAGATAATAAGTGCCGATTCAATGCAGGTTTACAGGCGCATGGATATCGGAACTGCCAAGATAAAACCTGATGAGATGGATGGGGTGAAGCATCATCTTATAGATATATTAGAACCGACGGAAAGCTTTAACGCATTTCTTTTCAAGGAATATGCCCTAAAAGCGGCAAACGAGATATGGGAGCGAGGGGGCATACCGATTATAGTCGGCGGAACGGGATTTTACATCCAGACACTTTTATATGATATCGAGTTTGGCGACAGCGATGAGAATGACGGCATAAGAGACGAGCTTAACAGGCTGTATGAGGAACACGGTGCGGGCTACATGCACGACATGCTTGCAAAGGTTGACCCCGAGTATGCCGCGGAGGTTCACGAGAACAATGTAAAAAAGGTTATACGCGCGATAGAATTTTTCAGGCAGACAGGACAGAAGATGTCAGAACACAATGTGGAGCAGAGAGAGCGCAAGTCACCGTACAATTTTGAGTATTTTGTCTTAAACGACGACAGGGCTGTGCTATATGAGCGCATAGACCGACGAATAGACAAGATGCTTGAGGAAGGACTTGTCGATGAGGTCAGAAAACTTCTAGATGAGGGTGTTGACAGGGGATGTGTCTCCATGCAGGGGCTCGGATACAAGGAGATAGCGGCGTACCTTGCGGGAGAGATAAGCCTTGACGAGGCTGTGTATATCCTAAAGCGCGACACAAGACATTTTGCAAAACGCCAGCTCACATGGTTCAGGCGTGAGAAGGATGTCAATTTCGTACAGCTTGACGAACTTGGAAGCAGGGATGCGGCATTTGAGTATATGCTGGACGCACTCAAAAGGAAGAATATTATAGAGTAAAGAATGGAGTTTAAAATGAGTATCACAGATGAAATTTACAGCATGTACCGTGAGATGGGGATATGCAGCGAGGTATTAGACTATGGTATGCGCGCCGAGAAAAAGCTCACGGAGCGTTTTGAGAAGATAGACAGAATAGCGGAGTACAACCAGTTGAAGGTGTTGAAGGCTATGCAGAAAAATCATGTGAGCGAGGCACATTTTGGCTCAAGCACGGGTTACGGCTACACAGATATGGGAAGAGATACACTCGAACAAGTGTACGCGGATGTATTTCACACGGAGACTGCCCTTGTGCGCCCACAGATTACATGCGGAACACATGCACTCACAATCGCACTTGCCGGAAATTTAAGACCGGGCGATGAACTTTTGTCACCTGTTGGCAAGCCTTACGACACATTGCAGGGAATAATCGGCATGAGAGAATGTCCGGGTTCACTTGCAGAGTACGGAGTGAGCTACAGACAGGTCGACCTGCTGCCGGATGGCGGCTTTGACTTCGACGGTATAAGAGCCGCCATCAACGAGAAAACCAAGCTTGTGACAATACAGCGTTCCAAGGGTTATGACAGCAGACCGACACTCTCTGTGGAGAGAATAGGCGAGCTTATAAGCTTTATAAAGGGCATAAAGCCGGAGATTATCTGCATGGTTGACAACTGCTATGGCGAGTTTGTGGAGACAATCGAGCCGTCGGATGTGGGCGCGGACATGGTTGTCGGCTCACTCATAAAAAATCCGGGCGGCGGACTTGCACCGATAGGCGGCTACATCGCCGGCAGGGAGGAGTATGTAAATCAGGCAGCATATCGTCTTACAGCTCCGGGACTTGGAAAGGAGCTCGGCGCAACGCTCGGCGTAAATCATTCATTTTATCAGGGATTTTTCCTCGCACCGACCGTGACGGCAGGTGCGCTTAAAGGTGCAATCTATGCCGCTAATCTCTATGAGAACCTTGGTTACCGCGTCATCCCTGACAGCAACGAGGAGCGATATGATATAATTCAGGCTGTCGAGATGGGAACAGCAGAGGGACTTATCGCTTTCTGCGAGGGTATTCAGGCAGCGGCACCGGTTGACAGCTTTGCGGTGCCGGAGCCTTGGGATATGCCGGGCTACGACTCACAGGTTATCATGGCAGCAGGAGCATTTATTTCGGGCGCATCCATAGAGCTTAGCGCGGACGGACCTCTTCGTGAGCCTTACACGGCATTCTTTCAGGGAGGACTTACCTGGAACCATGCGCGCTTTGGAATACTAAAAAGTCTCCAGCAGCTTGTCGATAAAGGAATTGTAAAAATCTCAGATTTATGCTAAATTTAACATAGGGGGATGCCATTTTGCCAAAAATGGAGGTAAAATGGAGACAAATCAGAATTTTAAACAGGACAGCAATCTCATGCTGCCATACGAAAAAAGTGAGGCTTACGGCTTTGAAAGCCTTAGTGACGAGGAGCTTCTCGCCATAATAATAAGGAGCGGAACGAAAAAGTACAGTTGTATGGATGCGGCAGCGGCACTTGTGCGTGAGACAGGAGGTCAGGGTATAATCGGGCTTCAAAAGCTTTCGGTCAAGGAGCTTTCTGAGCTGCCCGGCATTGGCAAAGTGAAAGCTGTCCAGCTAAAGTCGATATGTGAGCTTTCAAGGCGCATGGCGAGCAGGCGAAGGGCAGAGCGCCCAAAGTTTGACTCGGCCAAGAACGTTGTCGGCTATCTTATGGAGGATATGCGTCATCTAGAGCAGGAGCAGCTAAGGCTTCTGCTTCTCGACACAAAATGTATGCTAATCCATGAGAAGATTATGAGCATCGGTACAGTCAACGCCACCATCATGCCGCCAAGGGAGATTTGCAGGGAGGCACTTTTGAGGGACAGCACAGGCTTTATCCTTGTACATAATCATCCTACGGGAGACCCCTCCCCGAGCAGGGATGATGTAATATCCACGCAGAAGATAATGAACGCAGCCAATTTAATTGGCATTTCACTGATTGACCACATAATTATTGGTGATAATACATATATCAGTATGAAGGACAGCGGGCTGATATAAAAAGGCGCATCAGCGCAGAAAAGGGAGGACATATATGGCTAGAAGTATTTTTGGCCTTGATATAGGTACAAGCAATATCAAAATATACTGCAGCGAGAGGGATGAAATTCTCAACGAGAAGAACATAATCGCCATAGCAAACAAGAAGGATATATTTGCAGTCGGCAACGAGGCATACGACATGCACGAGAAGGCACCGGCATCAATTCAGGTCACATTTCCGGTAAAATACGGCGTGATTGCTGATTTCGCCAACATGCAGGTGCTTGTGACGGAATTTATAAAGAAATTAAGCAAAGGCGGCAAGATTGCCCCGGCAGATTATTACATCGCCATACCTACTGAAATCACCGAGGTTGAGAAGAGAGCTTTCTTGGAACTTATAAGGGACTCTAAGATAAAGGCAAAAAAGATTATGGTAATCAACAAGCCTGTAGCCGATGCAGTTGGCTCGGGGGTTGATGTAAACGGTGCTAAGGGAGTTATGGTTGTAAACATCGGAGCGGACACAACGGAGATATCCGTTATGAGCCTTGGCGGTATCGTTATAAGCCGCGCCGTAAAGTTTGGCGGAAACAAGCTCGACGAGCAGATTATAGGAGCGGTGAGAAAAAAATATAATCTTGTAATCGGTGCAAAGACCGCCGAGTATATCAAAATCAATCTCGGAAGTGCAATCCCGGTTGAGGAGCAGTTTGTGAGTGTGTACGGAAGAGACCTTGTGACAGGACTTCCTATGGCAAGGGAAATTTCATCCACCGTTGTGTATGAATGTCTTATCGATTTTATCCATTCAATCGTGGATTCCGTAAAGATGATACTTGAGAGAACTCCGCCGGAGCTAGCATCCGACATAATCGACACGGGAATACATCTGACCGGAGGTTCATCGGGAATACGCCATCTTGCTGACCTTATAAACAGCGAGACGGATTTAAATGTCGTGATTTCGGACGACCCGGCAGAGAGTGTTGTCAGGGGAATAAAGACAATAATTGAGGACCCGGCATTCACGGAGATAGCGTCCATCCCTAAGGAAAAGATATATGATTAATAAAGAGGAGTGTTATGGATAAGAAACCGCAATCACATGTTTCGCAGAAATTTATGCTTACAGTGCTCACCTTGCTGTGCATTGCCCTTATTGCAGTATCTTTTTTTACAGATAAGCTCACTTCCCCTGTACAGAATGTTCTGTCGTATGTGTTAAGCCCTCTTCAGAAGGGAATTAACGGAATGGGTCTGTGGCTTACCGACAGGGCGGACTATTTTGCCACCATAGATGAACTCAGAACCCAGAACGAGGAGCTAAAGGCACAGCTTGACGATGTGAAGGAAAAAAATCTGGTTCTTGTCCAGGACCAGATAGAGCTGAACAATCTCAGGG
>JBNMKO010000080.1:0-15388 GCA_050874385.1 Eubacteriales bacterium
CATTATGCTATCCTTGATATATTTTTCACATTACACTCAAACAGAGTGAATGACTTCCAAAGCCATTCACTCTATTTATTTTTATTGCACATGCAAACTATTTAACACTATAAAACTTGCTCATATCAGAAGAAGTACAAGCCACTTCTGATATTACTATACAGTCTTTCCAAAGTTTGCAGACACCGTATTATATTATACCTCTTTGTAATCGCCGTCAACAACATCATCGCCATAATTGTTGGAAGATGTGCTCTGCTGTCCGCCCATGTTGCTCATGTCAGGACCTGCTCCGGCAGCACCTGCACTGCCCTGAGCCTGCTCATACATCTTAGCAAATACAGGCTGTGCTGTGTTCATGAGCTTCTCCTTTGCAGCCTTAATCTCATCGATATCGCTGTCAGACATGCTCTCTGCATTTGTTCTGTCAAGGATTGCTCTCAAAGCCTTAATCTCGTTCTCAATGCTCTCCTTCTCGGATGCGCTGATCTTGTCGCCAACCTCGTCAAGAGCCTTCTGTGTCTGGAATGCCATTGAGTCAGCATCATTGCGGGCATCAATGCCTTCCTTACGCTTCTTATCCTGTGCCTCGAACTCGGCAGCTTCCTTTACAGCCTTATCTATATCTGCATCGGACATGTTAGAACCGGATGTGATTGTGATGTGCTGCTCCTTGCCTGTGCCAAGGTCCTTAGCTGATACATTAACGATACCGTTTGCATCGATATCGAATGTAACCTCAATCTTAGGTATTCCTCTTGGAGCCGGAGCGATTCCGTCAAGTCTGAACTCGCCGAGAAGCTTGTTATCTCTTGCGAACTGTCTCTCACCCTGTACAACCCTGATATCTACTGCGCTCTGGTTATCTGCTGCTGTTGAGAATACCTCGCTCTTCTTAGCCGGAATAGTTGTATTTCTCTCAATAAGTCTTGTAGCAACACCGCCCATTGTCTCGATTGAGAGTGAAAGAGGTGTTACATCGAGAAGAAGGATATCACCGGCAGCCGCATCTCCTGCAAGCTTACCACCCTGAATGGAAGCACCGATAGCTACACACTCATCTGGGTTAAGTGACTTACTTGGCTCCTTGCCTGTGAGCTGACGAACCTTATCCTGTACAGCCGGAATACGTGTAGAACCACCTACAAGCAATACCTTTGTGAGCTCTGATGTGGAAATACCAGCATCTCTAAGTGCGTTCTGAACAGGGATTGCTGTTCTCTCAACAAGGTCATGTGTGAGCTCATCGAACTTAGCTCTTGTGAGGTTCATATCAAAATGCTTAGGACCATCTGCTGTCGCTGTGATGAATGGAAGGTTGATATTTGTTGTTGTAGCTGTTGAGAGTTCCTTCTTAGCCTTCTCTGCTGCTTCCTTAAATCTCTGGAGAGCCATCTTATCGTTTGAAAGGTCTACACCCTCATTCTTCTTGAACTCGGAAAGCATGTAGTCTGTAATTCTCTGGTCGAAGTCATCTCCACCTAACTGCTTATCACCGTTGGTAGCCAAAACCTCGATAACGCCATCACCGATATCAATGATAGATACATCGAATGTACCACCACCAAGGTCATATACCATAATCTTCTGCTCCTGCTCATTGTCAAGACCATAAGCAAGTGCTGCTGCTGTAGGCTCGTTGATAATTCTCTTTACATCAAGACCTGCAATCTTACCTGCATCCTTTGTTGCCTGACGCTCTGCATCGTTGAAGTAAGCAGGAACAGTGATAACTGCCTCTGTTACCTTCTCACCAAGATAGCTCTCTGCATCAGCCTTGAGCTTCTGGAGTATCATCGCTGAAATCTCCTGTGGTGTGTACTTCTTATCATCTATTGTTACCTTGTAGTCTGTACCCATATGTCTCTTGATTGAGGAGATTGTCTTCTCTGCGTTGGTAACTGCCTGACGCTTAGCAGGCTCACCTACAAGTCTCTCTCCTGTCTTTGTAAATGCTACTATTGACGGTGTTGTACGAACACCCTCTGTATTGGCGATAACCTCCGGCTTACCACCTTCCATAACTGCTACGCATGAATTTGTTGTTCCTAAATCAATACCAATAATCTTACTCATATTATTTTCCTCCTGATATTATATGAAATCTAATACTTCCTGTTGCCTTTAATTATTAATTTGCTACCTTAACCATACTGTGGCGAACCACACTGTCACGGTATGTGTAGCCCTTCTGGAATACCTCGACGATTATGTTCTCTCCCACATTCTCATCATCCACATGCATCACCGCATTGTGAAGGTTAGGGTCGAACTCCTTATCAAGCGCCTCGATTTCCTTAACTCCTGCATCCTCAAGCTGCTTTACAAGCTGCTTATATATCTTATCCATACCATCGACAAAAGGCTCTGTCTTCTGCTCCTCAGATACGGTTGCAAGACCCCTTTCAAAACTGTCTATGACAGGTAAAAGCTTCTCAATAATGTTCTTAGCTCCCACCTCGAACATCGCTGTCTTTTCCTTCTCTGTTCTCTTGCGGTAATTGTCAAACTCTGCAAGAGTTCTTCGATACTGGTCGGTCAGCTCGTCAATCTTCTGGTCTTTCTTATCTTTCTTTTCCTTTTCTTCCTTTCCGAAAAAGCCTTTTTTCTTGACCTCTCCGTTATCTGCCGCATCGGAAGTCTCCTCAGTGCTCTCAGCCTGTGCTGTGTCATCTGACTCAACTGTCACATCCTCAACGGCATCATTGTTGTCTTTATTATCTTCATTGGTAGAAGTGGTGTTCTTAATCTCCTCCTCGGAAATATTGTCCTTCTTCTCCTCAAACTGTTCTGCCATCTGTTCTCCGCCTTTCTAACTATCTTTGAATTTAGAATCGAGCTGAACCTTAATGCTCTTTAATGCCTCGACTACCTTTTCGTAATCCATTCGCTTAGGTCCAACAATTCCAATGGTTCCCTTCACACCCTCATCAAGCTCATAGGTTGCTGTCACAACACTGCAATCCTTCATTGTCTGAATTGGTGTCTCATTGCCAATGTATATCTGTATACCTGTGTCATCATCCTTGTTGAGTGCGTCATTTACAAGCTGCGTGAGCTCTTTCTTCTCCTCAAATGTTGAGATAAGCTCGCTCGCCTTTGACTGCGTGGACAATTCCGGATATTTAAAAATATTCGTCGCACCGCTAGTGTATATCTGAAGGTCATCAGGCGACCCTGCCACCTCAGCCACCGCATCAAGTATATCCCGGATGAGCCTTGAATACTCACCCGCCTGACCGGTAAGCTTTGAGATAAGTGTCAAATTAATCTCCTCAACTGTCAGCCCGTTAAGACTGCTGTTCAAAAGAAGATTAAGCTTCAACAAAGTCTCGTTGTCAAGCTCTGTGTCAACCTGAATAATCTTGTTCTTGATAAGATTACCATCTGTCACAATAACCATAAGTATCTGCCCCGGCTCAACCTGCGAAAGCTGTATAAACTTGAGCCTGTTGCCTGTGTACTTAGGCGCCGTGACAAGTGTTGCATAGTTGGTGTTGTCGGCAAGCGTCTTTGCCACATTCTGCAAAAGCGTCTCAACCTTATCCACCTTGTCAAGAAGCATATCCTGCATTTTCAGAAGCTCATGCTCCTTATCATCAAGCTCCTGCTTCTTGTCTGCCATCATTCTGTCCACATACAACCTGTAACCTGCATCGGAAGGTATCCTTCCCGCCGAGGTGTGCGGCTGAATGATGTAACCAAGCTCCTCAAGGTCAGCCATCTCATTTCTGATTGTCGCTGAACTTAAATTCAAGTCCGTGTACTTTGAAATCGTCCTTGAACCTACCGGTTCGCCTGTCTCAAGATAGTTGCGGATGATTGCCTCTAATATCTTAACTTTTCTATCGTCAAGTTCCATCTGCCTCCTACCTTTCTTTATTAGCACTCCTTGTATTTGAGTGCTAACATTTTTGATATACTAAAAATAGCACTCCTTTATATATTTGTCAACAAGAATTTTCAAATTTATTCTTATTTTATAATTATTCCATTTAGTTTATTTTTTTATCAAAATAAAATCAAGCTAATCATATATTGGCAATCCGCTTTACTTCCCACTCATAACGCTATTTGCCATTATCACAGCGCATCAGAAAAACTTCCTTAACAATGTAAAAAGCCGCATACGGAACAAATAGTCCCATATACGGCTGGCGCATAACTAATCCCAATCACATCCTATTTTTACAGACTAACATGCTTTTCAAGCAGCTGTGCTGTCGCCACAACCGCGCCCACAATTATAATAAGGAAAAGCATGGTGCAAGGCAAGTCAGAAACCACAACCTGTGTAAAGCTCTCTGGATATTCGTATAGTCTTGGAAGAAGTTCCCCTATTTTGCCTATTCCTACAAGCATCGCTATGTACAAAACAACACTTATCAATCCCTTTATCTTCTTATTTTGAAGTACGGTTGCTGTTGCGGTCACGCTCATATATGCCAATGTCACAGCCATAAAGAAATTTACAAGGAATTTTAAAATCATGGCAAGCATACTGTAAAGAATATGTACCGTGTCTACTCCGAGCATCGACATCATGTCCGCTATAGCCTCAAGCATGCTAAACTCCTGCTCCCACATATCAGCAAGAACTTTCCAGTCAATCATTCCAAGTATAATCAGTACCGCAAGAACAATAGCCCCATTTAAAAAAGTATACAAAAGCTTGGAGCCTATTATCTTTATGGCGCTGTTCGGTGTCATAAACACGAGATAGCTGGTCTTACTCGACAATTCCCTGCTGTATGTGACCACACCCATTATAAATACCATAAAAAAACACACAAGCGCCGCCATAACCAGAAACCATGAGCCTGCAAATGCCTTGTTTCTGTCTTCTGCAATAAAGCTCGCATACATAAAGTATAGCTGAGCCGCCAGTATTATTCCGCCCATCGCAGCCATGCCATAAAGATTTTTGCGAAATTCATATTTTATCAGTTTTAACATTTTTCTCCCCCATTCCTATGAATATATACTCTTGTATATATCGACAATCGACTTGTCATACTCATGGCGCAGCGTCTGTACATCTCCCTGCCGCACCACGCTTCCCCTCTTGATAAACACAGCATAATCAATTATTTTCTCAAGCTCATCCACCAAATGGCTTGAAAGTACGAAGGAGCGCTGACCGTCCACGCTGTCCATGATAATCTTTATTATCCTGTCCCTCGCAATTATATCTATACCGTTTAACGGCTCATCAAGCATAATCAGCCGGCTGTCCCTTGACAAGGTTGCGGCAATCTTTAGCTTTGCCAACATTCCCGACGACATCTTGTTAGCTTTCTGCTTCATATCAAGCTCCAGCTCCTCCAACAGACCCTTGTATTTTTCCATCGAAAAATCCTCAAAGAAATCCTGATAATATTTTCCGATATCCATACAGTTCATATATGGATAAAAGCAGCTCTCCGTCGGCATGTACGCGATATGCTTTTTTGACTCAATACCTATCGGCGTTCCCTCATACAAAATAGTTCCCGATGTCTGCCTTGTAAGCCCCGCTATCATCTTCATAAGGGTTGTCTTACCGCTTCCGTTAGGTCCGAGCAGCGCGTATATGCGCCCAGCCTCAATATTCATCGTTATACTCTCAACCGCCGTGACGGTCATATATTTCTTCTTTAAATCCTTAATCTCAATCATATATCCCCCATTAAAATTGTATCTACAGCACTTCCGTAAATTGTCGCATATAGCAGCTTTTACATTTTAAGATATTGCTTTACATTAAAAGATGCATTATTTTTTAATTGCTATAAAACAAATTGTGCCCTGCCTATAAAAGCAGGACACATACCGGAAAGCATGGCATGTCATGCTCCACTATCTCTAATTTTCAGACACTATCTGATAAACATCAATCTTAAACTGGTCATTCGCACTTATTCCTACAAAACGGCAGCCATATAATGTCTCTTCCTCACCCAAATTTTCCATTCTGACAATCTCGATGACAGTGTCAAAAGACTCCTTTGTCCATAAAACAACCTTCGTATCGTAAAACGAATTGAGTGCAAGCCTCTCTTTAGTCCTGAAAGCCATTCCATCCTTGGAAATATTTACAACGCTTACTTCAAACTCGTCCTCTTTAAGCCCAACTGTCACAGGGTTATCAGTAACCTTTTGAAGCTTAATTTTCACATTAATTCCCATTCTTCTTGACTTTCTCTTTTCTTGAACGTCCGACATTACATAATCCTCCCTGTTATTTTATGTCAGTCATGTATGAACATGGCATCTCCAAAACTGAAAAATCTATATTTTTCATCTACCGCGGTCTTATATGCGTTTAATATATTGTCGCGCCCCGCAAGTGCCGATACCAGCATGAGAAGCGTCGACTCAGGCAGATGGAAATTGGTGATAAGACAATCCGCCGCCTTAAACTTATAACCCGGATAGATAAATATATCTGTCTCCCGGCTGTCCGCATGGACAATTCCGTTCTCGTCGGTAGTCGACTCAAGGGTTCTAAGACTTGTCGTGCCAACGCAGATTATTCTTCCGCCTGCCGCTCGCGCCGCGTTAATCTTGTCAGCCTCCTCCTGTGTGACCACAAACATCTCGGAATGCATGTGATGCTCCTTAATATTCTCAACCTTCACAGGTCTGAATGTTCCGAGACCGACATGCAGAGTAACATTTGCGATTATAACACCTTTTTCGGACAGCTTTTCAAGAAGCTCCTTGGTGAAATGAAGCCCCGCTGTAGGTGCAGCCGCAGAGCCCTCATACTTTGCATAGACAGTCTGATAACGGTTCCTGTCCTGAAGCTTATGTGTGATATACGGCGGAAGCGGCATCTGGCCAAGCTCGTCAAGAACAGCCTCAAACACGCCCTCATAGTAGAACTTTATAAGCCTGTTTCCGTCCTCGACAATATCCAAAACCTCAGCCGTAAGCTTGCCCTCACCGAAGCTTATTCTGTCACCCGGTCTAGCCTTCTTGCCCGGCTTTACAAGAACCTCCCAGATATCGTTCTCCCTGCGCTTTAAGAGAAGCACCTCTATAGAAGCTCCTGTCCCCTCTCTCACTCCCATAAGTCTTGCCGGAATAACCTTGGTATTGTTCAGAACAAGACAGTCGCCCGGATTAATATAATCTATTATATCCTTAAAAACCTTATGCTCTATCTCCCCTGTGTTCTTGTCAAGAAGCATAAGCCTCGATGATGACCTGTCCTCAAGCGGGTCCTGCGCTATAAGCTCCTGTGGCAAATCGTAACTAAAATCATGTAAATTCAATTCTTTTCCACTCCTGTGTATACAATATATGTAATTATTATATCTTTAATGCTCGCTAAAATCTATAGTTATTGATGTATGTTGCATGGGTAATTAGAACCATTTTTTTGCACCATGTTACTATTTTCAAAAAATCCGGACATGTATCCATCACCCTGAATACATGCCCGGGTATATGTCAATCGGATAAATCATCCAAATTCATAATTTTCATGAATAATTGGCAAGATTAGCTTCTCATAAGCGCTCCATACACATCCCTGAGACAATTTACAATGCCATCAACCGCCTTATCAGTCATCTCATCCGTCACATCAAACTCATGTGATGCAAATACAATTCTGAACGCCATGCTCTTCTTTCCAAATCCAAGCTTCTCGCTCTCAAAGATATCAAAGAGGTCGACCTCGGACACAAGCGCATCTGCTTTCTCGATTGTGGCGATAATGTCACCGCACTCAACCTTCTTGTCGACTATCATGGCGATATCCCTGCTTGTCTTGGCAAATGTTGACTCTGGTGTGTAGGTTATCTCCTCCTTGAACTTTGTCTTTAACACATCATAGTTGAGCTCTGCAATAAAAATCTTGGTATCGTTCTTCTTGTCCTTTGCTATGGCAAGTGAGTCAATAACGTCATATCTCAACTGACCGAATGTACCTATAAGTGTGCCATCGCAGTAAACCTCGGCTGTTCTTCCCGGATGAAGATATGGAACATTTCCTCTCTTGTAGGTAAACTTGATATTATTATAGGAAGCAAAATTTTCAAGTGTCTCCTTCATAGTGAAGAAATCTTCTTCTGAACCGGATGTTCCAAGGCACAATGTCTTAACCTCGTCAGGTGCCTCTGTGAGAGGAAGTGACTTTGGAATATATACATTTGCAAGCTCGAAGAAACGCAAATCCGTGTTTCCGTTCTTGATGTTGTTCTCGATAGCTCTCACCATCGCCGGAGCCATGAGAGTTCTCATAACACTCAGGTTCTCTGTTATAGGATTTAAGATTTCAATAACTTTTCTTTCCTTAGCATCGGCTGGTATAAGGAACTCGTCAAGCTCATCCTTTGATGTCATGGCTATTGTCTGTATCTCATAGTAGCCCTGTGTGCAAAGGAAATTCTTTACGGAGAGCTCCTTGCTCTGAGCCGCATTTAATCCGCCGTTAGTCACAAGAGCCTCGCCAAGGAAGGTAGGAACAACCTTGTCATAACCGTACTCTCTTATGATTTCCTCGGCTATATCCTGATAGTTCTCGATGTCCTCACGGTAACGAGGAACTGCAAGGGTGAGAACACCGTCAGCCAACTCAACCTCAAATGCAAGGTTTTTGAGTATTCTTACCATCTCATCTTCCGGCACTTCTATGCCAAGTACATAGTTTACCTTTGCTGTAGGAACCTTTATTACCCTCTTTTCGGTGGAAGCGCCTGCACTCACATCAAACTGTGTTGAGCTTACCTTTGCAACGCCGAGTGTTGTCACGAGATTGAGTGCTCTTGCCATACCGCACTCAACAGAGTACTCGTCGATACCTTTCTCATAGCGCGATGCCGCATCAGACTGAAGTCCAAGACCTCTCGCTGTCTTTCTTACATTGTCCTTCATAAACTTTGCGGACTCAAAGAGCACTTCCTTTGTGTTCTCGGTAATCTCACTGTTGAGACCTCCCATAACGCCCGCAAGACCTACAGCTTTTACCTTGTCGCATATAAGTAGATTATTATGATTGAGCACTCTCTCCTTGCCATCGAGTGTCACAAGCTTCTCGCCGTCCTGCGCCCTTCTGACAACGATTGATGAGCCCTCAAGAGTATTCAAATCGAAAGCGTGCATAGGCTGACCAATCTCAACAAGAACATAGTTTGTTATATCAACCATCGCATTTATAGCATTGTGTCCAACCGCGATAAGTCTTCTCTTCATCCAGAGAGGTGACTCCTTATACTGGACATCATATACATAGTGACCTAAGTATCTTGGACAGATATCCTGACTCTCAACAATCACACTGATTTCAGGCTTAGTCACCTCGTCGCATGTATAGCTCATGTCCGGAAGCTTGATTTCCTTTCCAAGAAAAGCCGCAACCTCGCGCGCAAGACCGAGCACTGACTGGCAGTCAGGTCTGTTAGCTGTCACGGAGATATCGAACACATAATCATCAAGTCCAAGATAAGTCTTTATGTCCTCGCCTACAGGTGCGTCCTCGTCCAAAATCATAATGCCGTTTACATCAGCGCCCTTGTACCAGTCCTTGTCAAGACCAAGCTCTCCGCCTGAACAGAGCATACCGTAGGACATCATATCCTTCATCTTTCTAGGTGTAATCTCCATGCCGTTAGGAAGCTTTGCGCCGACTATACATGCCGGAACCTTTGCACCCTGAAATACATTGTCGGCACCTGTGAGGATTAGGTGGTCGTGACCCTGCTCACCACAGTCGATGTGACAAATGTAAAGATGTGTTCCTTCATACTTCTCTATGGAAGTGACCTGTCCAACATAAACTTTCTCAATATTCTCACCAAGGTACTCAACACCCTCAACCTCGAAGCCCGCACCGAAAAACTTCTTCTCAAGCTCCTGTGGAGTGACATCTATATCTACATATTCCTTTAACCAACTAAGTAATACTTTCATATTTTTTCTCCATTTCCGACTGTTATGCCTTAAACTGCTTCAAAAATTCAATGTCATTTTCAAAAAGCTTGCCCATGTGGTTGATACCGTACTTGAGCATCGCGATACGCTCGATACCGATACCAAACGCAAGTCCTGAATACTCCTCGGAGTCTATTCCGCAGTTCTCAAGAACTTTCTTGTTGACGATACCGCCACCAAGAACCTCAATCCAGCCTGTTCCCTTGCAGAGTGAACAGCCACAGCCGCCGCACTTAAAGCAGCTCACATCGACCTCAACGGAAGGCTCCGTAAATGGGAAATATGAAGGACGAAGTCTCGTCTTTACATCCCCGGTAAAGAGCTTCTTTACGAACTCATCGAGCATACCCTGTAAATCGCAGAGAGTGATGTGCTTATCTACAACAAGTCCCTCCATCTGGCTGAACATCGGTGAATGTGTGGCATCGGAATCGGAGCGGAATACCTTACCCGGTACAAGCACCTTGATAGGCGGCTTCTTTGCATCCATTGTACGAATCTGTCCCGGTGATGTATGGGTACGAAGGAGCAAATCCTCAGTCAACCAGAATGTATCCTGCATGTCTCTTGAAGGATGGTCTTTTAGCACATTGAGTCTTGTGAAGTTGTGGTCGTCATCCTCAATCTCCGGCCCCTCAAAAATCTCAAAGCCCATTCCGGCGAACACGTTAATCATCTCATACTTTACGGCTGTGAGTGGATGAAGATTTCCCATAGGACGTGTCTTTATAGGTACAGTGACATCTATCGTCTCCCTCTCGTACTTCTGCGCAAGTTCAAGAGCCTCAATCTCCTTCTTCTTCTCGTCATACTTTTCCTGAACCCAGTTCTTCACATCGTTCACGAACTGACCGTATGCCTTCTTCTCCTCCTTGGCAACCTCCTTAATTCCATTCATAAGACTTGGAACAGAACCATTCTTACTGAGGTATGTCTTCCAAACCTCCGAGAGCTGACTCTCAGACTTGGCTGTCTCAATGTCGTTTAAGAATTTCTTCTTCAAATCATCTGCATTAAACATGTCATTTCTCCTTTTCTTTTTCCATCATCCGTGTATAAACACAAATTCGCAATCCGCCTTATCAGCCTGCTTGCTCATTTGAAAACAATTTATACACTAAAAAAACCCCGCCCCTCAAAAACGAGGGACGAGGCATAAACTCGCGGTACCACCCTGATTCCCGGAAACTTCCGGACACTCAACTAATGCGTAACGTGCATATACGTCACTCTCTACAAGCAATCCTTCAAGAGTGCGGCTCCAACGGGAACTTTAGCAGCTATCTGAACCTAAAGCGGGCTTCCAGCCGATGACCCACTCTCTCTGTCGGAAAATATCTGCCTAATACATTATAACATCTGCAAACCTATACGCTCCAAAAATCCATGCTCCTTGTGAACTACCCCATTGTCTAAAAGCAATGGGATTGCAACAGCATCATTTCAAAACATATCGCAAATATATAATCTTCGTCTTCACAGCTTTTATTCATTATCTTATTTATCAAGTACATTGTCGAATATCTATATTTTTCCAAATCAAAAATACCCAACAACATATTAAATTTTAACACACGAACTATTTTTGTCAAGCACAAAAATTATTTGTCCTCGATTTCATCCACATAGTACAAGTACACATCCTCAAGATTTACCTCCTCTTTTCTTATATGCTCTGCCCCATCCGGCGCATCATCACATATAAGTCTGAGACAACATCTGTCCCCATGCTGCCTTGTATTTCCCACGCGGTATTTTTTGCGAATTGACGCAACACTTTCCTTATCACACTCATACTCAAAAACCTTGTCCTCCACCGATGCAACCAGCTCCTCCGGCGTTCCCGACTTTATAATCTCGCCCTTTTTCATGAGAAGAACACAGTCGGCGATAGACTCAATATCACTCACAATATGCGTCGCAAGAAGCACAATCCTCTCACTTGAAAGCTCCGAAATATAATTTCTTATGGCAATTCGCTCCTTGGGGTCAAGTCCCGCAGTAGGCTCGTCCATAATCAGTATGCGCGGATTTCCCAGAAGAGCCTGCGCAAGCATAAGGCGCTGTCTCATTCCACCCGAAAAGCCGCCAATCTTTTTGTCAGCCACATCGCTTAAATTTACAATTTTTAAAAGCTCCGCTATCTGAGCCGCGGCAGCTTTCCTCTTTATGCCCTTTATCTCTGCCATATAATACAGAAAGCTCTTTGCCGAGAAATCCTCATAAAAGCCCTGTTGCTGCGGCATATAGCCAATCAGCTCGCGGAAACTCTCGCCATATTTTAGTATATCCTTGCCATTATATAGCACTCTCCCGCCCATGTCCTTCTTATCCCTGTCGATGTTGTCGGTTATAAGATTTATCATGGTTGACTTTCCGGCTCCGTTGGCTCCAAGTATGCCGTACACACCGCACTTAAACTCATAATTCACACCCTTTAATGCCTGCACAGTCCCGTATGTCTTTCTAAGATTTTCAAGGACAAGACTCATATCATTCATGCTTCCACCTCTCTCAAATTCCTACCATTTTTTCTTTCCAGCCGCCATCCGCACCACGATAGACAGACCAACCGCCACAACAAGCGCATACACCACCATGCTTATCGTAAGGCTCGCGCCCGTCTCAAAGTAGCACTGAAAAAAGCTGAAATATTTTACAACAGATATTTTTTCCAACTGCTTAAAACCTAAAAGATATAAAAGCTGAGGCAGCATAACCGACAAGCCGGCGACATAGCTCTGCCCCGGACTTAACCTTGCCGTCAGTCTGCTCACTATAATTCCGAGACAACAGCTTCCAGTCAGCAGAATAATTATATATCCCACCAGAAAAACTATTATCGGCGGATTTACAATAAAATCCTTAAACATATCAAGGCTCTTTATCGGCGCATCAAACTGGGCTAACTTGTACACCTTGATAAGCTTATGTATGTAAACCGAATATGACGCCACGCCAAAGGCAAACACCACTGTCACACCCGCCAATATCTTTTTTATAAGCCACTGCTTTCTGTTTTTGTAGGAGTTGGCAATTCTGTAGACCTCACTTTTCTTCTCGTAAGGCATAAAACAGCAGAATACCACGATGGCCATAAGCACATTCATAAGGCACAACATTTTCCAGTTCCCCGTCTCATTTGTGCGAAATGCCGCAACGTACTCGTAAGGCTTCACGACAACCGCCTTGTTGCCCTTGTCAGCCTGTTCCTTTAAATAGTCTATATTTGAGCGTATCGCATTTATGGCAGAGGTTCTGTAATTGTATATATTAGCCTCATTTGGCTTATTCATGTCGAGCCCGGCAATAGTCACATTATAATCATTGAGATATTCATCGTACACTTTTTCAAGCTCGTCCCCGTACTGCAAACCCTTAGCCGCCTCGTAATAGCCCGACATATAGCTTGTAAATATCTCATATAAAACCTCCGGCCCCACATTCAGCCTTCCCACCATATAGATAAGAATAATAAATATCACGGCAACCTTCTGTGACACAAGAAGCTTGTACAACTCCTTGAAAAATGCCGGAACACCCGCACTGATACTCATAACCTTCTCACCGCAGCGTATGATAAACAACTCAAGTCTGTTGCTTCTTCCTGTATAATACTGCTTCACATACTTGTAACCGTTCAGATACATAAACAAAGCTATGATAACCGCCGACAATATTCTTGTTGATGCAGGCAGATTGACTATCATGCCAAAATACCCCCAGTTATGGTAGGCGAGTGTTTTCATAGGGAAGAAAAGATAATAAAGATTTACATAATAAAACAGTCTCACAAAACTCTTTGACGGTATCAGAATATGCAGCAGCACGCCCACCGCACACACAATTATAAAAACAAAGATACCTATATTAAAGTTTTTAAAAAATGACAGCACATACCAGAATATCGCTCCCAGCGCAACCGAAAATATCGTGCCTGTAAGAGCCATATTGACCACAAACTGCAACCTCGTCATAGTTCCCGTGGTGAGAAACATCGACTTGTCAAAGCAGGCTGCCGCGTTAAGCCCCTCATAACCGCCATAGATATTCAACAGTATAATCGCTGACACAAAGTAGAATAAAAAATTGATAATCAAAGACCCTACAGCCAGAATAAAACATCTCTTGACATACAAGTGAATACGCCCATGCCTTGAAGCGTGGATAATCTGGTACAGACCGTTCTTTTTCTCACTGAAAAATTCGTATATCAGAATAAACACCAGACACAGCACAAATATATGTATGTACTCATATTGCATCAGCTTTTCAAGCCACACACCATTACTCATTTTTATATCGGCTGACGCTGTTTTGTCGATATCCTTTATCGTCTTTACAAGATTGTGATACTCAAAGCTGCTTTTTTTGTAAAGCCCCGATGACAAAATCTTCTCAGCCGTAGTCCGTCTGCTTAAAAGTTCATCCTTAAATCCGTCCGCATAATCTGCTGCCGACATGAGTAATTCCCTCGCTGTGTTGGCAACAATAAGCTCATCCGTGACATTCTCATACGGTCCCTTTGTCGGCAGTCCATGCGCATCAAAGTAAGCCTGTACGGCATTTGATGCACTCTCGCCAAACGAAGCCTGATTGCCGTCGGAATATGCGGCTGTCCTGCGCACAAGCTCATCATATACAGCGTACACCCCATCGTCGTCATGGTAGGTATTTTTTATTATACATACATTCACAAACAACAGCACAACAAGCGCGGCAATAAACCGTATATTAAAACATCTTTTTATCTCCTGCATCTTCATCCCCTCCGCACTTTATAATAGGTAACTGCACAACACCCAAATTTCACACATGGAGTTTTGCAATCACCTATCAAAATTTACATTATCTTAGATTATTGCAAGACAACATGACATTATTTGCATTTTTATTCTGCTAAGGCTCATAAGTGTATATCTGCTCCACATACACGTCCTCACCATTTACAAGCTTCTCCTTGTCAATCAACGCAACAGCCATATAGAAATCCTTGACACTCATGTCTCCATTAAGTTCTAAATCAAGAGCATTCGGTCCCATAGTAATCCCCTCAAATACATCTGTATATCCAAATGCAAGCACTATATATTTTCCACTTACACCATATACTTTTTTGGTAATGCTCAAGATATCCTCCTTAGATATTTGAGAATCTGGAAAGCGTTCCAATGTTGTTTCAAACTGCTTTAAAAAATCTTCGAGATATCTTAACTTCATTTCCCCTACCACGGTTCCATCTAATTTAGCAGCAACATACACCGACTCATCATCATCCGCATCCCAGAAATAGAGATACTCCCCATCGGTTGCAAGAGATACTATTTCATCTCTTACTTTACGATATATGACACTGCTCTCCCCCGATACTGGATTATACTTTACAATTTTATCTGTCTCCCCCATATCCTCGTTTGAAGTCATTATATACATGTTTCCATCATTATCCATACACATATAATTTGCC
>JBNMKO010000081.1:0-15241 GCA_050874385.1 Eubacteriales bacterium
CTGTTTAGCCAGTTTCAGCAAACCGAAAAATGCCTTAAAGCTGCCATCCACCTCTTTGAGTATCTGTTGTGCCATATTAGAATTAAGGGATTTATAATTCTCAGATGACTTTAACAGGACATAATTTTTCTCATATTTAAGGAATCTGCCTTCGGCAAAGTAATACTGACGAACATTATATAACGCTTCGTTTGTAAGATTTTTCGCTATATGGCACAATTCCTTTATGGTATGATAATCTTCCTTAGACAGATGTTTTACCTGCTGTTTTATCGTGAGATGCATATGTTTTTCTCCTTTCCTAGACAAATTTAGAGAGTTTCTCTATGTATCTATTATATTATATATTTTACTTAAAATCAATATATTTTGTAAAATATATAGTTCTTTGGGGCGTAAAACCCACCACCTAAAGGTAGTGGGTTTTACGCCCTATATTATAAATAGATTTTCTTGAAAAAATGTTACAAAAAAATAAGAAATTTTTAATTTTACCTGCACAATGAGCATAATTACTCATTGTATTAACCAATATTTTCATATATAATGTTGTGTATAAATTGCCATCCCATTGTGACGTATGACAACTTAACACAATCAGGTTGTGGACATTTTTTCACAGGACAGCGCCACAAAAACAGAACCCGATTGGACATGGAGGACTTATGGATTATAGCGTAATAGACAGGTACATAGAGGAGCTTCTTACAAAGAGTACGCCTGACAGACCCATCTGGAATATAGAGAAGATTTTACAGGGACTTAAATCCACATGGAATTATATTGATGGATGCATGATTAAGGCACTCCTTGAGATGTACTCAATAACAAAGAAGCAGGAATACTTTGATTTTGCAGACGCATTTATCGACTACCGCGTTCACGACGACGGAACCATTGAAGGCTATGATGTATCAGAGTTAAATATCGACAATGTAAATGCCGGAAAGACTCTTTTTGAGCTTTATGACCTCACAGGCAAAGAGAAGTACCGCAAGGCGATAGACCTTATCTACAGTCAGATTAAGCTTATGCCTCGCACAGAGGAGGGCAGCTTCTGGCACAAAAACATCTACCCTAATCAGGTATGGCTCGACGGTCTGTACATGTGCCAGCCTTTCTACATGGAGTACGAGACACGCTTTAACGACAAGAAGAATTATGACGATATTTTCCTCCAGTTTAAGAATGTGATAAAGAACATGAAAGACCCGGTTACAGGTCTTTACAAGCACGCTTACGACCATTCCCGCGAGATGTTCTGGTGCGACCCGGTCACAGGTCTTTCACAGAACTTCTGGCTCCGCGCACTTGGCTGGTACTCGATGGCACTTCTTGACACCATCGACAAGGCTGACCCTGACTGCAAGGACACGGAGCTTTTAAAGCAGACCTTCACAGACCTCATGGAAGCCATGTTAAAGTATCAGGATGGGAGCGGTATGTGGTATCAGGTTGTAAACTACGGAAAGCTTGCGCCTAACTACCTTGAGACAAGCGGAAGCTCCATAATGGCTTACGCGCTCTTAAAGGGTGTGCGCCTTGGCTACCTTCCTGAGAGCTACCGTGAGTATGGCGTAAAGGCATTTAACGGCGTATGTGAAAAGTATCTGTCAGAGGACGAGAACGGTGAGATGCACCTTGGCGGTATCTGCCTCGTTGCCGGACTTGGCGGCAAGCAGATGCGCTCAGGAACTTTCGATTATTATATGTCAGAGCCGATTGTAAAGGATGACGCTAAGGGAGTGGGACCATTCCTTCTCGCTTATACGGAGATGCTTAGATTGAATAAGTAAATATAAATGTGGTAACTGAACACGATTTTTTCAGTTACCACATTTTTGTTATTATGCTTTCACATATTCTTCTATTATACAGGTATGATGTTTTTTATCTTTTCCATCGGAATCATAGTTAATACCCACAAGCAGAATTTTATCACTGTAGTTTGCCAACGCACCCTGATATCGGTTATCTTTTATCTGTTTTATGGCTGTATCTGCTGACTGATTGTATTTTAACTCTACAATCATTGCCGGTCTATACCCCGCATTAGCTCTCGGAATAAAAGCAAAATCGGCAAAGCCTTTTCCTGCCGGCATTTCACGAACAATATTATAATATGCCGGAGCAGTAAAATATGCCATTGTGAGAACACAGCTAAGTGAGTTTTCATCATTATATTTTAATACGGAAGTGTAAGTGTCATGGGCAAGCTCAATAAGTTCTGCAACTCTCTCGGCATTGCCTTCGATTGTCTCATCCAACAGTTCATCACATGTTGAGATTGCTCTGGCTATCTCCGACCATTCACCGGTCTGTAGTGCTGCTTCAAACGCCGTTGCCACCTCGTAATTTGGCACAAAAGCTTTTTTCCTGTCTGCATCATATCCAAGATATCCCAGATGGATAAGTGCCGTAAGCGCATCATCCTTAGATGCTATTGTTGAAAAATCATTTTTGAAGGTATTAGTATTTACCCTTACCATTTTGCCGGATAACATTGACATAATGTCATCTTTAAGCCCCGCATAATTCATGGTAATAAATGTATTGATTGCTGCAAATGATGAAGTGTTTTTCCAATATGAATCAAAGCGATGTCTATTAAGCGCCATAGATACTGAGTTAGGATTGTACATGTGTATCCCATCTATCAGATAGCCATTGTACCATGCTTTTGTACTTTCAAAATCCATATCGTGTTGCTTGCATAAGCCTTTTACCTCATCTTCTGTAAAACCATAATATTCTGTAATAGGACAAGAGTCCAACATAGTGTATTCTCTAAAATTATTAAGAGCCGACTCATCCTTTATCTTCTTGATAGGCAGAATACCAGTGACGTATGCCAATGCTAAAAAAGATTTTGACTCCTCTGATTTGAACAGTGAATGAAGAAACTGCAAATACTTATGAACCAATTCATCATTACGGCTATTTCTTATTATGCAATCCCATTCATCGATAATGATGATAAACGGAATTTTGGTATTTTGGTATATTTTCATCAGGTTATAACTAAGGTTGTATTCGTAATTGAGAGTATCGCCAAAGGAAGCCTTGAAATCTTCATAAATATAATCCTCAATTTTCTCAATAATATTATCCTTAAAATTATCCCAAAAAGATGATATATCAAGGTGTATTACATTATATTTGTTCATATGCTTCTTGTAGTCTTTATCAGCAGCAATCTTTGTATCCTCAAAAAGTCTTGTGGAATCACATCCAAGACTATAATAGGCATCAATCATTCCAGCCGCATGTGATTTGCCAAAACGTCTGGCATGGCTCACGGCAATACACTTATCTTCCGTTGACAACCTCCTGTTAAGAAAATCAAGCAGTTTCGTCTTGTCAACATAAATTATACTGTTTTTAGCCTGTGTAAAGCTTTCATTTGTCGGATTAAAATATATTCCCATTCGCAATTCACCTCCAAAATTCTCACTAAATACAGTATAATTTTTTTCTCATGTCATGTCAAATAAGATATTTACTATAAATGAGCACATCTAAAATATTACACAAATTTATTCGTTGCTCACATAACCACCGTTATTCTAAGCGATTTCCCATCCTGCGTGTATGCGCTTATTTTTCCTTTGTGCGCCTCGACAACCGCCTTAGCCACGGAAAGCCCTATTCCATATCCGCCCGTCTGTGAGTTGTGCGACTGCTCCGCCCTGTAAAAGCGGTCAAAAAGATGTTTCACGCTCTCCGCATCAATGTGCTCACAAGTATTGTAGACTTCTAGTTTTATCGACCTTGATGCGCCGGCTGTCTTCGATGCTCCATATAACTTTTTGACTTCGGATGATTGTTCCATTTCGGATGAATTTTTCTTTGAAATCACTTTAGAACTTTTAAAAATTACATCCTGTTTTTGTGTTGCATACATCAAGCTGACTTTAATGTTCCCTTCGTTATCAGCGTACTTGACCGCATTGTCGACAAGGATTGATACAAGCTGCCTTATCGCCTTCTCGTCACCGCAGTAGGAAATTTCCGGCTGTACATCTATCTCAAGCTTCTTGCCCTCGTTGATGGCACGCGCCCTGAAAGAGTCCGCGGTCTCTAAAACGACATCCGAAAGAGGAAACTCAATGCGCACGGAATTTTTCTGTCCCTCCTCCATCTTTGCAAGATAGATAAGGTCATTTGTGAGTGTGGTCAGTCTCTTGGTCTGCTTTTTTATGTCATCAAGCCACTCACTCTCGCCACATTCTAACTCCACAAGCTCAGCATCCGCGTCAATTATGGTGAGCGGTGTCTTAATCTCATGCCCCGCATCGGTTATAAACCGCTTCTGCTTCTCGTAGCTCTCGCTCACAGGCTTTACAATTCTGCCTGAGAAGAAAATCAGGAGAAGAAATACAGCTAACATTCCCGCAAAAGATATGCCTATACTTATAAATAATACTGAGCGAAAATTAGAAATTTCCCTGCCGCAGTACAAAAAAATTATCAGTGTGCCGTTGTCCTTGTCCTTAACCGCAAATCTGTACTGTCCCATAAACCCGGAAGTCCTGCCGCTTCCAAATACTCTCACGGCGTACTCCGCCGCCTCATCGGTGTCAGTTCCCGCAATCTTTCCCGTGTCTATGGTGCTGACATTCCCATTTGCATCCAAAAGTACCGAAAAATATCGACTTTCATACGGTGCTTCCGGCGACATTCCCTTAAATATTTCCTTGTCGTGACCCGGCGACATATCGGGCTTTGGAAAGTTTCCGTCATTTTCCTTTAAAATATTTATGGTTCTTTTCGCGTCATCGACCATTCTTGTGTAATTTAAAATATTTACCGTTCCTATTATAATAAGAAGCACAATAAACAGTGACAGCATCGCCACTGCAACAAGCTTCCCGCGAAGTTTTTTAATCATGGCAGCTCCGTTCTAATGTCAAAATTATTTTTTCTCTTCAAGAGAATACCCCGCATTTCTCGTCGCCTTTATCTGTATATTTGCACCGAGCGCATCGAGTTTTTTCCTTAGATAAGAAATGTACACCCACACCACGTTAATCTCCGCCTCACTGTCGTAACCCCAGATTTTCTCCATAAAGCGCTCCGTGGATATGAGCTGCTTTGGATTTGCCATCATCATCTCCATCATCTGGAACTCCTTGTTCGCAAGCTTGTAAGAGCCTGTCGGGGATGAAAGCTCATAGCTTGCCGTGTCGAGCGTTATATTTCCGACGTGCATCGACGAGTCGGCGTGCACATTTGCGTTGGCGTTTCTCGTCATAGCCCTTATGCGCGCAAGCAGTTCTTTTATGTCAAATGGTTTTGTAAGGTAGTCGTTTGCTCCGCTGTCAAGCCCCTCAACCTTGTCATCAATCTCGGATTTCGCCGTGAGAACCAGCACAGGAACCATATTTCCGGACGCGCGCAGCTTCTTTAAAGCCGTTATGCCGTCCATCTTTGGCATCATCACATCCATTATCACGCCGTCATAGTTTCCCGTCTCAAGGTACTCAAGCGCCTCCGCCCCGTCATACACCGCATCCACGGAAAAATTATTTTTTTCAAGTATCGCCTTCACCGCGCGCGAAAGCGACTTCTCGTCCTCCGCAAGAAGAAGTCTCATATTAATTCCTCCTTTTCTATGTCAATCAGATATTCATAATTCACTTTTTTAATAGCTAATCAGATATTGGCAATCTACTTCGCCACTTGCTCATAACACTATCAGGCAAGTCCCCCACTCATTGCTCAATTCAATAAAGGCAGGAGGCTTGACATCAGAATAGCACAAAACATTACTTTTGGCTACCTTACATTACATAGCCTTTTCGACGCACACTTCATACTTTTAAATACAAGATAAACTTATAATTACTTATTACACAACCCAAATACAATTGCTCTGACTTCTATATAGAATTTTTTGCATTTTACAAAAACTTTAAATAATTTTTAAGTTGATTTAGGGTTCAGGCATTAAACTCATCTCATACAAAGAACAAAGACACAGAAATTTATCCTGACAGGCAGTTTTCCATAAGGATGCAAAAAAGATTTTCACAATCGTATTTGCTTATCACGGCATATCAAAACTTCCTTGACAGCGATTAGCAAATTAAAAAATATCCGCATTACAAATAAAGGAGGAGATTATATGGCAGTTCAGACCGTGTTCAAAAGGTATGAATTAAAATATCTTATGACAAGACAGCAGAAAGACCTTCTGTTAAAAATAATGACAGGGCACATGGAGCTCGACAAATACGGGCACACGACGATAAGAAATATCTACTTTGACACAGACAATTACAGGCTGGTGAGACATTCAATCGAGGGTCCGCCTTACAAGGAAAAGCTGAGAGTGAGAAGCTACAGCGAGGTGTCGGGCAGTGACAATGTCTTCGTGGAATTGAAGAAAAAATACAATTCAGTGGTTTACAAAAGAAGGCTTGTACTTCCGCTCGATGAGACAATGTATGCGCTCACAATGCACCACCCACTCCCCGTCAAGTCACAGATTGCCGACGAAATCAATTATTTTTGCAATTATTACCAGACATTGAGACCAGCCGTATTTTTAAGCTACGAGCGCGAGGCATTCTACTCGATTGACGGAAGCGATTTCCGCGTTACCTTTGACGAGAACATTCTCTACCGCGACAAGGATGTGGTGCTCGATGGCGATGTGTATGGTGCTCCGATTATAGGAGAAAATCAGATACTTATGGAAATCAAAACTCCGGGCGGAATACCGCTATGGATGACAAATTTTCTAACCGAGCAGAAAATATATAAGACTTCATTTTCCAAGTACGGCGCAGCCTACAAGGATATGATGTACATCAACAACAATCTTGCAACCGTAAGCGAAAGAGGCAAATCGGGCAGCATGTTATTATTGCATCCTATTTACGCCGTAGGTGCTGCAAATTAATTTTTTATACAGCCAATTATGGCAATGGGATATTGGTAATCCGCTTTGCACTTGCTCATAACAGTATTTTACTATCACAGCAATTTAACACTCATCACTTATCTATGCAATATAAGATGTGGACTTTCCTGATAGTGTTAAAACAATAACATCATAATAATTAATTAAAAAATGGAGGTTTGTTATGCTTAATATATTCAGAGGAATTTTTGATTCAGATTTGACAAATGTCATATCCGTCACAGACTTTTTCCTGTGCATCGGAACAGCACTTTTAATCGGCTTGATTTTTGCCGGAATGTACATTTACCGCACGAGAAGCTCAAAAAGTTTTGTCGTGACGCTCGCACTTTTGCCAGCCACCGTCTGCATGGTGATAATGATGGTCAACGGAAATGTCGGCGCAGGAGTTGCGGTAGCCGGAGCCTTCTCGTTAGTCCGTTTCCGTTCTGCTCCCGGTTCAGCAAAAGAAATCGGCGCAATTTTCCTCGCCATGGCGGCAGGCTTAATCACAGGAATGGGTTACTTAGCTTATGCGATACTGTTTTCCGTAATTATGGCTCTTATCTACATAATCTACACGGAAATTGAGAGAAAGAGCAAGGACAGAGGCGCGCTTTACAAGACACTCCACATCACAATCGCAGAAGATTTGGACTACGACGAGGTTTTTGAGGAGATATTTAAGGAGTACACATCAGAATTTGAACTTGTTCAGGTCAAGACAACCAACATGGGAAGCATGTTCAGACTTACCTACAACATCACACTTCTTAGCGATGCGTCCGTAAAGGAGATGATAAATAAGCTTCGCTGCCGAAACGGAAACCTTGAGATATCGGTTTCTAAGCAGGACAATCAGGCTGTAATGTTATAAACGCGGCTGTATGTTGTACAATTTTTCCAGTATACTTTCACTGATAAAAAACTATACTTATATAATTGGGAAAAATACAGCATCAAAACACATTCATCCAGTAATTTTAAGGTATTACAATTTAAAAACTCAAATATGCAGTACAGTAAAATCACAAAACCTACTCAACATGGTTTTAAATTTTAAATATATATAATTTTCCAAATAGAAAGGAGCTTTTATTATGGTAAAATATAGCAAAATAATAACCGCCGCCATCATATCGGCAATGCTTGTCACAGGATGCAGCAGCACCAACAATTCAAGTACGGCTACAGATGGCAGCACAGCGGAAATTTCCACAACCGCAACTAACAATTCATCAATAAGCAAAAATACCGAAAACAACTCAACTTCAACAAACAAGAGCTCTGACAGTTCAGCTTCAACAAGCGAAAGCTCGTCAAACAGCTCGACAACCGAAAGCTCAGGAAGCGGTTCAAGCGCAGCCACAACTTCCACCACCGTGTCGGCTGTCACATCCGTTGACACGTCCGATATGTTCACCAACCGCGACAAGGAAATCGGCTATGATGAGAGCACCAGCGTAAAGCTCGTCCTTAGCGGCGACACAATAAGCTCAAGCTCTGACTCCGTCACGATTTCCGGCTCAACAGCCACAATCACCGAGGAGGGAACATACATTATATCGGGCACATTAAACGACGGCATGATAATAATTGATGCCGACAAGAGCGCAAAAATCCAGCTCGTGCTCGACAACGCCAACATAAACAGCAGCACCTCAGCGGCTATATATGTCTGCAAGGCTGACAAGGTGTTTATAACTCTTGCCGCCGGCTCTACGAATACACTTTCAAACGGCGGTGAGTACGTCGCAATAGATGACAACAACATTGACGCTGTCATTTTTTCAAAGGATGATTTGACACTCAACGGAAGCGGCAGCCTCACGATAAATGCCGAGGCAGGTCACGGAATTGTATCAAAGGATGACCTTGTAATCACAAGCGGCACTTACAATATCACAGCCGCAAGCCATGGTCTCTCAGCAAAGGACAGCGTGAGAATTTCCGACGGTAACTTTACAATCGTGTCAGGCAAGGACGGAATACATTCGGAAAATGACGACGACGAGACACTTGGCTTTGTATATATCGCAGGCGGCAGCTTTGACATAACGGCACAGGGCGACGGCATAGATGCAAGTTATTATCTTCTTGTCGATGACGGCGATTTTGACATAACAACCGAGAGTGCGGACAGTGACACAAGCACCAAAGGGCTCAAGGCTGACGGCGACCTCACCGTAAATGGCGGAACATTTGTAATCAACACCACCGACGACGGACTTCACAGCAACTCAAATGTGACCATAAACAGCGGTAACTTCACAATAGACACGGGCGATGACGGTGTACACGCCGACGATGCTCTCGTTGTAAACAACGGTTACATTGACATCACCGACTGCTATGAGGGACTTGAAGGTCTAACCGTCACGATAAACGACGGCACAATAAGCATAAATGCCTCCGACGACGGCATAAATGCGGCAGGCGGCACAGACTCAAGCGGATTTGGCGGATTTGGCCCGGATGCCTTTGCCGCAAACTCCGATGCCAACATCTACATCAATGGCGGAACAATTTACATTGATGCAGACGGCGACGGAATTGACTCCAACGGAAATCTCTATGTATCTGGCGGTGAAATTTATGTATCAGGCCCTGAGTCAAATGCCGACGGCGCTCTCGACTACGACGGCGAAAGTGCAATCACCGGCGGAACTTTAATCGCAGCAGGCGCATCGGGAATGGCAGAGAACTTTGGCTCATCCTCAACACAGGGAAGTATTCTTGTAACTTTCCAAACACAGGCTGCCGGAACTACAATAAGTCTCCTCGACGAGTCAGGAAACGAACTTCTCTCATGGCAGTCAGACAAGACCTACAGCAGCGTTGTCATAAGCTCCCCTGATATTGTGGTCGGAAACACATACACCATCAAGGCAGGCACATACGAAACCACAGTGACCATGGACAGCACCATCTACGGAAGCGGCATGGGAATGGGCGGCGGCTTCCCTGGCGGACACGGCGGCGGAATGGACGGTCAAAGACCGGACGGCAATGGCAATATGGGTGGTCAAAGACCGGACAGCAACGGTGATACAAGCGATATGACACCACCGGATGGCAGCAATGGTGACATGACTCCTCCTAGCGGTGACGGCAACGGCAATATGGGCGATATGACCCCTCCTAGCGGTGACGGCAACGGCAACATGGGCGACATGACCCCTCCTAGCGGTGGCAGTAATGACAACAATGGAGATATGACTCCTCCTAACGGTAGCAACAATGGCATGGGTGGGCAGAGACCGGACGGCAACAGCAATATGACACCACCGGATGGCAGCAACGGCGGCATGACTCCTCCTAGTCAGGGCAGCGGAAATCAGGAGACTTAATGCACATCCATATTTCTGATATATCAGGAACTTGCAAACAAATAATTTATATTGTATAATTAATGATAGGTAATTGTGAAACTTCATGTATTTATATTGGATGTTTTGCAATTACCTATTTATACACTATCCAATAAAGAGATATTTCATTTTTATCAACAGCTTTTCTAAAAAGACATTGATTTTGGCAATGAATAAAAAAGTACAAAAAACATGAAGGTTAAGGCAGAACCGAAAGGAGTGAAATCGGATGGAAGTTAAAGATTATTTAAAGTTACCATATACACGGCTTGTACAGGAAATAAATGATGAAAGCGGACATTATTTTTATGGCAGAATATTAGAGCTTGACGGATGCCAGAGTACAGGAGATACGATTGATGAATTGTATGAGAGCTTAAATGAAGCTATGGAAGGATACATTGAAGTTAAATTAGAAAATAATATTCCGATACCATTACCTGAAAGAACTGAGGATTTTAGTGGAAAATTTAATGTAAGATTGCCTAAATCATTGCATCAAAGATTAGCAATTGAAGCAAATAACGAAGGTGTAAGTCTTAATCAGTTGGTATTATATAAGTTAGCAAGATGATTTAGATAATAAATTTTGTTTTAAGTAAAATTTAAAAGCATAAATAATTAAAAGTTATATTTATTTGTAAGTTTTATCACGAAAAATGATGAAATCTAGCCCATTTGATTAATTTTTAGTATTGGAATAGTTGTTACACATTTGAAGATAATATAGTTGTGAAAGAAATGGTAAAAAATATCCTAATCATTACAAAAAAAATAATATTAAATCAGAAAAAGAAAGTATTTGTAACTTTCTTTACAGGTAATACAGTGAAAAAGCTCCAATACTAATGTAAAAACGCTTACTGTTTCAGAATAGCTTAATGATGAGGAAATAGCAATCGGTGTAAATCTTTTTCAGGTTCTTTAGGAATCATTATGAGTAAATTGCTATTTTAATTTCCAGAAAAATACAGTTTTAATTATTTTATCAATTTTACTGTAGAAATGACATCATTTTAATGAAAAAACTTAAAAATCAACAACTTACTTGAATTATAATCTATTCTCTGCCATTGTTTAATAAAACAACAACAGCCGGAAAAGCAATTCTCCGGCTGTTGCTATTTTATATATTTCTATATTGTTATCACATAAACTGTTTTGTGTGGTTCATCAATGCAGAAAAGTGTATTTCGTTAATGATTTCAAACCACATGACAAAAAAATTAATTGATTTTTACTTTTTGAGCTGCTCAATTATCAAATGTCTCTCATCACCAGTAATTCCTAACGCGTCCAAAGCCTCCTCCATGCTAAACTTCATGTTTTCCATAAGTTTTCTCACTGCATTGACGGTGCCTGTAATTTTTCCACGCGCCTCGCCTTTTGCTTCTCTCTCAGCTCCATACTTTTCTACAGATTCACACATAACCTCACGTCGTCCCTTCTCTGTACTCTTAAAATGCCTTACACCAGAAAAGTAAATTATCTATTGTTTTCTCCCACAAGTCTCTCTCCCTCGTGGTAGTCCTCAAGAGATACCTTTTAAAAACTACTACTATATAATACGAGGATTTTAATTATGAATATTTTACAGAAAATCTTTACTGGATAGAGGGGATAAATTATATCAATCATCCACAAACTCTCTCGCCTTCTCCTCCGTCAGAGAAAACTTTTCCATAATCTTTTGGACAACAACCTCTTTTGGAATTCCCAATTCTTTCAGTGTATCAACGAGTCCTCTTATCCCCTTTTCTATTCCTTTTTCTATTCCCTGCTCTATTCCTTTTTCTATTCCTTGCTCTATTCCTTTTTCTATTCCTTGCTCTATCCCTTTTTTAATTCCTCTCTCCTCAATCGCTTCACTTAAATTGCACATGGCTGCTGCTCCTTTCTCCAATTCTTCTGTCATTGGAATATTATATTCTTCCTCAAGACGTTTCTTTTTCTCTTTGATTTCAAGAGTATCTGAAAGCAATGTCGATAGCATTGCAATTAATTTGTTGCCCGATTTAAGTGTCTTTGCACTTAGATTGATAAAAACTGATGATAATATATCATACCGTCCTGTTGCCACTTCGCCAACAGATTTCCCGACAGGATACAGAACATCAGGTTTGAGTGAGTATTTAACTATCGAATCCGCAACCTGCTGGTCTGCTTCATTTTTAGACGGGGCATTTAAACAAAGCCAAATGGAATAGGTTTTCTTCACGCCATTATAGTTTTCAGCAGTATACTCTACGTCCATCTGCTGGGAAATTAAACGTGCGGGATATATAATGCCTCTGGTTACTAAATCGTATCCCGGATAGAACGACTTTTGTGCCTCGATATTGACATATATTTTTTGTCTTTCCAATCCTTTAGTTATAACAAAAAAGACTATATCGAAGTACATTTTACCTTCTCCGGGAATTTTACTCTCGTTTTCAAGTGTCCGCGCGGCACTCGCCCTGACTTCACGGCATGCTACCTCGGGTTCGCCATCAATACACTCCTTGGCTTCTTCAATAGTGTAGTCTTTGAACTCCTCCACACAATATACAAGGATATATGCCAGAATATTCTTATCCTTGAGCACTTGTCTAACGTGCGCATCGTACTGAATTTTCAAATCAGCCGAATCTATCTCGTCAGCTACATATGTACTTTTTGTGAACTACCCATTGTCTAAAGCCAATGGGCTTCCTGCTTCGCAGACCTCGTAACCTACTATCTCCACAGGCGTTAATTCGGGCAGTCCCTGCCCTACCTATTGTTTATGATATCTTTCTTAATCCCTCTGCCAGTATGTTCTTCGCCGCATTTATGTCTCTATCATGCTTTACGCCACAGACAGGACATACCCATTCCCTTACTGACAAATCTTTGGTCTCTGTATTTTTATATCCGCAAGTGGAGCACAACTGGCTGCTTGCATAAAATGTATCTATCTTGATATATTCCCTGCCGTTCCACTTTGCCTTATACTCTAACTGTCTTGTCAGCTCATACCACGATACATCACTTATAGATTTTGCCAGATGATGATTTTTTACCATGTTTTTTATCTGCAAATTTTCCGAAACTATCACTTGGTTTTCGCTGATTATTTCATGTGAAATTTTATGCAGATAATCTTTTCTGGTGTTTGTTATTTTCTCATGGCATAACGCTATTTTTTTCTTTGTTTTGTAGTAGTTTTGACTTCTTTTTTCCTTGTGTGCCAGCTGCCTTTGGAATTTTATCAGTTGTTTTTCATATTTTTTTAAGTTTTTCGGATTTTCGTATTTCTTTCCAGCAGAAGTAATACATAAGTCTTTAATTCCTAAATCCAAGCCCGTATTCTGCTTTGTATGTGGCAGTTCCTTATGCTCCGTTTCCACTAATACTGATACATAATACTTTCCACTTGGCACCTGCGATACCGTTGCAGACTTTATCTGCCCACTGAAATTTCTATGCAGTTTTGCTTTTATTTCCTTTAACTTAGGCAGTTTTACTTTTCCACTATCAAAATCTACCATTATATTCCCATTTGTAAAATTCGTAGTATATGATTTATGGCTGTCATGCTTACTCTTAAACTTTGGATATCCTGCATGTTCTTTGAAAAACTTCTGATATGCTGCATCCATGTTATATACCGCATTTGTCATGGCAAACTTATCAACCTCTTTCAGCCATACATATTCTTTCTTTAATTCTCTGTTGCAGTAATTATTGCATGCAGTTTTACCTACGGATTTTTTCTCTTTCTCATACGTTTCTTTTCGATATGCAAGTGTCTTGTTATACACAAAACGGCAACAGCCAAATGTTTTTGCTATCTGTACTTCCTGCTCATTATCTGGGTATATTCTGTATTTATATGCTTTTAACATCTGCTGTCACCTTCTTTCTTAACCCTGATTTTCTATATATCTTTTCAGCATTTCTTCTGATACATTTCCTACACTACAGGCAAAATATCCATCTGTCCAAAATGTATGTTCTTTCCAAAACTGTTTTTGCAGATAATTCAGATGTTTTTCCTATATATGGTATGTCGTATAACTTTTCATCAGATTTACAATCTTACTGACTGACATTGTAGGTTCTGTTTCTATCATATAATGGATATGGTCTTTATCCAAGCGTTTTAACGCTTTTTCCATTATATCTTATAATAACGCTGTTTCTCCGCATATCTCATAAGAAAACTGCTTTATATCATCTGATATTTGTTGTGAAGCCAGTAATTTCTTCCTGTATTTGCAGACGAAAATAATATGATATTGGAGCAGATACTTGTGCCTGTTTTTTGTTTTCCACGTTCCCATGACATAAGTATAACATCACCACGTTTGGCTACCTTAACCCACTGTCTAAAGCCAGTGGGATTGCGGTAGCATTATTTCAAATATTCTTCCTCCGTTCCCTGCGAAATTCTATTATTTGTACACTTTACCAATGAACCACCACCAGACAATCCCTTTCACTTGTTGTGTCCACCTTATAGGATACATTTTAGTACACCTTTTTTATGTTATCGTATTCACTCTTTACAAAATTAACTCCCTTTTTGGAAGATATGCCATCAATTTATCAGCATAAAATGGGAAATTATCTATTGTTCTCCCCCGCAAGTCTCTCTCCCTCGTGGTAGTCCTCAAGAGATACCTTTGTAAGCTTACATGCCGCTTCAAGTGTAAAACCCGCTGTTGTAATTAAGGTATTTATGACTTGATATTTTTCTATCTTTTTTCCACGCTCAATTCCGTCCTCGCATCCTTCTTCATAACCCTGTTGGCGTTCGGCAGTTCGTATCTTCTTCTCTTCCTCTTCCTGATTATATTCCAATATACTCGTCATCTCTACCTCCGCTCGGTTTCTTCTCAGAAAATCTGAGAGTATTCCTTCTTTTATACACTCATCAACCGCTACTTTTACCGCATCGTCAAGCGAGCCAAGTTCGGCCTTATACTTTCTCACCATC
>JBNMKO010000082.1:0-15101 GCA_050874385.1 Eubacteriales bacterium
ACAATGCTAGTGCCTGCCTCATCACATTCATCTGTGAGAAATAAGCTCCCAGCAAAATATAGAGCATCATACTAAGGACTGGGTTCTTTGAGAACTTATACGTAAACAGGCATGCCGTACCAATGCAAATCGCTGAAGATACAATTAGCAGAATTCCTGGATTTTCAGAAATTCGGTGCAGAATTTGAACATATCTAAGAAAACCTATTTCAAATCGTCCTCTCATCAGCTCTAAATTTCTGATATTATAAAAAACATTCACATATGCTTTTGTATCTGCTCCAACCGAAAATGCCCGAAAACCAGATACAATCAGCAACATTATGAATACAATCCAAAGATAAATTTTTGCTCGTAATTTTGACAGGTGTGGTCGAAAAAGAACACCAAACCCCAAAACTAATGCTACTAAAATCCAATAGATATTCACTTATATTCCTCCACGCTTTTGTAGCAATTCCTTATAAATATTCAAAAGTCTATCGCCACAGCCAACATCCGAGAAAATGCTTTTCTTCAGTTGTTCAGAATAGCTTTTCCTATCGACTTTGCGATTGAGTGCTTCTTTCAAATGTTCTGCCCATACCTCCACTGATTCATCAAGGCTCACATAATCCACAAGATCTGTATACACCATTTCATTTGTAACTGTATCTGAGACAACCACTGGTAACCCAATAGCTTGTGCTTCTATGCCAGTCAGAGGAAGACCTTCAAATAAACTTGGCAGAAAGAAACAGTCCATTGCCTGATATAACGCAAGTACATCATTTCTGTTTCCCAATAGCTTAATGTAACTTGATGCTCCACAAGACTTGACATATTCTTTCACATGATTGTCAAGTTCACCGCTTCCAATCCACCAATATTCTGTATCAGATATTTCTTCATGCAACTTCTTAAACACTTCAACAGCAAAAAATGGATTCTTTTGTTTAGCCAATCTACCGACAGTTCCTACAATATGTTTTTCTTCAACATTCATCTGTTTACGAACTTGCAATCGAGTTTCCACATCAAAATGGTAATTACTTGAGGCAATTACATTAGGAATAACTTCAAAAAATTGCCTACCAAACATCGCCTTTCCTGCCAATTCCGAGCAAGCTGTATAATCAGTTGCCAACCCTCGCAAAATAGGTAGAAATAGCCTGTTCCGGATTTCTTTATAAGCCGTTACACTCAATTTCGTATTGTGACTGTGCAAAATCCGTACTGGAATTCCTACACGTTTTGCACAGAACATCATCGGAATAGAAACATGAAGTGTATTATCATGAATAATGTCGTAATTACCCTCTTTTAGCATCTTCTGGCAAGCAAACATGTGCTTTGTCATATTCTTAATTGAAGGCAGAATAACTATTTTACTACCATTTATCTGAATTTCTTCATAGTACGGTGAAGGTCTATCAGAGTAAAGTGCAAAATCTATGCAGACATTATCACTTTTTATCTTCCTATAATAATTCATAACAAAGCTAGAGACACCATTTGCAACTCGTAAATTTGATACAAGCATCAATACCTTCAATGATTTCATCTGCACTCCCCCTTTTAGTATTATCTTCAAACCTCACAGACTGCGCCAAATAGTCTCATTACCATTTAAATAGAAATGAGTTTTTACCTCAACTTTCAACACTACTATCTACTATTCGCTTTCTTCTAATAATATCAAGAAATGCTATAATTTTTGGTGAAATACACCCACCCAACAAAAGCATTTTACGATATACTGAAATATACTTGCTTTTAACAATTTTTTTTATATTTTTTCTGTTAAAATTCAGCCAACGCACATAATCTTTTCTATACTCATTTTTCTTATTATTATTAATGATTTTAACAATCGCTCCTATATTGTACATAGAGCGATGTAGCAACATCATATAATTAAGTTCTTCACTACGCTCAATCAGATTGCTTTCAATAATGTCAAGAGCTTTCTCTCCATTATAAACACTCTCGATATTAAACTTTGTTGTGGCTGATAACGCATTGTTTCTTCTGTAATAGTAAACCTTTCGATTTCCAACTGCAATTTGATTTGATTTTTGAGCAACATTTATAATGAAGTTCAATCCTTCACCATAGAACAGTTGCGTAGAGAAACGAATATTCTGATTTATTAACATTTCCCTTTTATATATTTTGTTCCAACACCCAACAATCACGGTTGGAGACAAAAGCAAGGCTGTACCCTCTACTGGTGAATACAACTTTGTAAACTCTTGCTGCGTTTGAGGCTCATTCTTTTTTGTAAAACAATTTATTGATAAACCAAACTCCGCATTAGATTTTCTAACAAGCGATATCATATAACTAATGAAATCAGGTGCTACCCAGTCATCTCCATCAATGAACACAATGTAATCACCTTTTGCGAGTTCAATTCCATCATTTCTTGCCGCACTCACTCCACTATTTTTTTTATGCAAAACATAAATTAACTCATTCTTGTCTGCCAATTCATCAATCAATGTTGCAGTAGAATCTGTAGAGCCATCATCAATAATAATAATTTCCAAACATTTATACGTCTGCTCTAACACAGACTTGACACATTTCTCAATATACGCTTCAACATTATAAGCAGGAATCACCACCGTAACGGTAGGTTCTTTTTTTAGACAGCATACTAAAGAGCCCATATGATTTCCCCCTTATATTCAGTTGTAGTATATACTAAATTTAATTTTTCTTTTTCCTGTACCCCCCCCCCCCTACTTTTGAGGAATATATTTTTTGATATTTATTTTTATAATTCCAAAACATTATCTTTTTCAATATAATTGCGCATACGGCTGCACTCCTAGGAAATAGACTTAGACCTATGATTTCCGCCTTGCTTTTAATATTAACCTCAGATTTCATCAAGACATACGGCATCATCTTTTTAACATTTTTAAGTGCTGCTCTATATTGAACTTGATACTCTTTTTGAGCATGCGCGCCAATTATAAAAACAAGTAAATTGAAATTATTCTTCCAAATATGCCAATCAGCCGCGCTTTCTGTTCTTTCAGTTTTTACAACCAGTTGTTCTTTTATATACTCAATATTATTCAAAGAATTCAAACCATGCTGCACATTACGAACAGTGGTTCCGCTATTAGGATTGTTCTTTCTGTATACATAAACTTTACGATGCCCATATGCAATAGAATGTGAATACTGTGCTGCCATAACAGAGAACCACAACCCTTCACCGAACCATGGTACAGAAAACGCAAGACTATTATTCTTTACAATATCTGTAGTGTATAATTTGTTCCATGGACCCACAGGTGTCTTAACATATAGAATTTCACACGCCGCCTGTTCAGGTGTCAGTTTTCTTATATTATCTATTGCATTCTGTTGCATATTTCTAGTCGTGAAGACACAGTCAGTCATTGACATATCTGCATCATTTTCTTGCATGATTCGCATCAAATACTCAATGCAATCAAGAGCTAGCCAATCATCTCCATCCACAAACATAAGGTATTGCCCTTTAACACGCTCCAGCCCTGCATTTCGTGCCGAACATGTACCACCATTTTTCTTATGAATGACAACAACTCTCTCATCTTTTTGAGCATAATCATCACATATTTTCCCACTGTTATCCGGCGAACCGTCGTCAACCAAAATCAGCTCTATATTCTTATATGTTTGAGAAAGAATCGATTGCACACACTTATCAAGAAACTTTTCTGATTTATACACTGGGACAATCACTGATACTTTTTTATTAATCATTTGTTTTTTCTCCTATTCTATTTAATCAGAAATCACCACTATAACTGTGGTTTTTTAGACAGCATACTGAAAAGCCCATATAATTTCCCAATTATATGTAATTGTAGTATATATTAAATTTAATTTTTCGTTTTTCCTGTACCCCCCCCCTACTTCTGAGGTATAATTTCATTCTGTATGGAATCATTCTTTTTATTACTCCCTTCACGACATATTTTTTATGTTCTCTTAAATATATTTTTTGAATTTCTCTAGCGCTTAATTGCTCATATTCTCGTATTCTTTTTTCTCTGCATATTGGTTGCTTTGATGGTGAATTAAGTTGCTTATTTTGCCTCATCGCATCTTCAATGGTTGTTTCTACCCACTGCAAATCACCCAAGTTTTTAAATAGTTCCAGTGCTTTTGCATTATTAGCAATAACCAGCGAACACCCATTTGTTGTATCCAACGGTAAATGCAATGCTTCTACACCCCAATAGTCGCCCAACGAAAAATCACCCACACGCTTCATATTGGCATACTTACAAGAATAGCAACACTTTCTGTAAATATCCCCTGATAAGAAATAAGAATAATAGTAATTATCAAAATCCCGATATGGAATTTTCTTTTCTTTTTTGCTATTAAGGGTGACGACGACACCGCTGCCACAGCTCCACCCTGCATACTCTTTCGAACGAAACCGTAATGCCTTTATTTTTCCATATCTTTCCCTGACAAAATCCATATACTTGTCAAAATATGCTTGTGAGCCAACTCCATGGCAAACAACATCCGCCGTATAAAGGTTATCATAACTTTTCATCAGAAATTGTTTCAATCCGTCAATCTGGCAAGGCGTGCCAGAGTAAAACACCACCTTTCCCCGTTTCAAATCCTGCTCTACAAGTTGATATGTCATTCTAGTATCACTCTGAACGTACTTGGAACTTCGCAAATCCTCAAAACAATCCTTGCTTTCGACCCGAATGTGCTTAACTTGCATGTCATCCTTCATTACAACACCATAAATAATGCCATTTCGAGTTAAAATTGCATCTGCGATTGCTGTAAACGCGCCACCACTTGTACTTTTTTTTAACACATCTAAGTTTTTATGTACTGCTGCATAAGTTTTTTGTCCAATTAATTCAACTGATGCTTTATCTATTGGACATACCTTTGCACATAAACCACAATCTACACAGACTGCCCCATCAATGTGCGGATAACGAAAGCCAAATTCTTTTGTTATCCAAGAAATACATTGTTTTGGACAATGTTGAACACAAGCGCCACAACCCGTACATTTTTCAAAATTAATAGCAAGCACCTCATTCCCTCCTTACTGAAAATTTGCAAGAGCAGCATCAAGGAACTTCATTGAAGTCGCGCGGCGTTCTTTAATAACAGCATTTACTGTGTTGAAGTCCACTTCCCTATTTGCAACAGATTCCATTTCAGAAAATTCCGAAATAGTCCAATCGAGAAGTCCATACTCTGACAATAGGAAACGTAATTTATTCTGATTTCCACGCAACTTTACAACTGCCGAAGTATTACAAATGATAGACATAACTGAACCGTGGAATGTATCCGTTACAACCAACCTTGCATTTTTAATCCATCCCAGAAGCTCAAACGGAGAAGCATCAATAGACTTGCACCATTTATGGTAATATCCCACCGATACAATCTTCAAATTATGCTTCTCGGCATAATCTCTGATATAGTTATACTCAGCTACATCATTCAAGTTCTTATCATATGAATAGATAAGAATGTAATCTTTCATTGGAGGAGTAAAAAGCATCATCTCTTTTTCATATCCATAGAGAATGACCGGGTCGCATACAAGTGTGGCATCAATTCCTGATACTTTTTTCACTGTCTCCATCGAATTCCAATCTCTGACAGAAACCGCATCCATGTTATGAAGTCCATCCGAAATCATTTTCTGCTGGTCTTGTTTTACAACATCCGCATATGTTGTAGGCCCGAAGCACCCTGCATAGCTGATAATGTGTTTCGTTTTCAATCCATTGCCATATAAAAATGGATTGACCCCAATTTCAAGGCTGAATACCTCGTCACTTCCGATTACCACCAAGTCTCCCATGAAATTTTCATACTTGCCCATCATCGGAATATTTGTTGCTCTAAACTTTTCAAGTGTTCGCTTCTTGCTCATATTATAGAGGATATTTCCCGCGCCTTTTTCCATGAAATATTTTGTATAAAAAGCAATACTTCCAAAACCAAGTTTATATTTGTTCGCCTGTTGCTGAGAAATATTTGAATAGCTACGCTCAAACTCAAGAAAACCACACTCGTGACCTTTTTTCTCCAGCACAGTCTTCATTGCATTAGCCTGCAAAACCGCACCATGGTTATGTACACCATAATAAGTAAGAATTCCAATTTTCATGCAGTAAACTCCTCTTTACTTCCTCAACACTTTCTCAAACACAACCTTCCGCAACCAATTCGGAGCCAATGATGACATACTGCGAATTACACAACTTTTGACATACTGCCCATTTCCAATAAAGCCTTGCTTTCTCATGAACTTGAACAGCTTTGCCTGGGTCTTAGCATACTTCCAACCTGCACGTCGTAAATACATGTCAGAACCAGCTCTCATATGAAGCAATGGCTCCTGAATGTTATAACCTTGATACCCTGCCATCAACATTCTAAGCCAGAGGTAATAATCCTCCAGCAAATAGAAATCCTGATAAGAGCCAACCGCCTCAACAGCAGATTTTTTATACATCACGCAAGGATGATTAAACGGGTTGCGCTTTTTTGCAAACTCTATAATTTTCTCATTGGTCTCCGGCGGCACTCGTTTTGCATCCACAACATTTAAATCAGTTGTAAACTCTTCCACAATGCCGGAGCAGACACTAACTTGCGTATATTTATTAAATACACCAATCTGCTTTTCACAGCGGTTCGGGTAAGCTATGTCATCGCTGTCCATACGGGCAATCAACTCATTCTTACAATGCTTGATACCTTCATTCAGCGCATTGCCAAGACCACCATTTTTTGTCAATCGGATAACATTCAAGATATCGCCCATCTCCTGCTTTTTTGCAGCAATAACCGCATCCAAAGATTCATTTAATGCACCATCGCACACCAGAACAAAATCATTTGTGAGAAGTGTTTGCGCCTGAATACTCTCGATTGCCTGCTTCAAATACTCTGGCTTCTCTTTGTGATAAACAGACATAAGAACCGAATATCCTTTGTACTCTTCAACATCCATAACTGAATACGTTCCTCTCTGACAATTTGTCGAAACTGATATTTTCAAAGTAATCACTATGTGTTACATTTATAATCACACTGTCATCAAATACGACCCATAAAGATGTCTCAAGTCCTTGATTTATCATAGTTCTCGTCGGTTATCGCTGTGATTTGCCCCACATCAACTTTTTCATCCTTTATAGCTGTGACCTGCCCCACATCAACTCCCTCCGTGCTTTCCGGCATAAACAGGATTTTAATTGTGGCAAACATTATTTTTATATCTTCCAATATACTTGGATTGGCTATATACATTAAATCCATTTGCAATTTATCATATGGTGTTGTGTTATACTTTCCGTATACCTGGGCGTATCCTGTAAGTCCGGCTTTTGCCTGTAATCTCAGTTCAAATTCTGGCAAAACTTTCATATATTGTTTCGCAATTTCAGGTCTTTCAGGACGCGGTCCGACTATTGACATATCTCCTACTAAAATATTAAATAGTTGTGGCAGCTCATCAATTCTAACTCTCCGGATGAAACGCCCCACCGCTGTTATCCTATTATCCATATCCCCAGATGAAAGCCTAGCCACGCCATCTTTTTCAGCATCGACCCGCATACTCCTAAATTTAAAAACCATAAATTTTTTCCCATTTTTAGTCAGACGACACTGCTTATAAAACACTGGACCTTTATCCGTAAATTTTATTGCAAGTGATGTAATCAACATAACAGGGCTTAACACTATAATTGCAAGCAAGGAAATTATGATATCAAATGCCCTCTTAATAAAAAGAAATTCTGGATTAGGATTATATCTGCCAACGGACAATATAGGTAAGTGAAACAAGTGAACCTTTTTTGCTCCACTCATTATCACGTCTCCAAGCCGTGGAATGACATATACATCTATATTTTTCTTGACACAATATTTTAAAATTATATTTCTTTCATGGCTGTGAATTCCGCTTAAAAAAACGGTATCTAAGCCATCAAGCATATATAATTTTTCTATACATGTTTCTGACTTGACTTCAAATTTAATTTCAAATCTTTTATCCATTCCATATTCATTGATAACCCGAGTCATGTCTTCGCGCATGTCATATACTATAGCGCTCTTTTTAGGTGGGTATGTTTTGAAATACCATTTGTGCGCCCCCACTGACCATATAATGCTTAAAACAAACTGAACAACCAAAGTTAACAGAAGCGGCAATGGATTTGAAACGCACTTTGTCAGCAGACAGATGATAATATACATTATGGAATCCGAAACCAAGGCAGCCAAAATCTGGCTATATACCATCTCAGATATTCTATTAATAGGTATTAAAAAGGCATCAAAAACCTTTCCATATGTAAAATACAGGCAAGCAAATAGTATTATTATCAACCAGTTTCCTTTTGCATAGTATGGATGCAATGTTCTTCTCAAATAATACGCATACCAGCAAACAGCAAATGGTATCACCAACATTACCCAGTTAAGACATTTAACTATCCGCAATGCGACATCGTGCTTCAAATTATTCATAGCAATACAGCCTCTTCTCATAATTCTTCTAATGTATCTGCCAAAATCGACTCAGCGTGATAACATGTAATAGTTATATTTTTCAGTTAAATACAACTAATATTTGTAAAAAAGATTAAAAAAATTTTACTCAACCACATGTAATATGAACTTTTCCTGATTTGACCTATTATTGTCACTGTCAATACAGAATATGTACAACTCATAATCCCCCGGCGTATATATATCGTACTGCCCTGACACGCTTATTCTCTGAAACAGGTAATCTCTTTCGTCCTTGTCATCGGTTATATCCTCGACAAAGTTGAACACCTTGAAGAGCTCACCTCTGTTGATTGTGGTCTCATTTGCCGAAAGCTTGATTACAGGATTTTCATCCACTTCCTCGGTTATAGGCTCTTCGGTTGTATCTTCTTGACTTGCAGTTTCATAGGCTGTTGCCTCCTCGGTTATATTCTCCTTGTCATCATCTTTCTTGGTCAGATTTTCCTTTGCAGTTGTATCCTCTGTCTGTACATGATTTTCCTCAGATGTCATTTCTTCTGTATTGCTCTCATGCTTGACGTTCTTATCGTTCCACGCATCTGTTGTCATATCTTCTCCCGTGGACTCTGAGGCGGTCATTTGCTGATTGCTGTCAGCATTTGAGAAAGTTGAATATATACTGCTGCCGTCGCCGCTATAACTTACTATGTTGTTAGCTGCCGTGACATTGTTGCTTTTATCCTTTGCAATGTATGTCACCTTCGCCCTGTCTCCTCCGTCTAACACTATAAGGCTCTCAACGACAAGTGTGTCAGACACATCGCCATCTTTTGCATCCATGGCTGTCACGCCGTCAAGCAGTATTGACAAATCCTGTCCGTCCGTATATGACATACCGGAAGGTATCATAATCTGCGGACCTTCACTGTCTCTTCTCACCAATAACACCACTATGAGAAACAGCACCGCCGCTGCCGCAAGCACAATAAAGCCTGCCATCTTTTCTCTCATACCTGCACCACCTTAATTTAATATACTTTTAGCATTTTCAGCTTAAAAAGCTCCAATTTTTCACTGAACAACGCATCATAAGCGCGGTGCTGTATCACTCACTCTTTTTTGCCGAGGAGCTATCTGAATTGGAGTAATTTCCATAATATTTGCCGTAATATTTTCCATAATACTTACCATAGTAGCCATTTTCTCTCATGTCAACCTTGTTGAGAACCGCGCCTAACACCTTACAGTCAGTTTTCTTGAGCTGTTCAAGCGTCATCTGTGCGAACTTCCTGCTTACATCACCCGCACTTATAACAAGTATTGCTGCGTCACAGCACTGTGCAATTATAGCTGCATCTATTACATTTCCAAGAGGGGGTGTGTCTATAATCACATAATCATAATGGCTTTTTAGCATAGGGATAAGCGCCTTAAAAAGCTTGCCGTCAAGAAGTTCAGCCGGATTAGGTGGAACAACACCTGAGAAAATCATGTCCAGGCTCTCCACATTTGTCTTGCATACCGCATCCTCAAGCTTACACTGCCCTGCAAGATAATGTGAAAGTCCTTTTATATGTCCCCTGACACCGTATCTTCCTACAAGAACTGACTTTCTGAGGTCTGCATCGATAAACATAACCTTTTTGCCGCCCTCCGCAAGAGACCTTGCAAGATTGACTGAGACCGAACTCTTACCCTCGTTAGGGCTACAGCTTGTCATCATAATGATATTGTTGTCGCTTCCGCAAAGCTGTATATTGGTTCTCAGGTTCTTAAAGCTCTCCTCCAAGCGATAGTTCTTCTTGTTAAATTTAAGATTAATCTCCTGCATTTTTCTTAGGCGCTCCTTCTGAATTTTTTCTTTTTACTTTTGCTTTTTGTCTCTCCGTCATACTCTTCCTCGGCAAGCGGAATGAGTGCAAGCGTGCTAAGTTCAAGATATTCCATGATATCATCGGAATTTTTGATTGTATCATCAACGAGATATATGACAATGATAACTCCGGCACTTACAACTATTCCGAGAAGAACGCCTATCAGTGTGAACCTTTTTACCGATGGTGATGCCGGTGTTGTCGGTATATTTCCATACTCAAATATGTTAGCGCCGTCAAGCTGCATGACTGAACAAATGCGCTCCGCCGACACGTCCGCAAGGCTGTCGACAATCATCTTTGCCTTATATGGGTCGTCACATGTGACTGCAAGCGTGAGCACTCTCGAGTCCGTTGCGCTTGTGACTGTTATGTGCTTTTCAAGCTGCGTTGTGGTCATATCAAGGTCAAGGTTTCCTATAACCTGCTCAAGCACAGGTCTGCTCGTCACAAGAACCTTATAGTCCTTTACGAGCTGTGTCGATGTCTGAAGGTCTGAATATGTGGTCGTTCCCTCATTCTGTCGGCTGATAATATACATCTGCGCTGTCGACTGATATTGTTTATCAATCAAAAATGTTGAAACCAAAAATGTCGCAATTCCAACTCCCACTGCTGCAATCGCCATTATCCATGCTTTACTCAACAATACTCTGAGCAATAACAGTAAATCTATTTCTGTGTCCTGCGGTCTCTTATCTGTGTTCATCACAATTCTCCTAATTTTAATATGCTTAATTGTACCGGTTTTTCTATGTTTTTAACTGATTATTGCTTGTTCAATAATCTTATACGGATTTTTTACAAAAAGCCTTTGTGCCACATCTGTCCCATACTTTTTCTCAACGTATGAATACGCGTCCGATATATGCGGCGCTCGGATATCTGTGTCATGCGCATCCGTGGCAATCACATCGACTATTCCGTTCTTAATCATCTTCTTCACGAACCCATTGAGTCTCCATCCACCTTTTCCATTAACGGACGAGGCATTAATCTGTATCATCGTCCCCTGAGCCTTAACCTCCTCCGCCCTCTGGCTCTTCTCAACAATACATCTGTACCTCTCAATATGTGCGATGATTGGCGTATACCCAAGCATGATAACTCTCCTTATATGATTGAGCATCACCGAGTATTCGACCCCCGGCGAAAACTCAATCAGCACATATTCCGTATTGAACATGGTGAGAAGCTCCTCATCATTCTCAAGCGCCTCTATCGCCCCATAGTCGCAGTAAACTTCTCTGCCCAGCAAAAGCTCCATATCCGGGTATAATTTTTCAATCTGTTCTCTTAGCGTATGGTAACTCTGCCTTATCCCGTCGGCATCACATCTTACCTTTCCCGGATGATAGTGCGGCGTTGCCACTATGGTTCTAATCCCTTCATAGTATGCTGTCTCAAGCATATCAAGCGACATCTGCAAACTCTTAGAACCGTCATCCACACCCGGCAAGATATGCGAATGTATGTCTATAAAACCTGTTATTTTTTCCGTTTCCTTTAGTTCCTTCATTAATATTTTATTTGCCTTTCCCTGCTTAATCGTATCTGAATACGGACAACCTTCTATATTTTTAAATGCTTTTCAATTTATTTTTAATAAAAATCAACACGGTTGATATTATAAAGTATGATTGTGCAAAATACAAGTGTAATTTCTATTTATTTTAATAATATATAATTGAAAATTGTGCAAAATATAAATATCACATTTGAAAATCTAACACTATCAGGGAGTTTTTAACCGCTTAAAAGACAATAAGCTATGAATTATGATGATTAACTATTTATCAATAAAAATTAATCTAATGTTATTAATGCACCTGCATGGATTTCAATTATGTAATCAAACTAAAAACATCATCAGTAGCACAGACACAATAAGCCAAACTGCCAATCAAAATATACATTTAATACAATTACAATTTCTACAACTCTGTCTTTATTATGATACCCTAACAATATTCATCAAAAAAAGGAGGGAGCCCACATGTATCCTAACAGAATACGCGAACTGAGAATTGAAAAAGGTATCACACAGATTAAATTATCCACAGACCTTGGAGTTACTCAGGAAACCATAAGTGCTTATGAAACAGGAAAAAATCTTCCAAGCACTGCAAATCTTCTAAAACTTAGCAAAATCTTTTCTGCAAGTATTGACTATATTCTTATGCAAAGTCCTGTCAGGGCAACTATAGATACAAGCATTATGGTAAATGACGAGCGAAGACTTCTCACATACTACCGTATGCTCGGAACAATACACAAGGAGAAAGCATTGTCCTACCTACAGGGCTTATGTGACAGCAACAACGATATGAAGAAAAATCAATAGAATTTTTTACTCTTGTTTCTGTTTATAATATATGATATGGTTGATATCATGGGCAAGTTATTTTGCCCATAGCAATTCTAAAAATTAATGCATCTTTTAATGTAAAGCAACATCTTAAATAAGAGCTGCTACATGCAACAATTTATGGAATTGCTATTGGTATCATCATATCATTTTTAATATCATGGAGAAAATATGATAACTACAGCCATTATAGCGGAGTTTAATCCGCTTCATCTAGGACATGAATATATAATGAAGGAAGCCAGACGCATAACAAACGCTGACTGTATTGTCGTTGTGCTCAGCGGATGTTTCACCCAACGCGGCGACATTGCCATCGCGCCTAAGCATGTCCGTGCCGCTGCCGCGATAAGCTGTGGCGCTGACATAGTGTTCGAGCTTCCTTTTGCTTATGCAACATCGAGCGCGGAATTTTTTGCATCGGGTGCGGTGACACTTTTAAATTCACTGAAAAAAATAGATTTTCTTGTGTTTGGAGCCGAGAACGGCGACATATCTGTTCTCTCCTCTGCCGCTGACATACTTCTGGATGAACCGCCAGAGTTCAAGACCATACTCAATTCCTGTCTAGCATCCGGCATGTCATTTCCTGCCGCGAGAGAACAGGCTTACTTGGGCTGCGGCGGAACTTCCTCCATCTTCACCCCCAACAACACCCTCGCAATAGAGTACATCAAAGCCATAAAAAAGCTCTCATCCACCATACAGCCGATAGCCGTGTCCCGTTCCGGCTCGGGCTACAATGACACGGAATACTCCAAAAACAGCGGCTATATATCCGCCTCAGCATTCAGACTAAAAGTAGAAAATACAATAAATTACAATAATATTGATGTTGAGAATAGTGGCACATCGGCGCTGTCCTCATTTATGTTCGACACGCTCCCGGCCGCGAGTGCAGATATTCTTCTCTCCAACAACAACATGACTTTTCCGGTTTTCAACGATGACATGTTCTCGCTCATACGCTACGCGATACTTATGAACCGCGGTCACTTGGAGGATTTCTGTGATTTTACACCCGCGCTTGCCAACCGCATAAGAAACCTGCTTGACAAATATGGAACTGCTCTGTTTGAGGGAAGTTACGAGGATTTTATTCTGCGCGTAAAGACGAGGGAGATAACCGCCGCGCGCATCAAACGCGCCATGCTTCATCTTTTGACCGGATACACCGATGAATTTCACAAAACCGCCGTAGACTACTTAAACGATGGCGTATTTCCCTACGCGCGCATACTCGCACTCTCCCCGTCAGGGCAGAAATTTATCTCAGAAATAAAAAAAGGCTGCGATATAAAACTTATCAACAGCCTTGGCAAATCTTTATCCCTGATGGACAAAAATTCGTATAATCTTATACATTATGATATTTTGTCAGCCGATATTTACGCCTGTGTGGTAAAACAGAAATTCAATTTCACCATGCAGGACGAATTTAGGACGGGCGTTAAAAGAATTGGTTTTCATCCCTGATAAGCATATTCAGCAACTGTCTTCTCGCTTCATCCGTCTCGGCATCCTTGTACCTGAAAATCAAATCCTCCTTCTGCGCCTCGGTAAGTCCGTTATAGCCCGTCATAAGGCGCTCGTCCGTCTCGATTGACTCCATAAAGCCGAAAGGATAACCGCCTATTCCAATCATCCTATCCATTGGCATACCATCAGAATCCATGCTGTGCACCTCTCTTTCTTAAAAATGAGCTCTGCTCAACACTTATAGTTCCACAGCATGGTATTTCTATTCAACAATTAATTGCTTTCCGTTTGTTCCTCTCCTTCGACCTTCCCGCTCTCGTCATCCACACGCGGTGTTACTCCGGGAAAATTCACGGGTATTCCGTTGACTTCTACCATATCCTCAATCCTTATGGTAATATATGGCACTCCGTCAATAATCCTTGTGTCCACAAGGTCTGTTCTGTCAGGCTTGACCTTGACGACAACAGCAGGCGACTTTATCTCGAACTTTCTCGTCTCGACTATGTTCGTAGCCTGCAACGGGGTCTGCTCACCCGCCTGACTGTCATAGCACCTGTCAAAGCGCTCAAGAAGCTCATTCTCCACACCGCTGTCCGAAAGAATCTGCTTCACCTCATGCTTGTTAAGCTCTAACGGCTCAGGCTCCTCCTTCGTCTCCTCAATCTTATTGTTGATTATCTCATGGATATTTTTTACAACATCAAAATCACATTCCTCACCAAGTGCTTCCTCAATAACACTGTTAAAAGTATCTCTCTGATTACCTGCTGACATAGGAATATTACATCCTAGCACCGGCTCGGCAAAATCAAGTCTTAATTCATCAGGCTTAGCTGTATAATAAAGCAGGCTATGTATAT
>JBNMKO010000083.1:0-15057 GCA_050874385.1 Eubacteriales bacterium
ACTTTTTTAGCCCCTGTTCCACTGTGCCCACTTTCTTCTGTATTCCTCAGCAGTCATGCCCTCATTTTCAATGAACAGATGTCTGAACAAATCCGCATTCATTATGCCGGACTCGGCTACAATCTCCTTGACAGGCTTTACCGAGAAGCGCAGCAACTCCTTTGCACAGTTAAATCTTCTGTTAAGAATGTAGTCGCACAGGTCAATGCCGTACTTTTCCTTAAACTGCCTGTTAATCGTAATCTCGTCCATGTCGTACTCGCCGCAGACGGTCTCAAGCAAATCCTCCTCTTTAAACCTCGCGTTCACGGTCTCGCGTATGCTGTTTAATATATCCGGGTTAAGCCTTTTATTTCCCTCATTTATAATCTCGACGAGTATTGACGTGACCAGCGTTGTCAAAATACTGTGGCTTACATACTCGCTTGTTATATCCTTGCCATTCTGGTTAGCCATCACATCGTCAATAATATCGCTGTATTTTTTAATGTCCGCCGCCTTAAACACCGGAATACCGCCATTTTTCTCGAGAAAAATACTATAATAGTCCGCAAGCAAGGCTCCGTCCATATGCACCCACTTTAGCTCCCACTGCGAATCATCGCCGCTGCAATGCTCATATTTTCTCCTACAGTCTATAAATGCGCAGTCACCCGCCTTGACATTGTAATCCTTTCCATCATAGCTTACCCTTCCATAACCGGACATTACTATAAGGAAAAGATACGACTCAAGATTGCTCCTGCTGCTGACATGCGGCTTAATGCTCTTTAGACTTCCGGTCTCCTGAACATACATAAGCTTCTTTCTCGCAAACTCGCTCGGAGTATGAAGATATCTCTTAGAGCTCGTCATCTCGTTGGTGTCAAACAATGCATCCTCACTCATTTTTTTCTCCTCCTGTCATCATTCGCCAATAATCAAGAATTTCCCTTATGGTCTGCTCAAAAGGAATTTCCGGCTTCCAGCCTGTCTCCGCATTAATTTTTGATATATCCGCCTCAATGACCGGAACATCGACAGGTCTTATCTTGTTAGGGTCAACCTTAACCTCTATCTTGGCGGTTGACATGCCTATTATCATATCGAGCATCGCCCTTATCTCTATGGCATTTCCACTGCCCACATTGTATGTCTCCCCGGCTCTTCCCTTGAGCGACAAAAGCCCATACGCCCTCACGACATCGCGCACATCGGTAAAATCGCGCCTCGCAGCGAGGTTTCCCACATACATGACAGGCTCTCTTAATCCCTTCTCAATCTCTGCCACCTGCTTGCAAAAATCTGACACGACAAATATAGGCGACTGCTTCGGTCCCACATGATTGAATGCCCTTATAAGCATAAGCTCCATATCGTAAGCCTTTGAGTAAATCGTACCTATCATATTCTGGCACACCTTTGTAGCCGCATATATATTTCCCGGGCGAAGCTTTGTCTCCTCGTTTATCGGTGTCTCGTCCTCCAAAATATGCCCGTACTCCTCACCTGAACCTATCAGAAGTACCCTAGGCTTATAATAAAGCTCCCTGACTGCATCCATAAGGTTGACACTGCCTTTAATGTTGACATCTATTGTCAGCGCCGGCTCCTTCCACGCGACACTCACGGAGCTCTGTGCCGCAAGATGATAAATATAATCAGGTCTTACCGCATACAAAAGCTCCACAATATCGTTCTTATTCAAAATATCAAGCTCATATATCCTGTCCCCGATAAACGCCAAATCTGCCGGGGTCTGTGTGTTCGGAAGCTTAGTGGCATACACCTCCATGCCAAACTCATTTTGCAGGCACTGTGCCAAGTAGCCCCCGACAAATCCCCCCGCACCTATAATCAATGCTTTTTTCATATAAATAAATCCCCCATGTCACTGCTTTACGGCAGTCTTCACACTTTATTCAAAATGTTTATGAGTGTACAGATGGTCCTGACAAAATTCATAATTGCCATTGCACTTAGAGCAGTAACGGAATACAAGATTTTCCCCGTCCTTCTCCGTCCTTCCGCAGATTGCACACTTGTGCTTGGTCGCGTTAGGTGAAGCGGCAGCCTTGACATTCTTCTTGTAGACATATCTCCTGTGCATTTCTTTAGGTGCAAAACGCTTCATCTTCCTTGTTCCAAAATAGAACAGGATAAAATTGAGCACCGAGACAATAATTCCAACCCTTGTAGCCCATATAAGCTGTGACGCGTACTGTGCACCGGCTGCGCCGTAAGCGGCAGAATAAAGGCTCTTATACCTTCCAACCGATATAAACTCATATCCCATGTAGATAACGTCTATAATAGCAAGCCACTTAATCTTAATCGGAATTACCATCATAAAGTAAACCTGAACGTCCGGGAAGCACACGGCAAATGCCAAAAATGATGCCATATTAATATAGTAGGTACTCGGACTCATGCTAATTCCGGTAATCCAGTAGATGACCATCGTACTTATGGTCATAAAAAATATTCCCGAAAAGATATAACAGTTGTACCTGAAACTTCCCCAGTATCTCTCAAGCGATGAGCCTATAAAATACTGGAACATAAACATAAATAAAATGAAAAACGAGAAGCTCTCCGGCACTGTGCAGACCCATGTTATAAGCCTCCACACCTGCCCCTTCATAACAAGAGCCGGATTAAGCTCAAGATAGCTGTACACTGCCGGTGCCGTAAGCAACAGCACATAACCTATTCCATAAGCCGCAAGCACATAGATAATAAGGTTCTTAATCGCATATCTTCCGTATTTTTTCTCCATTTTTGCCAAAAAATTATTCACAAGCACTCTTTCCTTTTCTCAATTTTTATTTCCCTCATATTTTTAAACTATTTTGTAAAATAAGTCCTTTTTCTGAAATTAAAAAGCTCACAGTCAGCTTTATCATGCCATCAAATCTAAAACAAGTCCTTCTTCCAGAATATAATGGACACTATAAATGACAAAATTATCGAAAATCCGATTACAATCAGAAATCCAAACGGGCTGTCCGCAAAAGGCATACCCGATGTAGCCACATTCATTCCATAAAAGCTCGCCACCATGGTAGGTATCGACAGCACAATGGTCACTGTCGCGAGAAACTTCATGGACTGATTTAAATTGTTTGAGATAATCGACGCAAAGGCATCCATGCTTCCGCTCAAAATTCCGCTGTATATGCTCGCCATCTCAATCGCCTGCTTATTCTCGATAATAACATCCTCGAGCAAGTCCTCGTCCTCGGGATATTTCTTAATCTTATCTATCCTGAAAAGCTTCTCAAGCACAAGCTCATTGCCCTTTAGGGACGTTGTAAAGTACACAAGCGACTTTTCAAGCTCCTGCAGCTCCAAAAGTTCCTTATTTTTCTGGTCTTCCCGAAGCTTCTTCTCAAGAAGTTCACTTCTCTTGTCAATATTTCTCAGATAATTGAGGAACAAAGTCGCATTCCTGTAGAGAATTTGCAGAATAAACCTTGTCTTTTTGTAGGTATAAAATTCCCTCACTCTTCCGTTCATAAAATTCTCCAGTACAGGCGTATCCTCAAGGCATATCGTGATTATCTGGCTGTCGGTGAGCGCAATACCAAGAGGGATTGTCCCATACCAGTCCTTGCCATTTCTCTCCTCTATAACCGGAATATCCACTATAATAAGTGTATAGTCGTCCTCAACCTGTATACGCGAGCGCTCCTCCTCATCGAGTGCAGCCCTCAAATCCTCAAGCTGGATATTGCACTCCTGCGCCACTGTCTGTAACTCCTCCGCCGTCGGAGCTGTCATGGCAATCCAACATCCCGCCTCTATCTCATTTGTTCGCACCGTTCCGTGATGCTCCGAGCTCAAAAAAATCTTGTACATACGGACTACCTCTATTCCCAACAGCCCAAAAACAATAGATTATTGTCTAAAAACTGTCGATTATGGACAATTCATTTATTAACAAATCATATTTTAGTATAATTTTTTTTTAATATTTTGTCAATGACGGTTGGTATTGATATTTGAAAAAAATTATAATATAATGTAACATACTTGGGCTTTACAGCCTTTCTTATTATATATGACAAAGGAGATGTATTCTCATGACGACATCCGAATACAGACTTGGAATTGATATCGGTTCCACTACAGTCAAGATAGCAATAATTGATAAAGATAACAATATATTGTTTTCCGATTACGAAAGACACTTCGCCAACATTCAGGAGACTCTTGCAAATCTCCTTGTCAAGGCTAAGGAAAAATTAGGCTCTATAAGCGTACATCCTGTCATAACAGGTTCAGGTGGTCTCACACTCGCAAGCCACCTTGAGGTTCCATTCACACAGGAGGTTGTGGCTGTGTCCACCGCGCTGAGTGACTATGCACCGCAGACCGATGTGGCAATCGAGCTTGGCGGAGAGGACGCTAAGATTATCTACTTTACCAACGGTATCGACCAGCGTATGAACGGTATCTGTGCCGGCGGTACAGGCTCATTTATCGACCAGATGGCTACACTTTTGCAGACAGATGCCACCGGTCTCAATGAGTATGCCAAAAATTATCAGGCGATATACCCAATAGCTGCCCGCTGCGGAGTATTCGCAAAGTCCGATATCCAGCCGCTCATCAACGAGGGCGCTACAAAGGAGGACTTATCCGCATCCATTTTTCAGGCGGTTGTAAACCAGACCATAAGCGGTCTCGCCTGCGGTAAACCAATCCGCGGACACGTCGCATTCTTAGGTGGACCACTTCACTTTTTGTCCGAGCTTAAAAATGCTTTTATCCGCACACTCAATCTTGGACCCGAGAACATTATTGCACCTGAGCACTCACATCTTTTTGCCGCTGTCGGCTCAGCAATGACAGCAAAGGATGAGATTGCGATAGATATAGATGCACTCATAACCAAGCTTCACAACAAGATTAAGATGGACTTTGAGGTGGAGCGCATGGAGCCTTTGTTTGCATCTGAGGATGCTTATAAAAAATTCCGTGAGCGCCACGACAGCCACTGTGTCGTAAAGGGCAGCCTTGAAGACTACTCAGGCAACTGTTATCTCGGAATAGATGCCGGCTCTACGACCACCAAAGTAGCTGTTGTAGCTGAGGACGGTACGCTCCTCTACTCTTTCTACAGCAGCAACAACGGAAGTCCGCTCGCCACATCAATAAAGGCGATAAAGGAGATTTATTCCATTCTTCCTGCCGACGCACATATCGTCCGCTCATGCTCAACCGGCTACGGCGAGGCTCTTATAAAAGCGGCTCTCATGCTCGATGAGGGCGAGGTTGAGACTGTATCGCATTACTACGCAGCTGCCTTTTTTGACCCGGCGGTTGACTGCATTCTCGACATCGGCGGACAGGATATGAAGTGCATAAAGATTAAGAACAACACCGTCGACAGCGTACAGTTAAATGAGGCATGTTCCTCCGGCTGCGGCTCGTTCATAGAGACATTTGCGAAGTCGCTCAACTATTCCGTCGAGGATTTTGCAAAGGAGGCGCTCTTTGCACCTCACCCTATCGACCTCGGTACAAGATGTACCGTGTTTATGAACTCCAAGGTTAAGCAGGCACAAAAGGAGGGCGCAAGCGTTGCCGACATATCCGCCGGTCTTGCCTACTCTGTAATCAAGAACGCACTCTACAAGGTTATCAAGATTTCCGACCCTAAAGACCTCGGACAGCAGATAGTTGTTCAGGGTGGTACTTTCTACAACGACGCTGTGCTGAGAAGCCTTGAAAAAATTACAGGTGTTGAAGTCATCCGCCCTGATATCGCAGGAATTATGGGTGCTTTCGGCGCTGCTCTCGTCGCAAGGGAGCGCTACGAGGGACAGGAGACAACCATGCTCTCAATCGACAAGATTAACGAGCTTACATATGAGACCAGAATGGCTCGCTGTAAGGGCTGTACCAACAGTTGTCTCCTCACAATCAACCGTTTCTCAGGCGGCAGACAGTTCATATCAGGAAACCGTTGTGAGCGCGGTATCGGCAAGGAAAAAAATAAGGACCATGTGCCTAACCTTTTTGAGTACAAAAATAAGCGTCTCTTCTCATACGAGCCTCTTGAGATAACTGATGCCCCACGCGGCGTTGTCGGTATTCCTCGTGTGCTCAATATGTATGAGAACTACCCATTCTGGTTCACATTCTTTACAAAGCTTGGTTTCCGCGTAGTTCTCTCGCCGGAGTCAAGCCGTAAGATATATGAACTCGGCATAGAGTCGATACCTAGCGAGTCGGAGTGCTACCCGGCAAAGCTCGCACACGGTCACGTCACATGGCTTATAAAGCAGGGTATAAAATTTATCTTCTATCCTTGTATTCCTTACGAGCGCCGGGAGATAGACAACACCAACAACCATTACAACTGCCCTATCGTCACATCTTACGCGGAGAATATCAAGAACAATGTCGAGGAACTTGTGACAGAGAATGTGCTCTTTATGAACCCTTTCCTATCACTTGCCGACGAGAAAGTTCTTGCAAAGCGTCTTGTAAAGGAAATCGGCGGACAGTTTAACATATCCTCCAAGGAAGTGACAGCCGCATGCCACGCCGCATGGGAGGAATTGGCAGCATGCCGTCTCGACGTTATGAAAAAAGGTGAGGAGACACTCAAATATCTCGAGGAGACAGGCAGACATGCGATTGTTCTCGCAGGTCGTCCATATCACATCGACCCTGAGATTAACCACGGTATACCTGAGCTTATCAACAGCTACGGAATAGCCGTTCTCACCGAGGACTCAATATCCCACCTCGGCAAGGTTGAGCGCCCGCTCATCGTAATGGACCAGTGGATGTACCATTCACGTCTCTATGCCGCCGCAAGTTTCATCCGCGACAAGGACAACATCGACATGATACAGCTCAACTCCTTCGGATGCGGACTTGATGCCGTCACAACCGACCAGGTAAACGACATACTCTCCTCCGCGGGAAAGATATACACTGTGCTAAAAATTGATGAGGTAAACAATCTCGGTGCTGCAAGAATCCGTATTCGTTCACTCATCTCCGCCATCAAGGTTCGTGAGCACAACAATTACAAGCGCACCATCGTGTCAAGCGCTTATCACAGAAAAGAATTTACCAAGGAGATGCGCGACAACAACTACACTATTCTCTGTCCGCAGATGTCTCCTATCCACTTTGACCTTATAGAGCCTGCACTCAACTCATGCGGCTACAATGTCGAGGTATTAAAAAATGTGAGCAAGTCAGCGGTTGATACAGGTCTTAAATATGTAAACAACGATGCCTGCTACCCTTCACTTATCGTGGTAGGTCAGATGATGGAGGCTGTCCTTTCCGGCAAATACGACCTCACAAAGACAGCTCTCGTAATTACACAGACCGGAGGCGGCTGCCGTGCATCGAACTATATCGGATTTATCCGACGCGCACTTATAAAGGCGGGCTACCCTGATATCCCTGTCATCTCACTAAGTGTGCAGGGACTTGAGAGCAATTCAGGCTTTACCTACTCGCTTCCTATGATAAAGAAGGCCGCCATGGCAATCCAGTACGGCGATATATTTATGAATGTGGTATACCGCACACGCCCTTACGAGGCTGTTCCGGGCTCCGTCAACGCTCTACATGAGAAGTGGAAAAAGATTATAATTGAACAGCTCACACAGCCAAAAGTGTACATGAAAGACTTCAACCGCAACATCAGACAGATTATAAAGGAGTTCGACGAAATTCCTCTCCTTGACATCAAGAAGCCTCGTGTCGGAATTGTGGGCGAAATCCTTGTAAAGTTCCTGCCTGCCGCCAACAACTACCTCGTAGACCTTCTTGAGAAAGAAGGTGCGGAGGCTGTAGTCCCTGATTTCATGGGCTTTATGCTCTACTGTGCCGAGAACGCGAACTTCAAGGCTGACAACCTCGGCGCAAGCAAGAAGTCAATGCACATAAGCAACGCTGTCATAAAAGCAATCAACATGTTCCGCGGTGCGTCCAACAAGGCCCTCGCCCAGAGCAAGCGCTTCGATGCCCCTACGGACATAAAGGAGATGACCAAGATGGCAGCTCCGCTCGTCTCCCTCGGAAATCAGACCGGTGAGGGCTGGCTTCTCACAGCCGAGATGATTGAGCTCATACATCACGGTGCAAAGAACATCGTATGCTGCCAGCCTTTCGCATGCCTGCCTAACCACATCGTGGGCAAGGGAGTCATAAAGGAGCTTCGCGCCGCATACCCTGACGCGAACATAATCGCTGTCGACTATGACCCGGGTGCAAGTGAGGTTAACCAGCTCAACAGAATTAAGTTGATGCTGTCAACGGCACAGAAGAACCTTAATAAGTAATTTTGCAAAAAATAGCGCCAAGGCACTCATATAACGCTGAAACATCTGCGATATCATAATATCTGCGATATCATAACATCTGCGATATTATAAACATCGCAGATGTTATAAAAAAATGCGTCACGTTGTAAATATTGTTACAACATGGCGCATTTTCTTTTTAATATTTTAAGACTATTAAGAGATAACATCCGCTTTTACAGGCACCTGCGCAAGTATTATCGCCGCAAACATAAGCACACACCCAACACTTTCCTTGGCGGACAGCCTCTCATGCAATATAACCCACCCTGCGAGCACCGAGAAACAGGACTCAAGGCTTAGTATCAATGATGCGATTGTCGGGTTGACATTCTTCTGACCTATAATCTGTAATGTGTATGCCACACCACAGGAGAGCACGCCTGCATAGAGAATAGGCATCCAAGCCGATATTATCTGCCCTATGTTCGGCATCTCAAGACCAAACATAAATGGCAGTGACAAAAATCCACACACCAGAAACTGTATGCAAGAAAGCACAACTCCATTGACTTTGGGAGAAAAATAATCAATCACCATAATGTGTGCTGAAAATCCTATCGCGCATAGAAAGATAAGAATATCACCCTTTCCCACCGAAAAGCCGTCTTTTATACACAGACAATACAGTCCTGCAAGTGCAAGTCCCACCGCTGCCCATATATTCCACCCGGAAGTCTTTTTCATAAAAATTCCAATGACAGGGACAATCACTATGTAACATGCCGTGATAAAACCCGCCTTTCCGGCTGATGTGTATTTAATTCCAACCTGCTGAAGGCTGCTCGACACAAACAGGAGTATTCCGCACAAAAGCCCGCCCACAATCAACTCTTTCCTATTGCCATTATTCTCATCATTCTCTTTTATTTTGTCTCCTGCTTTTTGCCGAAAGCTTTTTTGAAACAATATGCACGGCAGCAGTGTAAGTGCGCCTATAAACGACCTGACCCCGTTAAATGTAAATGGGCCTATATACTCCATCCCGACACTCTGTGCCACAAATGATGTACCCCATATAAATGCTGCCAATGTAAGCAATAATGCATTCTTTAGTCTCATACATTTCTCCATTCAAGAATTTCTTTCAGTGTTCTCGGTGATAATTCATCCAAGGCCTCATGCGATGTATGGCTCATAGTTGTCAACCGGCTCTGCTTCACCACTTGCTCACAACTCTGTTTATTGCCATCACCATACATCAAACTCCCTCTAATATCAAAGAAGTCCCCCAAGTTCATTGCTCTACACAATAAAAGTGGGTGACTTCCTTGATATTGTTAAATTAAAATTTTTCAAAAACGCTTATCGGATATTAGGAATCTGCCAATCAATCGGCTCCACTCCATGCTCTTTTAAGAACTCATTCGCCTGACTAAAATGTTTGCAGCCAAAAAATCCTCTATAAGCTGACAATGGACTTGGATGAGGTGCCTTTAAAATCAAATGCTTAGGATTGGTAAGCATAGGTATCTTGCTCTGCGCCGGTCTTCCCCACAGCATGTACACTATCGGTCTGTCCTGCGCATTCACCGCCTCTATCACAGCGTCCGTAAACTGCTCCCAGCCATGTCCCTGATGGGAGTTGGCCTGATGAGCGCGAACTGTGAGAACCGTGTTTAAAAGAAGCACTCCCTGGTCTGCCCACTTTTTGAGATAGCCATTGTCAGGAATGTAACAGCCGAGGTCATCATGTAGCTCCTGATATATATTCTGCAATGAAGGTGGTATATCCTTCTGCTCAGGAAGCACAGAAAAGCTAAGTCCATGCGCCTGCTTTTCATTGTGGTAAGGATCCTGTCCCAATATAAGAACCTTCACATCCTTGAGCGGTGTGAAATTAAACGCATTAAAAATGTCGTCTGATGGCGGGTAAACCACGCCCTTTCTGTACTCGCTGTCGACAAAATTATACAAATCTCTGTAGTATGGCTTGGCAAACTCAGGCTTTAGCGCATCAAGCCAATCATTGGTAATCTGTGACATGTTAGTCTCCTTTCTTACTTTTATTATTTTAGCTATACTTATCAACAATCAATTATTTATCTACAATTGATAATCACACTCTCACAGAAACGCCCTGCTCCGCAAGATATCTCTTGAGGTCAGATATCTCAAGTTCCTTGTAGTGAAAAAGTGAAGCTGCAAGCGCCGCATCCGCCTTTCCCTCGGTGAGTGCATGGTAAAAATGTTCCTTTTTTCCGGCTCCGCCCGATGCGATTACAGGTATGGTGACATTCTCTGCTATGGTCTTTGTGAGTTCAATATCATATCCCTGTTTAACACCGTCACAGTCCATGCTGGTGAGCAAAATTTCTCCCGCACCAAGCTTATTAGCCCTGACAGCCCACTCAAGCGCGTCTATACCGGTGTCAACTCTTCCGCCCATCTTGTAGATATTCCATCCGCTTCCGTCAGCGCGTCTTTTGGCATCAAGCGCAACAACAACACACTGGCTGCCAAATTTATCCGCTGCATCGCTTATAAGGCGCGGATTATCAATAGCTGACGAATTGATGGAAATCTTGTCAGCTCCCTCCCTCAAAAGATTTTTAAAATCATCCACTGTCCTTATACCTCCGCCGACAGTGAACGGTATAAAAACCTTCTCGGCAACCTTTCTCACAAGGTCAACCGTGGTCTCTCTTCTGTCCGATGAAGCCGTGATATCCAAAAAAACAAGCTCATCCGCACCTGCCTTGTCGTAAAGCGCAGCCACCTCAACCGGGTCGCCAGCATCGCGCAGATTGACAAAGTTAGTTCCCTTAACAACTCGCCCATTATTGACATCAAGGCATGGTATTATTCTTTTAGTAAACATATCAGCAGTCCTCTCTATCATCAATTACAGCGCAGCAAAATTTTTAAGTATCTGCAAACCAACATTTCCGCTTTTTTCAGGGTGAAATTGACATGCATACACATTATCCTTCTGAACAGACGCATGTATAAGTGTGCCACCATACTCCGTTGTAGCCGCAACAATGCTCTCATCATCTGATTTAAGATAGTATGAATGTACAAAATAGACGTACGGATTTTCTCCCAATTCATTAAACAGTGTTGCATTATCCGATATTTTGAGAGAATTCCATCCAATGTGCGGTATCTTAATTCCCGGTGCATCCGGAATCCTAAGTATCTCGCCCGGAAGTATTGAAAGTCCCTCCACACCGTCCGACTCATCACTTCGTCTAAACAAAAGCTGAAGCCCAAGACATATTCCAAGAAATGGCTTTCCAGAGTCGACAACCTTATGAATGGTATCAACAAGACCATACTCATTAAGCCGGCTCATAGCGTCTCCAAATGAGCCTACACCCGGAAGAATTACCTTATCCGCAGACAAAATCTCATCCTTATCTCTCGTCACAACCGCATGTTCACCTATAGCTTCAAGTGCCTTCTCAACACTTCTCAAATTTCCTGCATCGTAATCAATAATAGCTATCACTCCGTCACACCTCCGATGTCGCTAAGAATTTCTTTGTACTGCTGTTCGCTCTCAAGATTACTGTAGCGAATGGCATCATCCTCCGAAATTCCATACTTTGAGAGCTCTGTAAGTATTATTTGCTTAACATCATCATACTGAACAAGCACATCATATTTTTCTGCCTCAGAATAGTACTCATCATAGTGGAGCAGACCCTTTATAAGCGAATCAAGCGCCTCAAAATTCATTCCCACTTTCTTATAGTTGATATATGAAGTATAATCGACATATACGCTTGCAACTGCTCTTATTCCATAGTATGTATCCTTGTCGGAATCCTTTATGTTAATTCCGGAAATAGCGTCAAATGCCTGGTCAAATTTTCCGTTGTAGAAATGCTCCTTCGCCTGATTGACTGTGATGTTGTAGGAGACAAGCTTTGTTCCAACATATACCGTTCCAACTATGACAACTATAGTAATTATCATACCTATAAAAGTTCCCGGTGTAACCTTCACAAGCTCAGAAGGCAGTGGTGGTCTCTTCTCCTTCTTAACCTTAGGTGCTTTAGGTTTCTTAGGCTTAGGCTCCTTCTTTTTCTTTTCCTTTTTCTTCTTTTTAGGCTTCTCAGGCTCCTCCGCGTCACGCTCAGGAATGCTGGCTAACTCGTCATCCGATGCGCCCCCAAAGGCTGGCGAGTCATCAAAAAGTCCATTTATCAAATCAGCATTCTCCTGCGTTGCAGCATCAACAACAGGCTGCTCAGAAGGTTCCTCCTCCTGTTTTTTATTCTTTTTCGCTGCCCTTTCAGCTTTTTTCTGTTCCTTCTTAGCCTTCTTTTCAGCTTTTTTTCTCTCTTTTTCCGCAGCCTTCGCTTCCTTTGCCGCTTTCGCTGCCGCTGCTTTTGCTTCCTTTGCTGCTCTTGCCGCTTCCGCTTTAGCCTCTTTAGAACTCATTGGCTTCTCAGACTCCTCATCTTTTTTCATATCCACTGGTTCAGACTTCTCCTGTTCAACATTCTCTGCATTTTGTTCAAGGGCATCCTGCTCATCGGCACTTTGCTCTTGGTTATCTTGCTCCTGACTGCCATCATCCGGTGTTTCATCTAAATCATCTGTGATAGTTAAAATATCATCCGGCGGATTATCTTCACTCTCATCAGAAGCGCTTTCCTCCTGCACATTGCTTGATGGCGCCTCATTATGCTCTTCCGTGCTATCACCATTAATCTGGTTAAAAAGCTTCATAAGACTGTCATCCTCAACGTCCTCATCGGCGGAATCTTCCTTGCTATCATCTTCGCTTGGCGGCTGCACGGCTTCGCTCTCATTTTCCTCCAACGCAAAGATATCATCATTTTCCTGCGGCTTATCAGCACTATCCACTTTCTCCTGTGCCGCCGTATTTTCATCAACCGCGCTATTATTTTCTACAGTATCCTCGGAAGGCTTATCTTTATTATCTTTGTCATCATTCAAAGCCTCACTTCCATCATCATTGCTTGTTCTCAATGAATTTAAAAGGTCATCAAGGTACTGCTCGTCATTATTGTCTGCCACGTTGTTTCACCTCATCTGTGTTAATTTATATGTAAGCCCATAACAAAATATCTGCTACATCAAGCCATTAGAATTATTATAGCATGTGATGTTTTTTTACACAAGAAATACTTATCCAAATCGTTCCATTTCATAAAATAAATAATAATGTTCTCCCATATACAAAAACAAAGGAGCCGCTTCCTAACGACCCCTTTACAACAATCATTTCATGTAACCACAACGCCACACACAACTAAAACCACTAATGTGCAACGACTAATTATCAATAAATTAACACTCATTTACTGTGAAAATAACAAGCATCGTTATAAACAAGTAACAAAGCTGATTGCAAATATCCGATTTACAATAACTCAAAGTGTTAAATTTTATCTTTTTAGAACTTATTTTAAGATAAGCTTATCAATAGCTTCCACAAGCAAACCTATCTCCGGCTTAGAAAGCTGCATATCCGCTCCAAGCTGCTCTCCCTTACGTCTCATCTCCTCATTGATAAGTGACGAGAAAATGATAACCGGAATATTCTGAAGCTCGTTATCTGTTTTTACAAGCTTAGTGAGTCTGTGTCCATCCATTATAGGCATCTCAATATCTGTGACTATACACTTGACATACTTTGTCACATCACCGTCCGCCTTCTTCTTTACGCTCTGGAGATAATTCCAAGCTTCCTGGCCATTTACACACTTTATAACATTAGTATATCCCGCCTTCTCAATGGAGTCTGTGATGAGCTTCATAAGAAGCATGGAATCCTCTGCCAAAACAATAGGAGAATTATTTCTTTCTCTCTCTCCCAACCTGTTGATATCAGATACTTTAAGACCTGTCTCTGGGCTTATATCCGAAACTATCCTCTCAAAATCAAGAATAATGATAAGTCTGCCGTCTACCTTAATAATACCCGTTGCAATTCCGGACTCCGCAGAATTGATAGTAGCATCAGGTGTTATGATATCTGCCCACGATACACGATGAATACCAACAATCTTGTGTACATGGAAAGCAACATTGAGTTTATTAAAGTTAGTATTGATAAGCATATCATTTCTGGAATCATCAGAGTCAGGAAGATGAAGAACATTGGCAAGCTTGACAACCGTAATCATGGTATCTCTCGGCATAAAAATACCTTCAACTGACGGATGTGCATTAGGTACAGGTGTTACCTTCTGAAAATTAACAATCTCCTTAACCTTGGCAACATTAATTCCGTAGTGATTATTTCCAATCACAAATTCAAGTACCTCAAGTTCATTTGTTCCATTTTCAAGTAAAATATTAGTATCCATAAAATAACCTCCAAGTTATAAAATTCTTTTGTCTATGCATATTTGAAACATTCTTCCTATATTGTATCACAATAATATTAAAATTGATAGTTTATTTTGAAAAAAATAAAAACCATAGCATATCGTCTGCGATTAAATTTCAATAAGTTAAACCGTTTCCTATCTAAAACAAAAGCTGCAACCAATAGATTGTGGTAAAATTTCAATAAACGAAGCTGTTATTTAGTCAAAAAAAGCCATGACTAGATCGTCACGGCTTATAAATTCAATAATTAAATTTCCTGTTCCTTCAAAACCACACATTAGACAATCAGATATTTTTAACCTGAACCATTTCTGGTCAAGCCCTCGACCTATTAGTATTGGTCAGCTGCAAGTGTTGCCACTCTTCCACCTCCAACCTATCTACCTTGTCGTCTGCAAGGGGTCTTACTGCCTAAGCAGGG
>JBNMKO010000084.1:0-14917 GCA_050874385.1 Eubacteriales bacterium
CACCGCCTGCAAGGTCAAGACCAAGCTTAATTCCGGACATACTTCCGTCCTTCGAGCTGCCCCATCCAAAGACACCGTGTATGCAAGAAAAGCTATAACGGCAACCCATGCAAGGGACTTCAAAATCTTCTTAACCATTTCCTTATTTTCCTTTCGCTTATGCTTATATATTACTCTTCTTCCTGCTCGTCAGCGAGTGCCGCCTTAATCATGATTGCGCACTCAACTCTCTTTCTCTCCATCTCGCATCCGACCTCATAACTGTCGTTGATGTTTCCGTGGAAATTGTATGAATTAGCCGCACAGCCGCCGCTGCAGAAAAGCTTTGCAAAGCAGTCTTTGCACTTAGGCTTCGAGTACACATTGCACTGCTTAAATTCCTCGCAGATATTCTTCTTGACAATGCCGTCATCAACATTTCCGAGAAGGAAATCCTCATTTCCAACGAACTGGTGGCAAGGATATAAATCACCCCAAGGTGTCACTGCAAGATACTCAGTTCCCGAACCACAGCCCGAGAGTCTCTTGTATACACAAGGGCCTCCTGTAAGGTCTATCATAAAGTGGAAGAAATTGAAGCCTCTTCCCTCCTTCTCCCTCTTAATCATCTCGACAGCGAGCTTGTCGTACTCCTCAAAAATCTGTGGAAGGTCTTCTGTTCTAAGCGCATAGCCATCCTCCGGTGAAGCGACAACAGGCTCAACCGAAATCTGCTTAAAGCCCTCATCCGCAAGACTTAAAACGTCGTTTGAGAAGTCAAGGTTATAGTGAGTGAATGTACCTCTAACATAGTAATTTGTCTGGTTACGGCTCTCGGCAACCTTCTTAAACTTAGGCATAATGAGGTCATAGCTTCCCTTGCCGTTGCGGAAAGGTCTCATTCTGTCGTGGACTTCCCTGCGTCCGTCGGTGCTTAAAACGATGTTTCCCATCTCCTTGTTGACGAAATCCAAAATCTCATCATTTAAAAGAACACCGTTGGTTGTGAGTGTAAATCTGAACTTCTTATTGTTGGCTTCCTCTATGGAACGTCCGTACTCCACAAGCTGCTTTACAACCTCCCAGTTCATAAGAGGCTCGCCGCCAAAGAAATCTACCTCGAGATTTCTTCTGCTTCCCGAGTTTGCAACAAGGAAATCAAGAGCTTTCTTTCCCACCTCAAAGCTCATAAGAGCTCTTCTTCCGTGGTACTCGCCCTCCTCAGCGAAGCAGTACTGGCATGCCAAATTACAATCATGTGCAATATGTAAACACAGCGCCTTCACAACCGGCTGGCGGTTCTTAAAGCTGTCTATGTAATTCTCATAAATATCCTCGGTAAAAAGGGCACCGGCATCTTTTAGCTCGGTTATCTCCTCGTAAGCTTCCTTAATGTCTTCCGCCGTATACTTGTCCCCAAGCTTGGCATTAATCTCATCGAGACTCATGTTCTCGTACATCGGTATCATATCATAGACTATCTCATCAACAACATGCACTGAACCGCTGTTGACATCCAAAACTATATTATACCCGTTATTTTTATACTGGTGTACCATCATAATTCCTTCCTGAAAATAAACTAAAATTCACCTTTAACCACAATAGACCGGATAGCCGTCCTCAGACAGCCATCCGGTTCATTGCCTGTGACATATGTAACTATATGCCTAATTATTTGTTCTCACAGCTCTGGTTTCCTACTGTGCAGGATGTCTTACATGCAGACTGGCAGGATGTCTGGCACTCGCCACAGCCGCCCTTCTTCATTGACTCCTTAAGATTTCTTGTGTTGATTGTCTTAACGTGCTTCATGAAAAAACACCTCCTTTATAAAATAGCTCCATAGATTATATCACATAGTTTAAAATTTTTAAAGCTTTTTTTATAATTGGCATTTAATACTATCTGTAATAGCTGCCCCAGTTGTCGATTATGTCCTTAGCCTCGGCAAGTCCAAGACCTGTTATATCCCTCAATTCCTTGATTGCAGTTATCGAATCCCCTGCTATAATATAGCCGTTAATTTTGTCCATATCTGCCTTAGGAACCTTAGTTCCGCCTACAGTTGTGTACTCCGCGCCGTTGCTGTATGCGCTGTCACCTGTTGTTGCCGCTGTGCTGCCCGGCTGTGCCATGTTGTCATTTCCTGCTGCCGCACCGTTCTGTGCTGCCGCAAAGCCGCTGTTGTATGCCGCCTGCTCTGCCTCAGCCTTCTTTTTCTTGCTGGACTTTCTCACAAAATGGATAACTATAATAGCAATTCCGAGTACAATAAGTCCAAAATCAACATAAATCATAGTGCTTGTCGTCTTTAAGTCCTTGATTTCAAGGCATATCGGAAGAAGATACTCCTCGAAATCGTCTCTGTTGTTGGTGTCGAACCACTCCATGTCCTCGAACCACTCTACCATGTACTCGTAGCCCTGGCTGTCAAGCTTCTGGATATTTCCCTCAACAGGTAACTCATCGTCTGTAAAATAATCGGAATCTCCTAAAAGGTAATCCCATGTATCGTCAGATATTCTGTCAAACTCCTTCTTGTCGGACTCGCTGACCTTAACAGCCATATAATATGTCTCATCGCCGTCAAAAACAGGAATTATATAGTAATAATGGTATGTTCTTCCTGTAACGCTTCCGGTCTTGGAATTCTTGGTTGTAGTCTCAAGAGTTCCGAATGTGTCAAGCACCGCATAGATATCAGTCTTGATACCATCGCCAATCTTGATATCACTGGCATCGACATCGTATATATCGTATGCGCTTGTGAATGCCGACTTGATATTCTCTTTGTTGGAAATAATCACTACAACTGCAAACGCAATAATAGCAATTGCCACCGAAACCCATCCGCCCTGATTAGACTGTCTTACTTTTTTCATTTTTTCTCTCCCACCTAAATATTATTTGTGATAAATCTATTCTCCCGAAACAGGAATGTCCCTAAGCAACACCGCATAAGGCCCTGAGTACGAGCTGCTCTCATAGCGCTCCTTTGAAAATACAAGTTTTTTCTGCGCATCTATGATACTTCCGTTGACCGAACCGCCCGTGACAAGACTGACACTTCCATTGTCATACAGATAAGCAAGCCTTATCTCGCCCGCAAAATGTCCTGTCATCGAGTCCATATTAAAATCAGAAAAGCTCACAACGTGAAGCACACGCCCGGACTTTAACTTTTCCATAGTCTCACAGCCGTTGTCCACTATCATCTTATTGTACTCGCCCGTCGGCTGCACATTTAAATACTGGGACATTCTAAGACCGCCATGGATATGCTCCAAAACTCCGTCCTTTACAAGCTTGCAGTCCTCCATCTCAATTCCGTCATCACTGTATGGAACAGACGAGTGAAGTGTGATGTTGAGCTTTTCGCCCTCCACATTCTCTCCCTGAACCTTCATTCCCACCTCGTAGGTCGAATACTTAGGGTATATATCCGCAGCGTCCGCCCTGCTTGTGTAAAACGAGAGCACTTCCCTAACACTGTCCTCGGATAAAAGAACATCATATCTTCCCGCCTTTGGAGCCTTACATGCCTTTGCCCTGTCGACTACAGCATTAAGCTTATCGGAGACAAGCTTTTTAAGGCTGTCCATGTCAAGCTCGTCATAAGAAAAATCCTGATACAGCTCAACATCCTCCGGCTCAAGGCACTGCACGACAAACTCTCCCTTTACGGAATAATTCTCATAACCGCAGTCCACGCCATCACTGTTTACTATGGTAACTTTTTTCTTCTCGACAAAAAGCTCTGCGGAGTTTAAAAAGCTGTCCTTGCGGTTGTCAGCCAAAACCATAGCCTCCGCCATACTCTTTGCCGCAGCTTCAAGAGTGATTTTTGAAAGGCTTCCCACTGCCTCGACAAACGGCTTTTTCGCGCCATGCACAAGCTCATAGTATGGGTTCATCGCAAATCCCGCCGCATAATATGCGTCGCCAAGAGTCTTTTTAATCTCCTCCTCATCCATACCCTGATGAAGCACACATGACGCAGCGCCTCTGAGCTTCCTATCATCGTCATCGTGGTACACCGTCACATTCCACTCGTCAAGCTTCTCCGTCCTTGTCATATCGAGTGTCTGCTTTATAAAAAACATTTCCTTGCAGCTCTTCTCGCACTCTGTTATTCGATAATTATCAATATTGAGAGCCTTTAGCGAGCTGATAATTATATCTCTCATTTTTCTTCTCCTAATCCTCAATGTCACTGTTTTTGCAATGACTCAAATAGTAATAGTTCAGCGATGCTGAACTATTGTGAAATCTTAATACATCTTAAACAGTGTCTTTTACTGTCTTAGATGTATTTTTCATACTATTATCCAAGTCTGATTTTCGCCTTTATATAAGGCCCGCCGTCCGAGACCTTGACAAACTCCTTGTAGCCCTTGCCGCAGAAGCCGCTTCCTCTCAGTTCAAAATCATCCGAGACCATCGAAATCGACTTCAACAAGTCAGGCACATAACCCGTCAGAACCACCGGTGAGTAGACCTTGCCCGTGAGCTTTCCGTCCTTAATCTCCCTGGCCATGTTTACAAGGCACTGTATTCCCCAGTTTTTCGGGTCTTCCATGCCGCTTGTGGCGTTCTCGAGAAGATAGCCGTCAGATATCGACGCAATCATGTCCTCAAGCTTGTCATGACCAGCCTCAAAATAGGTGTTGGTCATTCTCGTGTACGCCTTTCTTTTGTAGCTCTCTCTTCTCGAGTTTCCGGTAGGCTCTGTGGAAAGTCTCATAGCCGCCATGGTGTCGGATATTCCCTGCTTTAACACTCCGTTGTCTATGACAAGCGTATCTTTGGCGACAACTCCGTCATCGTCGAAGAAATAGCTTGCGACCTCGTCGCCGACTGCCGCGCCGTCGTGCATATTCACGAGCGGTGATGCCACATATTCGCCCACATAATTTTCGGCAAGCGCCCTCTTCTTTGCAAACATATCCATCTCAACGCCGTGCCCGAATGCCTCATGCACTATCATTCCCGTAACCTCCGGCGTGCAGATACATTCATACTCTCCCGGAACAACAGGCTCGCTGTCAAGAAGCGCCACAGTCATCTCCACAGAATGTGCGATGACAGCCTCAAGCTTGTCAAGCACCTCCGCGCCGCCGAGGTTCGATGCGGTTGTAAAATAGCTCTTGACCTCATTGTCCTTTCTCGCCGCCAACGACATCGCGCAGTCCGTCCACATCACATTCTGCTCCATATCCTTATTTCTCGACAAGAAAAGCTTTGAGTACTTCTGACAGCTCATGCGCACTCCGCAGTCCAACATTCTATCATCAGCTTTAAGCCCCCTCTGTCTCAAATCGGTGAGCTTGTCTATTATATTCTGCGCTCCAAGCTCAAATGGATTAACCTCGTACTCTGTGCTCTTCACAAACTCAATCGCCTCATCATCAAGCATAGGAAGCTTTACCTTTTCAATACTCTCAGGAACCGCCTTTTTGAGTTCCTCTATCTCGGCAATAATGTTCTGTGCCTGCCCCTTCACATCGTCCTCAAGCTTGTTAAAAGAGTACTCCGCATACTCACCATTATCATACACCTTTATGACAAATCCTCTGTTGCAGAGCATGGAAAAATCTCCAAGGCTTATGCCCGATGCCGCCACCCTGTACATCTTTGCCTGTGAGTCAACCGCAAGTATCGACGCATATTCATATCTGTCAAGCAATATTCCAAGCAGTTCTTTAAGGCTTTGCTTGACTTTTCCCAAAAATGCACTGCCATCAACCGTTTTCTTTTCTGCCATCTTAAAATTTATCCTTTCCAAGATATTTGTGGCATGAAGCCACATTCCTGTTAATTATTTAACATAATAAAAAAATTTCCTATTATATAAAAAATGGCAGCCCGGCAAATCGCCGCGCTGCCAACAAATATAATACTTCACGTTGCTAACTTTGTCCAGTGTCATATTGCCTATTTTTTACAGAAAATCCATGTTAGGCATTAAACATAACCTTCTCGCTGTTGAACGCCTTAGTCATCACAGCCACGATTATAATGGCAAAAGCGTAAGTACTTATCGTGGTGGCAAGAAAATTTGGCATTGTAATGTCCCTCGTGAGGATATCCTTAAAAGCCATCGAGCTTCCGTAAACAGGAATTAAATACTTGTAAAACACTCCGTCAGCCGATGTGTACATTGTAATCATGCCCGCCACGAGCACAAGTATGTACACAGGTGATATATAGGATGATGCCTCCTTGACGTTCTTTGCAAACACGGCAACCAGACATATAATCGAGACATACAAAAGCACAACACCTATCATAAGCACAACCATCTGTGCTATCTGCGCACCCGTAAAGTTGACTGACATGCCCGAAAACACATCGCTCTCGCCCATACTTTTCATCACCATAGGAAATGCCACAACCATAGAGATTATGTACACCGCCGCCGACATGACCGCAAGTATGGAAAGCGAAAATACTTTTCCTAGAACTATCTGCTCGCGCTTTACAGGCGAGAGAAGCATTGTCGCAAGCGTTCCTCTCTCCTTCTCGCCTGCAATCATATCAACGCCAAGTCCCATCGCTCCGGCAAAGATAAGCATTGTTATAAAATATGGCAACATTGACCCAAGCATCTTTCCAGTCGCCTTATCCTCGTCCTGAACCGTGTTGTCATTTACATAGAACATCTCAACCGCTTCATAGTTTCCAAATCTGTTTCCTAGAAGCATCTGCTTATACGCGTCAAGATATGACGTATAGACATCTCTCGCCTCGGAGGAATAATCCTCGGAAGGATTGTAAAAAAGCTCCACCGACGGGGTCTTTATATCGCGTATCTCATCCATTCCCGCCGTGACCTGCGCCTCAAACCCATCCGCAAACACCATCACAAGGTCTGTGGACTTGTCATAAAGCCCCGCCTTTGCTGCCTCAAGCGCATCCGCATCACCATTTTTTATCACCGTGTAGCTGTCAATCCCTGCCTCCTTGGAAAAATCAGCAAAGCTGTCCGGCTCATTCATCACATACACAACCGGCTCATGCGCCTGAACATCATCCTGCTGTCCCTTGACCAACATTCCAACCAGTGAAAAAAGTCCCACGACAAGAATTACCGGAAGAACAAACAGTGACATAATCATCTTTTTATCCTTAAAAACTCTCCTAAGCTCCTTAGAGACAATAGCCTTGATACCGTACATTTACCTGTCCTCCTTGTGGTTTAATCTGTAAAGCTCAAAAAAAGCATCCTCAAGATTATCCTTGCCCGTCGCATCATATATGTCTTCAATAGTTCCCTCGGCAGTCTTTTTTCCGTCTATAATAACAACAAGCCTGTCGCACAGCTTCTGCGCCTCGGACATAATATGGGTCGACACAACAACAAGTTTTCCCCTCTTTTTGAGCTCCAAAAGATAGTCCGTAACAGAGCGCGCTGTTATGATGTCAAGTCCCGATGTCGGCTCGTCAAATATAACTATGTCCGGGTCATGCACAAGGCTCACCGCAATCGCCGCCTTCTGCTTCATTCCCGTAGAGAGCTCCTCTATCTTCTTGTCCTCAAAACCGTCTATTCCAAAATATGAGAACAGCTCCTCGCGTCTTTGTCTCAGCTTATCCTCCGGCACATTGTGAAGCTTTCCAAAGAAATCGAAAAGATATCTCGGTGAGAACTGCGGGTCAAGCTTAATCTCGTTTGTCAGAAAACCAATGCTTGCCCTCACCGCCTCCGGCTCCTTCACCGTGTCATGCCCGTCAACCACCACAGTGCCCTGTGTCGGCTTTAAAAGCGTTGCTATACATCGCAGCGTCGTTGTCTTTCCCGCCCCGTTAGGCCCTAAAAGCCCCAATATCTCGCCCTGCTTCGCCTCAAAGGATATATCATCTACAGCGACCTTTTTGTTGTTCTTTGTTTTAAGCTTCTTCATCTGTCCGGATGACAGCTTATAAAACTTTGTCAGATTTCTAATCTCAATCATATCTTCTCCTCCGGCTCATACTTATATTGCTGTTATTGCGGTGTGATTGTGACCGCATATATTTTTTATGTACAATGAACATTATATATTCTCACGACATAATGTCAAGTATTTTTTACATTTTGTAAGATGTATTTTTATTTCTGTTAATGAGCATTATGAAAAATCTCACAAAAATAGATGATATTTGTTTGAATTTAAAATAGATTTCAGGAAAACATTTTTATCATAGAAAATAAATGTGTGCAATATTTTAAATTTGCTCATTTATAGTAATAATATATATGTTCTACAATAAAAATACCGACCTCCAATCGTCAGAGTTTTACATCTAACTTTTAGAAGTCGGTACAATGTTCCAAACGTTCTTATTTTTTCTTTACTCTATCACAAAGTTCTTCATTCTGTCCTCAAGTTCACGGGCAATATCCTTTAGCTGTACTGCCTCGTTGGCGATTTCATCGACTGTCTCCATAGCCATCGTTGTCGACGCGCTCGTCTCCTGCGTTGACGCTGCATTCTCCTCCGAGACAGATGAAAGGTTCTGTAGGACATCCACAACCTTCGACTTTGACTTGTCCATGTTGGTGACGCTTGCGGCAATGTTTTCTATTCTGTCTATAAGCCCCGCAATGCCTGTTATCACCTCATTTAATATCTCAGCCGCCTTCTTCATGTCCTCAGACTGCTTGCTCACAATCTCGTTTACTGCCTCAGTCTTTTCAACGGTCTCATTCGACTTTGTCTCGAGGTCATGTATAATGTCCTGAATATCCTCTGCCGACGATGTCGTCTGCTCTGCGAGCTGCTTGATATTCTGGGCAACCACCGCAAAGCCTCGACCTGCATCCCCAGCTCTCGCCGCTTCTATCGAGGCGTTGAGTGAGAGAAGATTGGTCTGACCTGCAATCTCGGTTATAAGATTTACAACCTCGGAAATTCTTCCTGCTGCCTTGTTCGCATCGTGTGTCTTGTCATTTACAACACCGATATGTGACGCCATCTCATTCTGCCCGGCGATAAGCTGCGTCAAAATATTCTCCGCATTCTCGCCAAGCTCCTTCATGCTGTCGGCAGATTTTGTCAGTTCTCCCGTATTGTCATTTACATTGCCTATCATATTTCCAATCTCAGCTACATTCTCCGATGCGCTCTGCGTCTGCTGTGCGAGCATTGTCGCACCGTTAGCCATCTCATCCACCGCCCTGTCGGTATCTCTCATATTGTTCATCGTGGTGGTCGCCGACTCGCTAAGGCTGTCCGACTTTTCAAAAAACTTCTTGCTCTGCGCCTTTAAATTGACTGCAACTCCTGTGAGCTCTCCCCTCAGCGTGATAACCGAGTTCATAATGTTTCCTATCTCATCTTTAAGTCCCGCAAAGCGCGCTTCCTTTTTCTCATCCTTCACGCGAAAATCAAGCCGCGCAAGCTCATCCACGGACTTCGATACATAGGCAAGCGGGGACATATATTTTCCTATAAGGAGCAGAACCGCCAAAATTGATACAATACCTATTATAACTGAGATTGCCACCACATTGTAGATAAGCTTTATGGAGTCTGCCATGACATCACTGTCGTCCGCCGAAATCACAAGAATAAAACTTCTGTCACTGCTTGTGTAGCAAGCGGCGTACTTCTTTGCCCCATTGTAATCGTACTCGACAACACCTGTATCATGTACAATACCCGATTTCAAATCCTGAACATAAGTCTTTACAACACTGTTCTCCACGCTCTTTCCTATCTTGTCACGGCTCTTGTGATAGAGCATGTTTCCCTGTGCATCGACTATGTACGCATACGATGAGGTGACACCTTCCATCCCCACGTCCGCAAGCATGTTCTCAAGCACATCGACATCAAGCGCCTTATCCGTGCCGTTCTGCCCCGCTGACATTTCCACCTGATGCCCATACGCAAGTGCAAGGTCACTCATGTAATTCCATGCCAGCTTCTTGTAGCTCGCCCTCGACTGGTGAATGGAATAGTAACTTATCGAACCTCCCATTATAAGACAGACCACCAGTGTTATCACCATCAACTTAAACTTGATGGATTGGTAAAATTTAATCCCCATACCCACATTCCTCCAAACATACTTTTTGTGCAAAACATCCTTTGTAATAAACTTTGCATCATTTTCATTGTACAATTTTACCACTTCATATATTTAGCGTCAACAAATAATACCTGTAATTGTTTTGCAAAATTATTTTTGGTCTGCAAATTGTTATGGCAAAAAGTCCAAAAATGTGTTATATTTTATATAAGTATTGTTATAAGTGGTTTATACGCTGAAAACAGTATCATTTTTTATAAGCAGAAAAGAGGTTTTACCATGACTAATACAAACGAATCCGCCGAAAATTATCTCGAAACCATCCTTATTCTAAGCAAGAAGCTGCCTGTCGTGCGCGCTGTCGACATATCAAATGAGCTCGGCTTTAAAAAATCGAGCGTCAGCATCGCTATGAAAAATCTGCGCCTCAAAAATCAGATTACCGTCACGGATGCCGGCTTCATCTACCTCACCGACGAGGGACGTGCCATCGCTGAGATGATATATGAGCGCCATGAGCTTTTGTCATCATGCCTTGTAAAGCTCGGTGTCGACCCTGAAATTGCAACCGAGGACGCATGTAAGATAGAGCATGTCATAAGCCGCGAAAGCTTTGAGGCAATCAAAAAACATATACATCATGGAGCATAGTTTACAAAACACAGCTAAGGCAGTAAAAAACACTACCCAAATGTATTACAATTTCACAGTAGTTCAGCTATGCTGAACTAATACTATTTGAGTCACTGCAAAAGCGGTGACATGGGAGATTAATATGAAAAAGAATTTTGCACGTTCACTTGGTACAGCAGTATTATTTACATTGCTCACGGGGACACTTGCTGGCTGTGGCGCAAACACATCTCAGGGCGGTACTTCCGCTGCGGATACATCCACAACCGAGTCTGTATCCACAACCCAGACCCCGACAGAGACTGACACGGCTTCATCAACACAAAGCTCATCATCCGAAGAAACCTCAACAGTCCCTGCATCCGATACCGATAGTGCCAAGACAGATATAAATATAGCCGTTATGACCGGACCTACCGCGATAGGTCTTGTTAAGGTTATGAAGGACAACGAGGAAAATAATGCAGCTAACAACTACGATTTTCAGGTATTTGGCGAGGCAACCGAGATTTCAACGGGGCTTGTAAAGGGCGAGCTTGATATCGCCTGTGTTCCATGCAATCTCGCAAGCGTGCTCTACAACAAGACCGAGGGCAATATCGTGGTAGCCGGGATAAACACTCTCGGCGTGCTCTACATAGTCGAGACAGGAGATACCATCCACTCTGTATCAGACCTCGCCGGAAAGACCATCTACACCACCGGTCAGGGAACTACACCTGAATACACACTGCGCTACATTCTCTCCGGCAACGGCATTGACCCTGACAGCGACGTTACAATAGAGTTTAAGAGCGAGGCGGCGGAAGTGGTGAGCGCACTCGCGGAAAATCCCGACACTATCGCAATGCTTCCACAACCTTACGTTACTGTAGCCATGAACAACAACGACCAGCTCCACATAGCCCTCGATATAACCGAGGAATGGGAGAAGCTTGACAGTGACAGTACAGTTGTAACAGGCGTTGTCGTTGCGCGCAAAGACTGGGCTGACGCACACACCGACGCACTCAACGCATTTTTGGAGGAATACCCTGAGTCAGCCGATTACACCAACGAAAATATTGATGATGCCGCCGAGCTTATCGAGCACTTTGGGATATTCAAGGCTGCCATCGCAAAGAAGGCTATCCCTTACTGCAACGTGACCTTTATCGACGGTGACGAGATGAAATCCAAGATTGAGCGATATCTTAGTGTATTGTATGAACAGAACCCTGCCGCTGTCGGCGGAAATCTGCCCGGTGATGACTTCTACTATATGGTTCAGGATTGACACATGAAAAAAGTCACACCGCATTTTTTCCACAATTTATCCTCAAAAAAAGACCAGGTTATCACACGGCTTATCTCTATATTACTGTGGCTTGCCGTGTGGGGCATTGCCGCAAAAATAATTGACCGGGAACTTTTTCTTCCCGGTCCTGTTTTGGTCTTTTCGGCGCTCTCAAAGCTTATCCTCACACGCAATTACTGGGTGTCCATTTTTAACTCAATGTCCAACATTCTCATAGGCTATGCGGTTGCCATTCTAATTGGGGCTATACTTTCAGCCATATCATACAGACTGCGCGCCATAAGAGAATTTATCTCACTCCCCATGCGCATTATCCGCACGGTTCCCGTAGCTTCATTTATAATACTTGCACTCTTGTGGATTTCCTCACAAAGACTTGCAATGCTCATATCATTTCTCATGGTTCTTCCTATCATATATGAGTATACATTGGACGGACTTTTAAGTGTCGACTGCGGACTTCTTGAGATGGCATATCTTGCAAAAATGCCCGTCACAAAAAAGCTTCGGCGCATATATCTTCCCGCCCTGCTGCCACATCTGACCGCCGCTTTCTCCACCGGAATCGGTCTTGCGTGGAAGTCCGGCGTTGCCGCGGAGGTAATCGGCATAAGCCGCAACTCCATCGGAAATCACCTCAATCAGGCAAAAATATACCTTGAGACACCCGAACTGTTCGCATGGACAATCACTATAATAATAATCAGTATATTTTTTGAATATGTTGTGCGGCACTTGCTAAAAAGGCTTGCATAAAGCCACCTCCTATCACAATTACAATAAATAGACAATTGCGAAACTCAATTTTATAGACGAACAGTTGTGTAATTTTAACAAAGTCGCAAGCAGGTGCTTCATAGCGCAATAGTTCGGCAAAGCTGAACTAATGTGCTTGTGGTGAATTGTTAAAATTGCATAACGTCCGTTATTAATTTTATAAGTTTCGCAATTATCTAAAAAGGATATCATACCATGAAAATATTGGAAGTAAAAAATATATGTAAGAGCTACAACAATATAAAGATTATAGAGAATTTCTCCCTTAGCCTTGATGCCGGGGACAGGCTTGCCATCTGTGGCGCTTCGGGCGAGGGAAAGACCAGTCTGTTAAATATAATTCTTGGAATAAGCGATTATGATGACGGAACTGTCCTTGTCGACGAGCATCTGCATTATCTTGTCGTCTTTCAGGAGGACAGGCTTTTCCCTTCATTTGGCGCGCTTGACAACATGGATGTGTACCCGTATCATTTTCTAAAAAACGATGCCCTCGATATTCTTGAAAAGCTTGAGCTTGACAACGCGCTTGACAAACCTGCTGCCGAATACAGCGGCGGAATGAAGCGGCGGCTTGCCATAGCGAGGGCACTTTACGGCTGTGTTCTGCTCCATAAAACAAAACCCGATGAGCCGCTTTTGCTCGTAATGGATGAGCCTTTTAAAGGACTTGACAGCGGGCTCAAAAACAATGTCATAAAAACTGTCGCACATGTGCTCTCGTCCACAAAAGCTGCCCTTCTGCTTGTCACCCACGACGAAAAAGAAGCCACAGCACTCGACTGCGGCTTCCTAAAGCTAAATAAAGATTAATTAATGCAACTCTTACATAAGGCAATATTTTAAAATATATTCTTTGCTATATAACGTTCCTCTGGTTTACTCGCCTTTTTCATATCACTCCTGCGAGTCCCACTTGTCGCAGATGGATATAATCTGGTCGGCAAATTTTCCCATATCCTTGTTGGCGAGACCGTCGCTCTTTTTTACAATGGCAAGTAATCTCTGTGCCGCCGCAAGAAGTCTTGCATAAACTCCGGATGCAGGTTTTGTCTTTTTCTCGACAGGAACAGGCTTAGCCTCATACTCAAATGTCCCGTCGGCGAGATTAAAAATCGTTCCGCTGTACGGCGCATAAGCCCTCTGCCCGTGTTCAATTTTCAGGCACTCGGCAAACGCTGTCGCCGTGGCATCCTCGCCATGCACGATAAACACCCTATCGGGCTTTCGCTTAAATGCACTCACCCACTCTATAAGCCCATTCTTATCCGCATGACCGCTTAGTCCCCTAAGCGTAAGTATCTCTGCCCTCACCTCTATTGTCTCGCCGAAAAGCTTAACCTCCTTCGCGCCCTCGACTATCGCGCGCCCGAGCGTTCCAACCGACTGATACCCCACAAACAGCACAGCACATTCAGGTCTCCACAGATTGTGCTTCAAATGATGTCTTATACGTCCCGCATCGCACATTCCCGACGCGGATATGATTACTTTTGGCGTGGCGTCAAAATTAATCGCCTTTGACTCCTCGCTCGTGATGGAAAGGTGGAGATTTTTGAATGTAATCGGATTTATACCCGACCTCACAAGCTCCGTAGCCTCCTCGTCATAGCACTCATCCTTGTTGTCGACGAACACCGCCGTCGCCTCAACCGCCATAGGGCTGTCGACATATACAGGGAAATCCGGCATATCCTTTATAAGCTCCTTAGCCTTAATCTGCCTGATAAAATATAAAATCTCCTGCGTTCTTCCAACCGCAAACGATGGAATGACGACATTTCCGCCCCGCTTCAATGTGGTTGATATGACCTTTGCGAGCTCCCCCACATAGTCCACCTTCTCCGAACTGTGCAATCTATCGCCGTATGTAGACTCCATGACAACATAGTCGGCTTCCTCCGTGTACGCCGGGTCTTTTATAAGTGGCTGGCTCTTGTTTCCTATATCTCCCGAAAAAACAATCTTCTTTTTTGTTCCGTTCTCGTCAAGCCACACCTCAATGCTCGCCGAGCCAAGCAGATGCCCGATATCGGTAAATCTTATCTTAATCCCGTCGCACACTTCAACCGTCTCACCGTACATACATGGAGTAAATCTCTTTACAATGCCGTCCGCATCCTCCATGGTGTACAACGGCTGTGCCGCCTCCACACTGCTGCTTCTCTTAGCCTTTCTGTTCTTCCATTCCGCCTCCATAAGCTGTATATG
>JBNMKO010000085.1:0-14827 GCA_050874385.1 Eubacteriales bacterium
AATGTCCACACCGACACCATGTATCTTTTCAACATGCCCGCCTTTTTTCAGCCTGAAATGCTTTTTAACCCTCATGTAATCCTCGCGGTTAATAGTGATTATGATATCAGTCAGATTTGCAAGCATCTTTTCCGCCGGATAAAACATGAGCCAGTTCGCAAGCGGTGCTCCTTTATAAAAATGCAGACCGTGTGCCGTGTAAATCACATACGGCTTGACACTGCTCCTCCACGCCGCTATCCTCGCGCACACTCCGCCCATCGGATTGTGGCAGTGCACAATGGTTATATTTTCATTTTCAATTATGTTTTTAATCTGTCCGACTGCCTTCACTGCCGCCGCCGGCTTTGTCGGCTTTTTCTCAATATCTATGTGATGAAGTATTATCCCCTGCCCGACCAGCTTTTCCTTGTCAAACGAGTACACCTGATTGTTAAAGTTTGACGCATAGTGTATCTCGTAACCCATGTCCTGCATTATTTTCACATCATTCATCTCAAACTGCGGGAGGAAGCCGCTTATCGTAGTTACATAAAGTATCTTTTTCATAAATTTATCCGTTTCTGCAATGCAGATACATCTATTCCGCCTTGCCATGACCCACAAACATTTCCCTACAAACTTCAAGAGCAAAAGCACTTTTATTCTCAAGTTATATGTCTGTAATCATGCAAAGTGGACATTCGATTATGTAATTACCATAATTTACCGTTTGATAATCCGTGTCATGCAGTAAATAATAATTTCGTAGATTATCCAAATCTGCGAAAATACATGATTTTTTACCTGAACGCCCCTATTTTTCAGGCTTCAAGCAACATTTCACAGTTTTCCTGACCCCTATAACGACCATAAATATCCGCAAGTAAATTTATATAGTCGCGTTTTACATCGAGCGTTGGATGTACATACCTGTTGAGGGTTATCTTCACATCCGAATGTCCCAAAAGTTCACTCAACGCTTTCGCGTCAACACCGTTTACAATGCAGTTAGTGGCAAATGTGTGGCGCAAAACATGAAATTTTCTATTTCCTACACCAGCCTTTTTTAACAGCCTTGCAAAACGATACTCATAAGTGCGTGGCTCTAAAGGCTTATCTCCATTTAAAATATATCCCTGTCTGCCATGCTTTAACGCCACTTTGTTGAGCAGCCTGAAAAGCTCATCCGGAACAGGAATTTCCCTCACAGAAAAAAAGCTCTTAGGTGTGGTTATCATAAGTGCTGTTTTAGTCTTCCCATCCTCAACGGCTATTCTCTGGACGGTTCTTCTTATTTTTATGGTCTTTCTCTCCATGTCTATATCTTCCCATCTGAGAGCGCATATTTCTCCAAGTCTCATTCCCGTACAAAGGCACAGATATATTCCAAGACTGCTTGTGTCCATGCAAGAATATATTGAATTTATAAGGCTTGCCTGCTCCTTTTTTGTGAACACCTCAACGGGACGGCATGCTTTTTGTCCGTATTCAGTCTTTTCCTTTGTAAAGGCAATTCCATATCGCTGTGCGGCATGGGCGAGTATCTTATTAAATACGCACACGATAGTTCTAAGTACACCCGATGACAGCCTTTTGGTCAAATCTGCGTATACCTGTCTGAACTCTGTGTTGACGCTTCCATCCGCAATGTTCTGCACATTCATGTCACCCATATATGACAAAATATATTTTTCATATATCCTCTTGTACTTGATGTAGGTTGACCACTTTTTATTTTCCCTTACACTCTCAAGCCACTCCGATGCTGTAGATGTAAAACTAATCCCTTTTAAGAATTTTTTTCTGCCATTACCGCTCTTGGCAATTCCGGCAGTATTTTTGGCGTTTAACAGCTTTATTCTTACCTCGGAATACGACCTTGCATAGACGGATTTCACCACTCTTGCACATCTGTCAAAATCATATACTGAATACCGCCCTTCCCATCTCCCGTCATTCCTCTTTCTTATATTTTCTCCACGTCTTGGCATATCTGACCTCCTGACCACTTTTTATACCACCAATGGAGCATAATCCTGATTTATAATATCTTTTAATATACATATTCTTCCGGACATTCTTGAAAAAAATACAATAATGAGCCACTAATGCCTTGACATAAACAAAAAAGCATATATAATATGTTATTAAAGACATTTTAAAAGCAGATATTATGACATTTGATGTATAAAAAGTTCGCCTATAATTTTCGCAGATTTGGATAATCTATGAAAATTATAGGCGTTGTTTTATAGTGACCAGTACTAAAATTTTAATTAAAATTTATGTGGATTATGGCTCTCTGCGGCGTCTTTGCCATGCCGAGTTAACGTATTAACGCAATTTTTTTTGTGTTTCCCTATAACGAATTTTTATATATGAAATCAAGGCTCTCACTGCCGTTAATCTATTGATGTTTCCTCTAAACTATGGCATACTGTACATGTAAAAGAAAACACAGCAAAGAATTATAGCAAACTCTAGGGGGGAGTAGACATAATGAAAAAGAAGAAAATGTTGCCCATCGGGATTGAAAAAATTTGCCGTAAGGGTCACTCACTTGTTATTGTCCAAACTCATTACATTTCAAAAGTGACCCCTATGGTATTTTTTATTTAAAAATGGTATCTTTATACTTCTCTATACTTGACTTCAAAGTAATCCAAATACGCCTTATACCTATCCTGAGCTGTCAAGCAGGTATCTGTCAGATAGCCTTTTTCATTGCGCCATTCTTTCAATCCCCGATAATAAAACATTTTAAGGTCATCTTCTATGATGAATGGAACAATATTATGCTTTAAACATTCTTTAAATAAAATAATTCTGCCAACTCGGCCATTGCCATCTTGAAATGGATGTATATTCTCAAATCTTACATGAAAATCAAGAATATCTTCAAGGGCTATATCTGCCTTTTTAGTATATTCCATTAGCAGCTTAGTTATTTCATCTTTTACTTTTTCTGGCGGAGTGGTTTTTGTATCTCCAACCATATTTTGTCTTATTTTATACTCCCCAACTTTGAACCATGAGAGCCGACTATCAGATGTATTTGTCTTTAATATTCTGTGAACATCTTTGATAAATTTTTCATCAAGCGTATCATTTGCGTGGTCAATCATGTAATCAAAACACTGAAAATGATTTATTGTCTCCATAATGTCATCAACATTCACAGGCTCTTTTTCAAGTCCAACAGTGTTGGTTTCGTAAATATATCTTGTCTGTTCTTCTGTCAACTTGCTGCCTTCAATATGATTAGAATTATATGCTAACTTAATTTGAGTCTGGTGATATATACCTCCTTTAAGTTTTGCCTCCTTCTCTTCCTTTAATCTGTATAATAATGTATCTTTATTCAATTCATGTTCTAGTTCCATTATATCTCCCGGCTGACAATTTAGATAATTACATATAGAGACAATAGTATTCATAGATATAGGCTCACATTTTGATAGCTTTGCTAATGTTGTAGACGACAAGCCAAGCGCGTCTCCCAACGCTGTTTTTGAAATGCCTTTGTTATTAAGTATTTCAAATAATTTTTCATAAGAAATTTTCATAATACATTACACCTTCTTTCTATGTATAATAATAGCACATACATTTATATTTGTAAATATTTTTAATAATTATATTTATATATATAAAGAGTGCCTGCTGATTAAAAGAAAAACAACAGACACTCTTTGATTACAAGCAACAGATTAATGTGCTCAATGTTTTACATGATATAGAGAATAAATAACAATTATTATTTTTATATCTCTATTAATTTTTTTCTAAATATTTCTTTATATTTATCATGTTTACAATATGCCGCAAAATAATACGCATACATTATAAGTTTATTATGTTCATCAATATTTTTTTCAACCCCATCATTCATCTTCATATTCCAAGCTATATTGTAAAAATTTGTATCTATCAACTCTAACCTTTTTTTCATAATACAATTTTTAATAATTTCATAGCTCAATTCATCTGATATGTCATAATCTCCATCATTTCCGTACCAGCTTGCAATATTGCTCATAAATACATCGTAAATCCACTCATGGTTTCTATCATTGCAATTACCAATAACATATTTTATAAACTCCAACTTTTCAGAATCCCATACGTTGTATTTACAACGCACAAGTATGGCATTTACACAAAGCAACTCCTCCTGTGTAAGATATAGGTTTTCACTATATTTTATTCTATTATGTGGTATGGTACATTCGAGTGCGTGTATAACATTATCTAAATGCTGTTTTTTATCTATCAAACCATTATTCAATTTAATTTGACTTTCTATCCTCAATATAAATTGTCTATTGACAGGTATATCCAAATTTACCATTTTTTTAAGTTCAATAAGCACTGTCATTGCTTCTTCGTACTCAAGTGCATTGCATTTATCTATTAATTTCCTAATTGTATCTTTTGCTTCAACCTTATCAGTAATAATTTCAAGCCTGCTATGCTCACTTGGGAGATTTAATCGTGAAAACAATTCTTTCACTGTAGAAATATGCGGATTAACTTTTCCACTTTCAATTTTGGCAAGTGTTCTCTCCGTTATAAATCCATCAGAAAGCTGCTTCAATGTCAGTCCCAAGGTTTTTCTTCTCTTATGAATGACATCTGCAATGCAATATACTCCATATTCTTTGTAAATATATGTATCATCTTTCATTCTTACAGAAATATTTGCTATGTTGCGTGCCTTTCTAAATGCTTCCATAAATCCTTGATTTTCCTTACATTCATCGCTATAAGTATTTTCATACATACATTTATCACAATTATTTTCAAAATATTGATAAATATTTTTTAATATTCTTGTTATCTCCCATAAATAATAATCTCTTCTCGCCTCCATTAAAATATTCTTCGCCTCATCACATAAAATAAACATTTTTCTATAAGACTGAATATCCAGATTATTTTTCTCTTTGAATATCTCATTACATATATACACAACCGCTTTCGGATAAATCATTGCCTTACTAAATATATCAAAATAAGGTCTTTTTATGTACCTGACAATCTCCTCATATATCTTCATTCGTCCCGGTTTGCGATTGTAATATGCGTCATCCATGATAAGGGACAATTCCTGAACAGACAAAATCATTTCTGATATATCAGCACATAAACAATTCACTGTGCATCTCAATGCTTCACTAAAATATCTGCCAATTTTCTTATTATATCCTTTTCTTTTTAAAATCTGTGCATAGGCAAATTGACAAAACTGCTTTTTAATATTGAAACCATTTGTATTATCATAATTTACCATATATTTATCAATATCTCTGACCGCTTCACGCAAAATTCCATCAGATATATTATCAAGAATATTCATGCGAATTTTCCATTGTTCATATTCACTTACATTTAAGTAATTTTCATAATCATATCCATCAATGCCCAACCGACCAAGCAGTCTGTCCCTCGTAAGCTTATCCGCAAATCTTTCCCCATGCTCAATTCTGTTTAAACCGCTGGGAGTACATATACCATCAGCAAGTTGTTCTAAACTTATTGATATTGATACTCTTGTCGTATTTATATATTTTCCAAATTCATCTTTATCACCCATTATCAGACTGCCCTCCGGTTTTTATATAAATATCCTGCTCACCTACGACATCGGATAAGCAGATATTCATACAATACATTTATAATTCATTTTTTCTTATTTTGTATATTCCAAATGAAGTGTTGCTGCAAACGCATCAACATCTTCTTTATTCATATCCAGAGGCATGAATATATACCAAACAGTATCACAACCGGATGTTCCATATATCAAGACATATCCTTCACGGGGCTGCTTATCTGATTCAACTCCAATTTTCTCCTCATATTTATAAACAGTAGTACCAACCTCACCGTCAATATACTCCTCAAATGTACAATCAGCCATAGTTATCTGCCATTTTGACATATCTTCTGACTCTTTGAGTTCATCATACGAATAATTAACATATGTCAATTCGTATGCAACAAGATTAAACGTTTCATCGGAATTATTTTTCTTAATCATAAGCATTGCATTGTCATAAATATACTTATAATCCTGTAACTCATCAGCCCAGACATGCCATCCATTGTAATTTATTTTCTTTCCATTCTCAGTAACTTTTTCCGTCTCTGCTTGGCTTTCATTTGTGCTTTCATAAGTCTCTGTTAAACTTTCGCTTATCTGTTCTGCCGTTGACGTTTCAACATCAGTTTGACTTGATGAGATTGTCGTTTCTGCTTCAAAATTTTTTCTCGAACAACCGGACAATAAAATTACTCCAATCATGCTACATAGTATAAATCGACTTTTCATCATTAAATCCCCCTTCAAATACACAAATTAGGTACTATGGCACTTTTTGTACCCCAGCACCTTTATTATTTTACAGAGATGTACCCTGTGGCACTTTCCATCCTCTGTACACCTTAACACAGAAAAATATAAATAATTATCAATTAAATTATATATACATATGTACCGCAAAACAACCCTCCTTTTCTGTCAAAATTTCAAGTTTATCCTCCATTTGCGAGAGTTTTGCCACCTTCTTTTTTCATTGTAATAACACAAATCATTTACTATAAATAAGCAATTATGAAAAACTGCACAATAATAGCTGATATTTGTTTTAATTTACTCATTTGTAGTCATTTATCCAAAGCATTTGTGACTTATTTTTCGCAAAAATAAAAATGGCAGTCGCAAATCCACTTTGCAACTGCCACTCCATCAAAAATAATTTTAAGTTAAGATTTTTCTTCTTTGTCTTTTCTTTTAAGCTCGGCTAAATATGCCTTTTCCTTATTTGAAAGCACCGCCCCCTCAAGCAAATCCGGTCTTGCATTGTAGGTTCGCAGAATTGACTGCTGCCTGCGCCACTCGTCAACCTTGCCGTGATGCCCCGACAAGAGCACCTCCGGCACCTGCTTTCCCATAAACTCTACCGGGCGGGTATACTGTGGGTACTCCAAAAGATTGTCGTGGAAGGTCTCAAACTCGGCAGATACATCATTGTTGAGCACTCCCGGCACATTTCTTGAAATCGAGTCAATCATAACCATCGCCGGAAGTTCTCCGCCCGTAAGCACATAGTCACCTATTGAGACATTATCGGTCACAATCATCTCAAGGACGCGCTCGTCAATTCCCTCATAGTGCCCGCAAAGAAATATAAGATTGTCCTCCTTTGCAAGCTCACGGCTCATCTCATGGTCAAAACGTCTGCCCTGTGGTGTCATATAGAGCACTCTCACACTTCCCTGCATGTCTTTTTTTACATGCTCATAAGCCCTATAGACGGGCTCCGGCTGCATAACCATTCCGGCTCCGCCGCCGTAAGGGTAATCGTCCACCTTTAGATGCTTGTTCGTAGAAAAATCCCTTATGTCAGTAGCACCAATCTTTATTATATTGTTCTCTACAGCCCTCCCTATAATGCTTGTGTTCAGTCCATTAAGCACCATATCCGGGAAGAGCGTAAGCACATGAAAATTAATCATAAGTCAAGCAATCCAGCCATGACATGAACCGTCATGGTATTCTCCTCCAAATTTACATTGAGCACACAGTCCGCAATAGCAGGAAGCAATACTTCCTTGCCCTCCTTTGTCTTGACGACATAGACATCGTTAGCCCCGGTCTGAATGACATCGGTGAGTTCTCCAAGCTCCTCTCCCTCGTCGGTCATAACTTTAAGACCAATCATATCACAGACAAAATACTCGTCCTCATCCAATTCAACAGCGTTCTCCCTCGTCACCCAGAGTGAACAGCCCTTATATTTTTCAACATCATTAATATTATTAATACCCTTAAATTTCAGGATAACCATATTCTTAAAATATTTTACGCCCGCTACCGTGAGATTAAGTTTCTCTCTCCCGGTGTCCAATATAACTTCATCCAGATAGTCAAATCTGGTGACATCATCCGTTGTCGGGAATACTTTTACCTCTCCCGCAATTCCATGTGTTGATGATATAACACCAACCTGCAATAAATCCTGCATTGAAACCTCCAATATACTCAAGCATCAACATTATAAAAGAATTTTATTACTACAAAAAGAATATGCCGGGCATAACCCGGCACCAAAAAAGGCATTATTTACATTATATCAACGATAACCTTCTTATCTTCTTTCGTCGCCGCTGCTTTAACAACTGCGCGGATTGACTTAGCAATTCGGCCCTGTTTGCCGATAACCTTGCCAGTGTCAGATGGGGCAACTTTTAATTCGAGGACGATGGCTTTTTCCTTAACGGTCTCAGTCACAACGACCTCGTCAGGATTGTCTACAAGTGCTTTCGCAATTACTTCAACCAATTCCTTCATGTCACACCTCCAACAAATTACTTCTCAATACCAGCGAGCTTGAAAATCTTGCTAACAACCTCTGTTGGCTGAGCACCGCTTGCTAACCACTTCTTTGCTAACTCCTCGTTAACATTGTAAGTGCTAGGATCGTTATTAGGATCGTATGTTCCGATCTCCTCGATGAATCTACCATCTCTTGGGGATCTTGAATCAGCAACGATGATTCTATAGAAAGGAGCCTTCTTCTGTCCCATTCTTCTTAATCTAATCTTAACTGCCATTTTTTTATTTCACCTCCTTGGATATTTTTCTGAAATTATGTCAAAAAGGAAGTCTGAACTTACCTCTTTTACCACCTTTACCGCCGAGCATTCCCGGCATCTGCTTCATCATCTTCTTCATCTGCTCCTGCTGCTTCACAAGACGATTGACTTCAGCTATGTCAACTCCCGCTCCCTTTGCAATTCGGTTCTTGCGGGAAGGATTTAGAAGTGACGGATTGCGTCTCTCCTGCGGTGTCATCGAAAGAATGATAGCTTCGACACGTCCGAGAGCACTCTCATCAATCGAGTCCATGTCCACATTCTTCATCTGATTTCCAAGACCCATGCCCGGAAGCATGTTTAAAATGCTGCCGATACCGCCCATGTTCTTAACCTGCTTCATCGACTCAAGATAATCCTCAAAATCGAACTCAGCCTTGCGGAGCTTCTGCTCCATCTCCTTGGCTTTCTCTTCATCAATCTGGTTCTGAGCCTTCTCAATGAGAGTCAGCACATCACCCATGCCAAGGATTCGTGATGCCATTCTGTCCGGATAAAACTGCTCCAAATCAGAAAGCTTCTCACCCATACCAACATATAAGATAGGCTTACCGGTCACTGCCTTTATTGAAAGTGCCGCACCGCCTCTGGTATCACCGTCGAGCTTAGTTATGATAACACCGTCAATGCCAACCTCGTCATTGAAGCTGCTTGCCACATTCACGGCATCCTGTCCTGTCATGGCATCGACAACGAGTATACTCTGATGTACATCCACAACCGACTTAATCTCTCTTAGCTCTGCCATCATCTCCTCGTCAACGTGGAGACGACCTGCTGTATCTAATATTACGACGTTGTTCCCGTTCTTCTCCGCATGGGCTACAGCCGCCTTAGCGATATCCGCCGGCTTAATCTTGTCACCCATCGAGAACACAGGCACGCCCTGTTTCTCACCGTTAATCTCCAACTGCTTAATCGCAGCCGGTCTGTACACATCACAGGCAACAAGAAGAGGTCTCTTTCCCTTTTCCTTCAGCTTACCTGCTATCTTCGCAGTGGTCGTCGTCTTACCTGCACCCTGCAGACCCATCATCATAATGATTGTGATTGCCGAACCGCTCTTTAAATCAATCTCGGTTGTCTCCGAACCCATAAGTGATATGAGCTCCTCATTCACAATCTTGATAACCATCTGACCCGGTGTCAGACTGTTAAGAACATCCTGACCAACCGCGCGCTCCTGAACGGAATTAACAAACTGCTTGACCACCTTAAAGCTTACATCCGCCTCAAGAAGAGCCATCTTAATCTCCTTGAGCGCCACCTTTACATCGGCTTCCGAAAGCCTTCCCTTGCCGCGGAGATTCTTAAATATATTCTGTAACTTATCGGATAAACTGTCAAATGCCACTCTGTAACCACCTTATCCGGGCTTATGCCCATCTCTGTTATCTGTCCGCGAGTCCCCTGCCGACAATCTGCTGTCCTACAGCTCATCTATTATCGCGTTGGATATGGAACCGATTCTGTCCACAAGCTTCTTCGCAACGTCCAAATCATCCGACGCTAAGACCTGCTTAGAATACTCGTTTATCTCGTTGACCTTCTCCTTAATCTTCATAAATCTCTCAATCAGGTGAAGTGTACTCTCATATTCATTGAGCAGCTTGTCGACCCTTTTTAGCTGGTCGTGAACGCCCTGCCTGCTGATATCATGTTCCTTGGCAATCTCACTTATGGAAAAGTTATCAAACACATACTCCTCATAAATCATCTTCTGATGAGGTGTGAGAAGTTCACCGTAAAAATCATAGAGAAGTGTCTGCTCAACAATTCTCTCCATCTTCTCAATATTACTGTCCATCTGGCACTCTCCTAAGCTCTCGCCTCAATCCTTTGGTAGGATACTACATAATTTTGAATATGTCAAGTGTTTTTTCTTGACATTTTAAAATTTTCTTATTTTCCACCTAATCTGCTGCCTCTTAGATATATTTTACCGTTCCTTATTTGTTTTCTGGAGCTTTTATATTTTCTTATTGTTCCTCATTATTATCTTTAATCCTATTCTGCATTTTTTCCAAACGCTTTCTATATAATGAATAATACAATGTCAAATCTCCCGGTAACACCTCTAAATGCTTAGGCAGCATTGCTAACACACTACTCTTCTGCCCTTCCGTCAACACATTTTCTCTTGTCACATAATTCAAATCCATAAAAATCTTAATCTCTTTAAGAGCTCTTCCGGCTTTCTTTGCCTCAACGAAGAAATCCATATTATACCTTGTCTGCGCTTCCCATAGAGTTAATTTTTCAGAATTATCATCTATCCAATCTGTTATGATTACGCCTGCTCCATTATTTGTACACATCCTAATCAATTTAGAAATATCATGTGTTGATGGAACCGTAACTCCCACAAACTCAAGATGACATTTTAGTATTATCTCAACCGTCTGCTGTAAATTGTAGGCAACCGTATTCATTGTATACTCATCCACCATACCTACATTATATTCTCTAAAAGCTGTTCCGTATGTTGATAAAGCTCTTTTCAGATACCTAATATCACACATTATTCATTTCTCCTGTCAAATAAGATAATTCCATCCCTGTCAATAGATTTATAAAGACTTGAAGTTGTAGAAATATCATAAATCAAATCAACCTCCGACACAACTTCTTCCGGAATACTTGGAGGATTTTCCTTGTCGGCAATCTCAATATACAAATCCAAATCACTGTTAGAATGACACACCATATTTACGGTACTTCCAAACACTACAAGCAGCTTAACATTCTTATCATTAAGAAAATTATCATAAATTATTTGAATGTCCTTTTGCTTCAATGGATGCGTGTATTTTGCATTTGGATATGTAATCCCCTCTTTTACAATTAACTGTGCATGTTCTTCAAAATTATTCATAATAAAAACCTCCAAGATTGACAAAACTACTGCACTTCCCCCGCGTCATCCTTCAAGCTCTTTTTTCTTATAAACAAGAGCACAAATGTCAAAAGCACAAGCGAGCATATAAGTGTAAGCCACCAATTCTTCGTAAATCCTGCAATCAGATACCCCACAACGCAGACTCCGATGACCACAAACGCATACTGCATCTGCGTCTGCACATGGTTGATGTGGTTAGACTGCGCGCCGGAACTGGACATAATCGTGGTATCCGATATCGGTGATAGGTGGTCGCCGCAAACAGAACCCGCAAGCACTGACGACACAGCTATTATCATCATTGTCTGGTCTGACTCGGCAAACATATTTATCACGATAGGAACAAGTATCGCAAATGTACCCCAGCTTGTTCCCGACGAGAACGCGATAAAAATCGCTATGCAGAAAATCATAAGCGGTATAAAATGCACAAGCCCCGAGCTTAAATTTATCGAGCTTCTCACAAACTCACCTATTCCAAGCGCATCCGTCATTCCCTTGAGCGTCCACGCAAGCACAAGTATCAAAATAGCCGGCATCATAAGCTTTCCGCCCTCCGGCACAGAATTCATAAAATCCTTAAAACCGATAACACGTCTTGGCAGGTATAATATAAGAAGAAACCCTATCGTCACGAGTCCGGCAAACACAAGCGACTCGGACGACGAACAGTTGGCAAAATTCTCGACAAGGTTGGTTCCGCCATTTAAATGTCCCGTCCATATCATTGTGGCTATTGACGTAGCTATCATTACAATCATCGGCGCTATAAGGTCTATAACCTTACCTTTTGCGTACTTTCCTCCCTCCGTCGGGTCTTTAACCTCCTGATTTTTAAATGCCTCTCCGCCCGATGTGAACAAATCTCCTTTTGCCGCATTTTTCTCATGCTTCTTCATAAGCCCAAAATCAAAGCCCGCAATGGACGTAAAGAAAACCATATATAATGTAAGAATTGCATACAGATTAAAGGGAATTGTCGAGATAAACATCTCAAATCCCGACATTGAGCTGTTCTGCGGCACATACGAGTTGACTGCTGCCGCCCACGACGAAATCGGCGCTATAATACAGATAGGTGCCGCCGTCGCATCAATGATATACGCGAGCTTTGCGCGCGATATCTTATTCTTGTCCGTCACAGGGCGCATTACAGAGCCGACTGTAAGGCAGTTAAAGTAATCATCCACAAAGATGAGCACTCCCAGAAGCGATGTCGCGATAAGTGATGACCTCTTTGTCTTTAGTCTCGCCGATGCCCACTCGCCGTAAGCCCTCGTTCCTCCCGACTCCTGCATAAGCATGACAATCATGCCAAGAAGTATCATAAACATCAATATGGAAAAATCCACGCTGTCTATCATGGTATTGTAAAATGTGTCAAACGCCTCCCACGGGTGAAAATCCGTGACGAGAAGCGCGCCAAGCGCACAGCCCGCAAATAGCGATATATACACTTCCTTTGTGAGCAACGCCAGTATAATGGCTATAATCGGCGGCATAAGCGACCACCAGGTTCCTATAAACATAAATTTTCTCCTCAAAAGTATTCTCTGTCCATCTAAGCCATTTCAGACATTTTTCTTCTATAATAATAGAATAAATATTGTCACAATAAATCTGCCTTATCAGACATGCTTATCAAGTATATCACACACCCAACAGGAATGAAAAGCTTTTTCAGATGAAAATTTTTTCAAATAATTAGACTTTTCTAATATAAAAATTTACATTTTAACACCGCCAAAAATTTCTGTATCGAAATAAATACTTTACAGGATGTTAAGTGCATGTTAAAATAATAACAATTAAATCAAAAAATTATTTTTACGGAGGTAAATTATGACCGCAAAAGAATGTATAAAAGGCAGACGTTCAATCAGAGAGTTCAAGGCTGACGAGGTTTCCCCTGAGCTTATCCGCGAGCTTGTCGAGACGGCAAGCTATTCCCCAAGCTGGAAAAACACACAGATTGTGAGATATGTCGCAGTGACAGGAGACACCAAGGCAAAAATCGCCGCCGAGTGTACTGACAGTTGGAAGAAGAACGCCGACATAATCAACAATGCCCCGGTGCTCATGGTTCAGTGCTTTGTAAAGAACCGCTCCGGTTTTGAGCGCGACGGCTCCTACAGCACCGAGCGCAACGATGGCTGGCAGATGTACGATGCCGGAATAAGTGCAGCTAACTTCTGCGATGCCGCTTATGAGGCTGGTCTTGGAAGCGTTATTCTTGGAATATTTGATTTTAAGAAGGCATCTGAGATACTTGCTCTCCCTGAGAACATTGAAGCTGTCGCTCTCATCCCTGTAGGCTACCCTGTCGAGATACCGCAAGCACCTAAGCGCAAGAGTGTGGACGAACTGCTCACATTTATGTCCTAAAGTATTGCACTTTAAAATACTTCACTTGAATTTAGTATACTTTTACAAATAGTGCACGTCTTAAAGTAATATTTTAAGAATTAGAGAACTGTTATATATAACAATTTATGAAATTGTCACATAATGCACTCTAATATACAGCATATTGTATTTATCAATCTGATAATTCAAGCAACTACATAGCTTGAAAATTTTAAAATCTGGTATTAAAAAATTTCAGCAATCTGAACATTTATTTAATACCAGATTTTGTTATATAATCAACTCATCAAAAGTTTTCCAGACAAATAAGGAGGATTCAAAATGGGTGTATATGCAGTTACAGGCGGCTCAAGCGGAATTGGCGCTGCCGTTGTAGAGTTACTTAAGAATGATGGACACGAGGTAATCAATATCGACCTCAAAAACGGCGATATCTGTGCAAACCTCGCAACTCCTGAGGGAAGGCAGGCAGCCATCGACGGACTTTATGAGAGATGTCCGGACGGACTTGACGGAATTGTGTGCAACGCAGGTGTTTCGGGAAGCTGCGGAAATTACGAACTTGTAATCTCCCTCAACTATTTCGGAACAGTAAAGCTTGCAAGGGGTGTTTACGAGCTTTTAAAGAAAAAGCATGGCAGCGTTGTTGTCACAGTATCAAATACCATATCACAGGGAACAGGCAGAATGGACATTGTCGACCTTCTCAACAATGTTGGCGACGAGAAGCGTATCAGAAGCATTGTAAGCACACTTGACACAACCAATCAGACTGTTGGTCAGTCGATGTACATGGCAACCAAGTACGCACTCGCCCGCTGGGTAAGACGTATTTCCGCTTCATGGGCAGCCAACGGTGTCCGCGTGAACGCAGTTGCTCCGGGAAATGTGAGAACAGCCATGACCGACAGTCTCAAC
>JBNMKO010000086.1:0-14524 GCA_050874385.1 Eubacteriales bacterium
CGAGACATTAGAAGTACCTGTTGAAGGTGATTTAAGAAGAGAGATAGCTCTCAACATTAAGAGATTACAGGAGATTGGATGCTACAGAGGTATCCGTCACAGAAAGGGTCTTCCTGTTAGAGGACAGAAGACTAAGACAAACGCTAGAACTCGTAAGGGTCCTAAGAAAACAATCGCAAACAAGAAGAAATAACCCGTAAGGGAACCCATAAGGGAGGTTAGTTTAGAAAACGGCTAAGGTTACAAAGAAAGTGACAAAGAAGCGCGTTAAGAAGAACGTTGAACGCGGACAGGCACATATCCAGGCTTCATTCAACAATACAATCGTTACACTTACAGATACAGAGGGTAACGCTTTATCATGGGCTAGTGCCGGTGGTCTAGGATTTAGAGGTTCAAAGAAATCTACTCCTTATGCAGCTCAGATGGCAGCAGAAACTGCTACTAAGGCAGCTTTAGTACACGGTTTAAAGACTGTAGACGTTATGGTTAAGGGACCAGGCGCAGGTCGTGAGGCAGCTATTCGTGCTCTTCAGGCATGTGGTCTTGAGGTTACCAGCATTAAGGACGTTACACCAGTTCCACACAACGGATGCCGTCCACCAAAGCGTAGAAGAGTCTAATAGGAGGTAATAAAGATGGCTATTAATAGAGTTCCTGTTCTTAAAAGATGCAGATCACTTGGATTAGATCCAGTTTATTTAGGAATAGATAAGAAATCAAACAGACAGTTAAAGAGAGCCAATAAGAAGGTGAGCGAGTATGGTCTCCAGCTCAGAGAGAAGCAGAAGGCTAAGTTCATCTATGGCGTATTAGAGAAGCCTTTCCGTAACTACTTCGTTAAGGCAGAGAAGATGAATGGCCAGACAGGTGAGAACCTCATGGTTATTCTTGAGTCAAGACTTGACAACATTATTTTCAGATTAGGTTTTGCCAGAACAAGAAAGGAAGCTAGACAGATTGTTGACCACAAGCATGTTCTTGTAAACGGCAAGGCTGTTAACATCCCATCTTACTTAGTTAAGGCTGGCGATACAATCGAGATCAAGGAAAAGAACAAGTCTTCTCAGAGATATAAGGATATCCTTGATGCAACTGCTGGAAGAGTAGTTCCAGAGTGGCTTGAGGCTGATTCAGAGAATTTAAAGGGTGCAGTTAAGAACCTTCCTACAAGAGAAGCTATTGATGTGCCTGTTGATGAGATGCTTATAGTCGAGTTATACTCTAAGTAATAATTAGGCCGTATAACGCCCTCACACATAATAGAACCCAAAAGGAGGGGCTTTTCAGTGTTCGATTTTAAAATACCAAAAATTGAAATTGCAGAGATGTCTGAAGACAAGAAGTATGGAAGATTTGTCGTTGAACCACTTGAGAGAGGCTACGGTACAACACTGGGTAATTCACTTAGAAGAATTATGTTATCTTCATTACCGGGTGCTGCAGTAAGCCAGGTTAAGATTGAAGGCGTGTTACATGAGTTCAGTCCGATTCCGGGTGTTAAGGAAGACGTTGCTGAGATTATCATGAACATCAAGAAGCTCGCTATCAAGAACAACAGTGAGACGAATGAGCCTAAGATTGCTTACATCGAATGCGATGGAAGAGAAGGTGTTGTAAGAGCATCTGATATTCAGGTTGACTCAGACATTGAAATACTTAATCCTGACCTTAAAATCGCCACACTTAACGGCGGTCCTGACTGCAAGCTTTTCATGGAGCTTACAATCACTAAGGGCAGAGGCTATGTCAGCTCAGAGAAAAACAAGAGCGAGGATCAGCCAATCGGCACACTTGCCATTGACTCCATCTACACACCTGTTGAGAGAGTTAATTTAGCGGTTGAAAATACTCGTGTAGGTCAGATTACTGACTATGATAAGCTTACTTTAGATGTATTTACTAACGGTACACTTGCACCGGACGAGGCTGTCAGCCTTGCCGCAAAGGTACTCAGTGAGCATCTCAGCTTATTCATCGACCTTTCAGAGAATGCCAAGAAGATTGATGTCATGGTAGAGAAGGAAGACGATGAGAAGGAGAAGGTTCTTGAGATGAGCATTGACGAACTTGAGTTATCAGTTCGTTCATATAACTGCTTAAAGAGAGCCGGTATCAACACTGTTGAAGAGTTATGCAACAAGACTTCAGACGATATGATGAAGGTGAGAAACCTCGGACGTAAGTCGTTAGAGGAAGTATTAGCTAAGTTAAAGGAACTTGGTCTTCAGCTTAATCCTTCAGAGGAATAGAATAACACATTTTTAGTAAAATAAATAATGACATAAATAGATAATTATTAGCGGTAAATCCAAAGTGTACGCTAATAATTTTCTCTATGTGGAATTAATTTACATTCGGTAAGTAAGTCCAAAGTGCGTGGCCGGATGCACCATGAAAGAGAGGAAATTTAAAATGGCAAAGTATAGAAAGCTTGGAAGAACATCAAGCCAGAGAAAGGCTTTAATCAGAAATCAGGTTACAGCTTTATTATATAACGGAAAGATTGTTACAACAGAGGCTAAGGCTAAGGAAATCCGCAAGGTTGCAGAGGGACTTATCGCTATGGCTGTAAAGGAGAAGGATAACTTCGAGGAAGTAACAGTTCAGGCTAAGGTTGCCCGCAAGGACAACGAAGGCAAGAGAGTTAAGGAAGTTGTTGATGGCAAGAAGAAGACTGTATACGATACAGTTGAGAAGAAGATCAAGAAGGATAAGCCTTCAAGACTTCATGCCAGAAAGCAGATGAACAAGGTTCTCTACCCTGTAACAGAGGTTCCAGCTGAGGCTGCTGGAAGAAAGAAGAATACTAAGGAAGTTGATTTAGTTGCTAAGTTATTTGACGAGATCGCTCCTAAGTATGAGTCCCGCAACGGTGGTTACACAAGAATCGTAAAGATTGGACCTCGTAAGGGCGATGCTGCTATGGAAGTAGTAATCGAGTTAGTATAATTTATATTGATTAAAAGGAAGCGAATGTTGCTACGCAGCATTCGCTTTTTCTGAATATAGATTTACTTTTGTAGACTGTTTGGAGCGTGGAAGTCTGCAAAACAGTAGTGATTGTGCGTGGCTGAACGCGGAGGTTAAGAGATAACATGAACATTGTACAGGCGAAAGACCTTACATTTGAATATATAATAAGAGATGACGAAGACCATATTGAGAACGTGAAAACGGCGGTTGACCACGTTTCTCTTGATATAGAGAAAGGACAGTTTATTGCGATATTAGGACACAACGGCTCGGGCAAATCCACTTTTGCAAAGCATATAAATGCACTTTTGTCACCGACGGAGGGCAGTATATGGGTGGACGGAATGGACACAAAGGATGCGGATAAGCTGTGGGATATAAGACAGACTGCCGGAATGGTTTTTCAGAACCCGGACAACCAGATTATAGGAACGATAGTCGAGGAGGATGTCGGTTTCGGGCCGGAGAACCTCGGTGTGCCGACAGAGGAGATATGGGAGCGCGTCGATGCCTCTCTTGAGGCAGTCGGAATGACGGAGTACCGCCACCACTCGCCTAATAAGCTTTCCGGAGGACAAAAGCAGCGAGTAGCCATAGCGGGAATACTCGCCATGAAGCCAAAGTGCATTGTGCTTGATGAGCCGACAGCGATGCTCGACCCTAACGGGCGCAAGGAGGTTATCGCAACGATAACCAAATTAAACAAAGAGGAGCATGTGACGGTAATCCTGATAACGCACTATATGGACGAGGTAATCGGTGCGGACAAGGTTTTTGTGATGGATGAGGGAAAAGTCGTGATGAGCGGCACGCCGAGGGAGGTCTTCTCAAAGGTGGAGCAGCTAAAGGCACTGAGACTTGACGTGCCTCACACAACGGAGCTTGCATTTGAGCTTGAGAAGGCGGGGATACCTATGAAGAGAGGTATTCTTACCATACCTGAATTTACGCAGGAACTTTTGAAAATAAAGAACCATAAATGATACTCTTAGTATTTATGAAAATTTCAGATACTAATAGTTATTTACAAAATGTATTATATGTAATTGCGAAACTTGTATCTAAAATGTAAATGTTGTACAGTGTATTATTAAATTTACAAGTTTTAAAATTACTAACCAAAAGGTATATTAAAGAGGAGAAATTCATGTTAATCATACTTGATAAGGTGAATTATGTATACAGCGAGGGCAGCGGCTTCGAGAAAAAGGCGCTTGACGATGTGAGCCTTACAATAGACAAGGGCGAGTTTATCGGCCTTATCGGTCATACGGGCTCGGGGAAATCGACGCTGACACAGCATCTTAACGGACTTTTGAGGGCGACGAGCGGAAAGATATATTATGACGGCGAGGACATCTATGATAAGAATTTTGTCATGAAAAATTTAAGGAGCAAGGTTGGGCTGGTGTTTCAGTACCCGGAACACCAGCTGTTTGAGAGCGATGTGTTCACGGATGTGTGCTTTGGACCGAAAAATCTTGGGCTTAGCAGAAAGGAAGCGGAGCTCAGGGCATTTCAGGCACTTGAGATGGTTGGATTTCCGAATGAGCTGTTCTACAACTCGCCGTTTGAGCTTTCGGGCGGACAAAAAAGAAGGGCTGCAATAGCTGGTGTGCTTGCCATGAAGCCGGAGGTGTTAATTCTCGATGAGCCTACAGCGGGACTTGACCCAAAGGGCAGGGACGAGATATTAGACCAGATAAAAAAGCTCCATGATGAGACCGGGATAACGGTAATTCTTGTGTCGCACAGCATGGAGGATGTGGCAAAATATGTCGGCAGGCTTATAGTGCTCGACCACGGAAAGGTGATGTACGATGACACGCCAAAGAAGGTGTTCAGAAACTATAAGGAGCTCGAAAAGATGGGGCTTGCAGCGCCGCAGCTCACATATATACTCAATGATTTGAAGGAAAAAGGCTTTGATGTGGACACGGATGCAATCACCATGGAGGATGCGGTTGCCACTGTGAAGAAGGCACTTGGAGGTTTTTAAATGTTAAGGGACATAACGATAGGACAGTACTATCCGTCAAACTCGGCAATTCACAAGCTTGACCCGAGAGTGAAGCTGTTCTGGACACTTATATACATTATATCGCTGTTTTTGGGGCAAAATATTCTTATATATGCGATAGCAGGAGTATTTCTGTTTGCGTGTATCAGAATGTCAAAGGTTCCGGTAAAGTTTATTTTGAGAGGACTGAAAGCGGTTTTCATGCTGCTCTTGTTCAGTGTCATATTTAATATCTTTTTGACGGACGGCGAGGTTATCTTTCAGGTGTGGAAGATAAAGGTCACAAAGGAGGGAATATATATCGCCACAGCGATGGCGGTAAGGCTTGTGTTTCTCATTATGGGTTCGTCGCTTATGACGCTTACGACCACGCCTAATGACCTTACGGACGGTCTTGAGAAGAGCCTCGGCTTTTTGAAGGTTGTGAGGGTTCCGGTGCATGAGATATCCATGATGATGTCGATAGCGCTGAGATTTATTCCTATTCTCATAGACGAGACGGACAAGATTATGAAAGCGCAGCAGGCGAGGGGAGCCGATTTTGAGACGGGCGGTATTGTGAAGAAGGCGAAAGCCATGGTGCCGCTGCTTGTGCCTCTTTTTATATCAGCCATAAGACGAGCTTACGATTTGGCGACGGCGATGGAGGCGAAGTGCTACAGAGGCGGCGAGGGGAGAACGAAGATGAAGCCGCTAAAGTATAAGAAGGCGGATGCTGTAGCTTATCTGGTGATTTTTGCATATCTGGCGGTTATGATTGCAGTAAAAATATGTTTTGTTTAGACCATTAATGTGGTAAAATATATATGTAAAAATCAAATGATTGCGAGATGTAGCATGTAAATGCCGGACGTTGTGAAATTTTGCTAGTACCATTCCAGACGCGTTCGCACTCATTGAAAGCCGTAGCGGCACATAAGCGGCTAAAATACACCCGCTAAATGCATTAGTTCGCAAAGCGAACTATTAGGCGTTCAAAAGGTCTGTCAGTGTACTAGTAAAATTTCACAACTGTTCAGTTATAAAATATAGTTTCGCAGTTAACTATATAATTAAAATAATAATGGGGAGGATGTAAGTATGCTTGATAAATGGGTTAAACCTGAAAGACCTGACGATGCGGAGATAAATGAGGGTATCGAGGCAGTGAGAAAGAGACTTGGCGATATACAGATACAGGTTAAGGAAAAAAAGCTTCCGGTGATGGTTGTGCTTGATGGCTGGGATGCGGCTGGAAAGGGAAGTGTGCTTGGGAAGGTTATAAAAGACCTTGACCCGCGTTTTTTTGACGTGAGGACGATGGATAAGCCGTCGGAGGATGACCTTAGACGACCTTTTATGTACAAGTATTTTGCGCAGATACCGGAGGCGGGCAAGTTCATGTTCATGGATGGGAGCTGGATGGACGAGCTGAACACAGCACTTTTAAAGGGAGCGATATCACAGGAGGAGTACGACAGGGGATGCCGCTCTGTGGAATGTTTTGAGAGACAGCTTGTGGATAACGGTTACCTTCTTCTCAAGTTCTTTTTTCATATCAGCAAGAAGGAGCAGAGAAAGAGAATGGATGTGCTCCTTGAGGATAAGAATACGAGCTGGAGAGTGAATGACAAGGACAAGTGGCAGAACAAGAACTATGAGAAGTGCTTTGAGCAGTATGACACATTTATGCAGCACTCCGAGTACAGCAAAACGCCATGGCATATCATAGATGCCAAGCACCAGAAATGGGCGCAGCTTGAGCTTATGTCGGTGATGCTTGAGGAGATTGACGAGAGACTTGAGGCGGGGGCGCAGGATGCAGAGATACCTGAGAACAAGTTTAAGCTTAAAACCATGCCTGTGCTGTCGGAGATTGAGCTTGACAAGAAGATGGATGTAAATGCATACCGAAGGGAGCTTGCAAAGTGCCAGAAGAAGCTCTCAAAGCTTCACAATGAGCTGTACCGCAAAAAGATACCGGTTGTAATCGCCTACGAGGGCTGGGATGCAGCGGGCAAGGGCGGAAATATCAAGAGGATTGCCGCAGCGCTAGACCCGAGGGGGTATGATGTGCACCCTATAGCAAGCCCTGAGCCGCATGAAAAGTCCAGACATTATCTGTGGCGTTTCTGGACGAGACTGCCTAAGACGGGACATATAGCTATTTTTGACAGGACATGGTACGGAAGGGTCATGGTCGAGAGACTTGAGGGATTTTGCAGTAAGAACGACTGGCAGCGCGCCTACAATGAGATAAATGAGTTTGAGAGCGAGTTAAAGGACTGGGGAGCGGTTATCATAAAGTTCTGGGTGCAGATTGACAAGGACACACAGCTTGAGCGTTTTAAGGACAGACAGAACACGCCCGAAAAGCAGTGGAAGATTACCGACGAGGACTGGCGAAACCGTGAGAAGTGGGATTTGTATGAGGATGCCGTAAATGAGATGATACAAAAAACCAGCACGGATTTTGCGCCGTGGCATATTTTGGAGTCGAACAATAAGTATTACGCCAGAATAAAGGCGCTTAAAATAGTGATAAGGGAACTTGAGAAAGCGCTCGGAAGATAGGCGTGAAATGTTTTTTCGCTACAATTAATTTACTTTGATTAGCAGAGATTTCATAGGCTGCCATTAAGGCGGCATTTTGTGAAAGGCTGTCTGCGGAATGGAGACTATATGCGTTATATGCTTCGTGTAGCTTATGACGGAACAGAATACTGTGGCTGGCAGATACAGCCCGGACTTAGGACTGTTGAGGGCACTCTAAAGAGCGCCCTCAACAAGCTTATGGGGACGGAAGTACCGATGATTGGGGCAAGCCGCACTGATGCGGGGGTTCATGCCGAGGGCAATGTGGCTGTGTTTGACTGCGAAACCACCATTCCGGCAGACAAGATAAAGTATGCGCTGAACAACATTCTTCCGGAGGATGTGGTTGTCGTCGAGTCAAGGCAGGTTGCAAACGATTTTCACCCAAGGCATTGTGACTGCAAAAAGACGTACCAGTACAGGATATTAAACACACCGCTTCCTGACCCGAACAGGCGCAGAAACACATATTTTTATCGCGGAAAGCTTGACATGGAGGCTATGAGGGAGGCTGCCGGCTACATTGTCGGGACACATGACTTTGTGTGCTTTATGGCTGCCGGAAGTCAGGTGAAGGACACCGTGAGGACGGTGTACTCTCTTTGTCTTGACAGGAGTGACGATGTTATCACGATGACCATACAGGGGAACGGATTTTTGTACAATATGGTTAGAATTATAGCCGGAACGCTCGTCATGGTGGGCAGAGGGCAGATGAAACCACAGGAAGTAGAAAATATAATTGATAAGAGGGACAGAAGGGGAGCAGGCCCTACAGCGCCGGCAAAGGGTCTTACCCTCAAGGTGATTGAGTATGAATGATGAGCGCGAAGTAGGAGGTGGCAGGAACAGCTATGGCTGTTCGGATGCGGAGTACGATATCCACAAGTATAAGTATAACCGTGTGCTGTTCCACAACATGATGGGGTTTATGGATATATGTATGGAAATAGACCTTATCGCAAAGTCGGTGATAATAATGCACACCAGCGACAGACCTGACGTTATAGGGCGGCAGTATGACTATGATGTCTTTATGGGCAAAATTGAAGAAAATTACATATATACTCAGGATTACCTCTTTTTTAGATGGCAGATGGACGTAAACAACCTTTTAAGACTACAGCAGGAGACGGCATTTAATGTGCGCATAATGGGAAAATCAGGTCTGCCGGAGGCGCTTAAGGTTATTCTTACACCCCTAGCCGACAGGGAGGGAAATGTAAACTGTGTATATATGAGTGCAAAGAATGTCGAGGCGGATATTCAGAGGGAAAAGCTCATGGAAAAGGAAAAGAATGCGATTTTTGCCACCATGAGCAACGCATATCTGTGTATTGTCTATGCCGATTTGACGAATGATATATGCGAGCTGTTTGCCAATGGGATGGTCGAGACGGCACTTCCAAGGCAGACAAAATATGAGAATGTATATGAGTATGTGTACAGCAGGGTGGTTTATGAGCACCGCGGAAAGTTCGAGAAAGCCTTCAGCCCGGACGCGATACAGCAGCATTTTAAGGAGAGTGTCGAGCCCATTGTGCTTGAGATACAGCAGGAGTTTTATAATGGCTGTTATTGGACGGAGATAAGGGCGGCAAAGATAGAAGACAAGGATGATGAGCTGGCGGTGGTCATGTTTTTGTCAATCATAGATGAGCGGAGAAGGGCTGAAATTGAGGTCAGGGAAAAGCTCGAGCGGATGAATGAGCAGCTCAGGAAAAGTCTCACAAGTGAGGAGCAGTATAGACAGGCTATGACATCGGGAGCTTCAACAGTCTACTATGTAAATCTCACGGCAAACAGTATTGATGAGGAGATATATGAGACGATTGATGGCAAAAAGAGACCGCTTCTTAGTGAGATTGGGCTTTGTGCACCGTGCAGGTTTGATGAGTTTGCCAACAGATGGGCGGAAAAAAGGGTTGACGAGCAGGACAGGGAGAGCTTTAGAAAAATATATAACCGCGAAAGTCTGATGGAATTGTTTTTGAGCGGAAATGCCGAGATTATCCACGAGTTTCAGTCGAAGCTTTGCGGGGATGACTGTATCAGGATACTAAGTCAGACAATTCTTATGGTGCGCGCGGATGCGGCAGGCGATATAAAGGCGATGTGCACCGTGAAGGATGTGACAAAGCTCAGGGAGGACGAGTATAAGAGAAAAAAATCGCTCATAGAGGCGTATGAGGCGGCTAAACAGGCAAACGAGGCAAAGTCTGATTTCCTGTCGCGCATGAGCCATGATATAAGAACTCCCATGAATGCCATTATGGGCATGACGACGATAGCGCAGATGCACCTTGGCGACGATGAAAAGGTCTCCGACTGTCTGCGAAAGATTGAGATGTCGAGCACTCATCTTCTCGGACTTTTGAATGAAGTTCTCGATATGAGCAAGATTGAGGCGGGAAGCTTTGAGCTTACGCAGGAGCAGTTTGACATTGTGGATTTGGTCTACAATCTGATTGACATGTCAAGGGCGGTTATAGATGAAAAGCACCACGAGCTTGAGGTTGACATTGCACCGTTATCGCACAGGGTTGTCGTGGGCGACTCGCAGCGCATACAGCAGGTGTTTGTAAATCTTTTGGGCAACGCCGTAAAATATACGCCCGACCACGGAAAAATTAAGGTGGGACTTTGCGAGAAGCCGTCGCGCACCTCAAAACTTGGCTGTTATGAGTTCGTTTTTGAGGACAATGGAATAGGCATAACTCCCGAATATATGGATTATATTTTTGAGCCGTTCTCGAGGGCTGAGGATACGAGGATAAACAAGATAGAGGGAACAGGTCTTGGGCTTTCGATAGCAAAGAATATCGTGTCGATGATGAACGGCTCGATACAGGTGGAGAGCGAGGTCAACAAGGGCTCTAAATTTACTGTGACGGTTTTCCTTAAACTGGCAGAGGGAAGTTATCATCCTAAGAGGATTAATAAGCCTCAAAATGGCAATAATATTCTCTATGAGAACAATTACAGAATATATGAGGGAAAAAATATTCTGCTTGTCGAGGACAATGAGAGAAATGCCGAGGTGGCAGCAGAGCTCATCGGGATAACAGGAGTGAATGTGGAGCTTGCAGAGAACGGCAAAGTTGCACTTGAGCGCTTTGCGGGGCATGAGGCGGGCTACTATGGGCTTATCTTTATGGATATACAGCTCCCAGTGATGAACGGCTACGAGGCGGCGAGGCAAATCAGGGCGCTTGAGCGCGAGGACGCAAAGAATATACCGATAATAGCGATGACGGCAAACGCCTTTACGGAGGATGTCGAGGCGGCACACCTGGCGGGAATGAATGAACATATAGCGAAGCCGTTGGAGTTCGAGAGACTTACCGAGATTTTGAAAAAATGGCTGGGCTGATTTTTTGAAAAAATGAAGGTTAATTCTTGACAATTACAGCGAGATAGTATACTATAACTTTGGTTAGATAATACTAACTTGTGAATAATCATGCAAAACTTCTTTCGGAGGGGTTTGTCTGGCCCTTCCGGGAAGGTAATTATTGCGCTGCCATAAAGCGGCGGAAGGGAGATTATGTCAATGAATTATCTTGAGATTGAGAAGGTTATCGGAAGGGAAATATTAGATTCTAGAGGAAATCCTACTGTTGAGGCGGAGGTTTATCTTGCAGATGGAACAGTGGGAAGAGGAACAGCGCCGAGCGGTGCATCGACGGGCGAGTTCGAGGCGCTTGAGCTTCGAGACGGCGACAAGTCAAGATACCTCGGAAAAGGTGTGTTAAAGGCTGTTGAAAATATCAATACAATCATCAACGATGCGGTCACAGGACTTGACGCATCGGATATATATGCGGTTGACAGAGCCATGATTGAGGCTGACGGAACAAAGGACAAGTCAAAGCTTGGCGCAAACGCCATTCTCGCGGTTTCGATTGCGACTGCCAGGGCTGCTTCGATATCGCTTGACATTCCGCTCTATCGTTTCCTTGGCGGAATATCGGGAAACAGACTTCCTGTCCCTATGATGAACATTGTAAACGGAGGCTGCCATGCACTCTCCTCAGGTCTCGATGTTCAGGAATTTATGATTATGCCTGTTGGTGCGCCTTCATTTAAGGAGTGTTTAAGATGGTGCGCAGAGGTGTTCCACGCACTTGCTTCCATATTAAAGGAGCGCGGGCTTGCAACATCCGTCGGGGATGAGGGAGGCTTTGCACCGGCACTTAAGTCCGATGAGGAGGCTATCGAGACAATCCTTGAGGCGGTAAAGAAGGCAGGCTACGAGCCGGGACGCGATTTTAAGATTGCAATGGATGCGGCTTCCTCAGAGTGGAAGAGCGAGAAGGGCAAGGGCTTTTACAAGCTTCCAAAGGCGGGAACGGAGTACACAGCCGAGGAGCTTATCGAGCACTGGGTTAAGCTTTGCGACAAGTACCCTATAATCTCAATCGAGGACGGTCTCGACGAGGAGGACTGGGAAGGCTGGCAGAAGCTCACAAAGAGACTTGGCGACAGGGTTCAGCTTGTCGGTGATGACCTCTTTGTGACAAACACAGAGAGACTTGCAAAGGGCATTGAGCTCGGCGCAGGAAATGCCATTCTCATCAAGCTCAACCAGATTGGTTCGGTGTCTGAGACACTAGAGGCAATCAAGATGGCTCACAAGGCAGGCTACACGGCAATCTCCTCACATCGTTCGGGAGAGACGGCTGATACCACAATCGCTGACCTTGCCGTTGCACTCAACACATGTCAGATTAAGACGGGTGCACCGAGCCGTTCAGAGCGTGTTGCAAAGTACAACCAGCTTCTTAGAATTGAGGAGGAGCTCGGAAAGGCAGCGGTTTATCCGGGGATTAAGGCTTTCAATGTGAAGCAGTGAAACATGCAAAGTACAGCGTTTTCCAGCATTGTAAATTGTATATGGATAGATAAATTTGGCGTGTGCAGATTTGGGGTCTGTACACGCCTTTTTGTGTTATTTTTTATTTTCACAGTTAATCAGATATTCGCAATACGCTTCGTTGCTTGTTCATAATCATATTTACTTCTATCACAATATAGGGATTGCTTGATATTGCTAAATCAGGTTATGGCATTTTTAAGTCGCCACAGGTAACTTTGATATTTTTTGACGGGGATGGGAAATTGCGGTTTTGTGAAAGATTGTCTAAAATATAACAATATCCGGGGAGGTATATTTTTATGTATTGGGGAATCGTGATTATTACAGCCTCGGATAAACTGTCTCCTCTCATGCTTCGACCACTGCGTCAGAAGCCGTGACTATGTGAACGTGCTCGTGACATCAAAGCATCCAAGACAGCAGTGGCTCGCCATGGAGCAGGCTGTAAAGCACTGTACACAGGGTAAGACAACAGTTGATTTGAAATTAGAAAATATTAAAAATATTTTTAATATTTTCTAATTTTTTTGAAAAATATTATTGAAAAATGATGATGTATATTGTATAATATAGTAAAAGGTTGGTGATGTATTTATGTATCAAGTATCTGATTTTACTAAAAATACTTATAGAGTCCATGAAATTGCAGAGATACTTGGTGTTACTACAAAAACAATTAGAAATTATGACAAGGAAGGCAAGTTAAAGACTTGCAGGACAGAAGGCAATCACAGAATTATTTTAAGAGACGATTTGATAGAGTTCCTTAAAAATAAACAATTGTTGGTAGACAACACAGATAATCAGAAAAGAGATGTTATATATGCCAGAGTTTCAAGCCATGACCAGAAGAAAAGTGGGGATTTAGACAGACAGGCAATGTTTTTGATTGAAAAAGTTCCTAATCTTCAAAATCCACTCATATTAAAAGAGGTTGGCTCAGGGCTTGACGATAAGCGTGTTCAATTACAAAAACTGTTAAAAACGGTTGTCAATAACGAAGTTAAAAATGTGTATATAACACATAAAGACAGATTAACCAGATTTGGGTTTCATTATTTAGAGACGGTATTCTCAGCACATAATGTAAATATTATCATTATTGAAGACATCAATAGTGAAAAATCCGTTCAGGAGGAACTTGTAGAAGATATGATGTCTTTAATAGCGAGTTTTAGCGGTAAGTTGTATGGTATGCGTTCGGGAAAGAATAAAATAATCAGGGAGAAAAAATAAATTGAAAAAAGTTGATAATTTAAGTGAATTGATTGACTTAGTAGGTAAAGATACGGTAGACAGATGCTTTACCGAATACATGATGATGGTGATAGCTAAAGCGCAAAAACTTGATGATTTACAAAACTACATAGAGCCACTTGCAAAAATGTCAAATGGTGAGATGAATGTAAAAAGTGGTGATTTAATGACAATGTTGGAAACTCCGTTATTTGTAAATATTGATGAAGAATAAATATAATTTCATGGTGAAAGAGGGTGGGAATAATGCAGATTGCAAACAAGATAAGAATATATCCAAATAAAGAACAGGAAGAATTGTTAAAGCAGTTTGCAGGGACTTCCCGCTTTGCGTGGAATGAGTCACTTGGATACAGGATTGACAGATATGAAAAACAAGGTCTCAATACTACCATTCAGCAAGGAATAGAACACTTACAGGAGCTTAAACATAATAACCCTGATTATGCATGGCTTAATAATATGCCGGAAGCTGTTACAAAACAGGCGGTTAAAGATTTGGATAAAGCATATAAATTATTTTTTAAGAGTGGATTTGGCAAGCCTAAATTCAAAAAGAAAGGCAAATGCAATGTATCATTTTATCAGAGAACAGATAACTTTCGTCAAATAGATGATACTCATATTAAAATTACAGGTATCAAAACACCCGTAAAAATTAGGAAAATGGATATACCCCAAAAGGTTTCCAATACAAGAGTATCATTTGACGGGAAATACTGGTATTTGTCATATGCTTACGAAATACAGGAAAAAACTTCTGCCGGTACTGTTGAAATAGGTGTTGATTTGGGAATAAAAGATTTTGCTGTCGTATC
>JBNMKO010000087.1:0-14443 GCA_050874385.1 Eubacteriales bacterium
GGCTTATGAAGGAGATATCCCGGTGCAGACTTTGATAGTTAAGCTTAATGAGGAGTATGGCAAGAACTATGCCAGAACAACTGTTGTTACATTCCTTTCAAAGCTTAAGGATAAGAAGTTTGTAGAGACATACCGTATCGGAAAGATGTCTTTTGCCAAGGCTCTTCGCACAGAGGAAGACTACAGACGCAAGGTTATTCAGGATGACGCTGATTTCTGGTTTGATGGCAAGCCTTCAGCATTACTTGCATCTCTTCTCGAGGACAGAAAGCTTTCAAAGGAAGAGGCAGACAAGATTAAGGAGCTTATTGCAAACGCATAAGTATCTATCTCGTTATGGCACATGTCAATGCCAGAGCTGACCGCATTGTTAATACGGTTTGACAGAGTGTGTCTTGTAAAGGAGCATGGCAATACAATGGATAATACCGATACATTGATGTTGCCATTTGAATGACAATCCGTACAAGATGCAGGGGATGCTGTGTTTTACAGCAGCCCCGACAAATTAAGCTGAGCTGTGACATGGTAAAGACACAATAATATACTTGAGATTAGAGTACATATTTGCGGATATTCAGGGGTGAGCATTTTCGAGTGCTCATCCTTTTTTTGGCAAAAGGATAATATCGTTGCGGAAAAAATAATAATTGTTTATAATTTGGCTGTGGAGGAATTACTATGCTTTTTCAGTATGAAACCGGGAACTTGGTGCTTAAAATACTAGACCGAAAATTCAGCAGGAATGTCCTTGATTTCTATCTGGAAGGGGATTCCTATTTTGGTGCTATGGAGCCTGACCGTATAGACGGGTTTTACACATTGGACTACCAGAGGCGGCTTTTGGAGTTTGAGGAAAAAAGTTTTGTTGCAAACAAGAGCGCGAGATACTATATTTATGAAAAAGATAATCCGAATAAGATTATAGGGACGGCGGCTCTCAGAAATATTGTGCGCGGCAGTTTCTTGTCTGCGACCATAGGCTACAAGCTTCTTCCTGAGTACACCGGAAGGGGTTACGCCACGGAGACTGTAAAAAAGCTTACGGATGAGGCTATATTTGACGAGGAGCTTCACCGGATTGTGGCTTATGTGCAGCCAGACAATGTGGCATCGGTGAGGGTGCTTGAAAAGTGTGGCTTTGAGTTTGAAGGAGTTGCGCGTGATTATGCAATGTTGAAGGGAAGGTGGCATGACCATGCAATCTATGCAAGAGTCGGAAGATAAAGAAAAAGATGATATAAGATACATGAAAGAGGCGATAAGGCAGGCAAAAAAGGCGGCAAAGCTTGATGAGGTTCCAATTGGCTGTGTTATCGTGTATGACGGAAAGATAATAGCGAGGGGTTACAACAGAAGAAATACCGACAAGAGCACACTCGCACATGCGGAGATTGCGGCGATAAAAAAGGCGAGCAAGGTGATTGGCGACTGGCGGCTTGAGGACTGCACGATGTATGTGACGCTCGAGCCATGTCAGATGTGCTCGGGTGCCATTGTGCAGGCGCGCATTCCGCGTGTGGTCATAGGGACGATGAATGCAAAGGCGGGCTGTGCGGGCTCGGTTATAAATATACTCCAGATGGAGGGCTTTAACCACCGCGTCGATATAACAAAGGGTGTTCTAATGGATGAGTGCCGGGATATGATGCAGGACTTTTTTAGGGAGCTTAGGCAGAAAAAGGCAAAGCAAAAAAAGTCCGATGGCGATATTGAAAATGAAGGGAAATAAAAGATAAAAGATGAAAAAGGTTGTTTTGAAGGTACTTAAATTTATAGGTGTCACACTTCTCATGCTGGTGATATGCCTGTACTGTGTGATGTGGGTTGTGACAAAGGGGCCATCCGTTCAGGCAAGAAATCTTTTTGTGCTGTCGGTGCGTGAGACGAGCATGGCGGGCTTTCTTGCAAATCTTTACTGCTCGAAGGCTCAGATAGCCGAGATTGAGGAGGGAAACCAGGTCAAATATCTTGACGAGGCGGTTGACACCTCGCTTATAAAGATTGACAGGGATGACACGGGAAACAAGAAGGATTTTACGATAAATGACGAGGACAAGGAGGATGGAGTTACCTACGCCGACGGAATGGAATTTCACACCGTCAAGGGCGCTACATACTCCGGCACGATGATTGTCATAAATGACCCGTCGAGAGTTTTTGTCGGGACATCGGCGGACAAGTATGACGGCTCCGCAGGACTTAGTGTACCCGAGATATGTGAGAGATACGGCGCGACAGCGGCATCTAATGCGGGCGGGTTTGAGGATATCGGCGGTGTCGGAAACGGCGGAACACCTCTTGGGATAGTTATATCCGAGGGCGAGTTAAAATATGGAGATTTGAACACATCCTATGAGATAATAGGCTTTGATGAGAACGATTATTTTATTATCGGAAATATGACAGGACAGGAGGCACTTGACTCAGGTGTCAGGGATGCGGTGTCATGGGGGCCGCTTCTCATTGTGAACGGGGTTCCGGCTAATGTCACGGGAACGGGCGGCGGTGTAAATCCAAGAACTGCTATAGGTCAGAGAGCCGACGGCGCGGTGCTTTTACTTATCATCGACGGCAGACAGACGCACAGTCTTGGAGCTACGCTAAACGACCTCATAAATGTATTTTTGGATTTTGACGCTGTGAACGCTGCCAACTTAGACGGAGGCGGCTCGACTGTATTTTATTATAATGGAGAGATATACAACAAGATTTCTTCAATATACGGCGCAAGAGGAATACCTACGGCTATCGTAATAAAGTAAGGAAAAGGTGTGGTAATGGATAAAAAGGAAAAGGCAAAGATAGTAAACTCAAATTCACAGACACCTGTGAGAAAGCGAAGAAACCAAAACGCCAAAGAAGGGGTTGTCATTCCGGGTACAAACACGGTTATAAAAATAAATACTAAACCCGAAGCAAAAGACGCTGCCCGAACAAAAAAGCGGAAGAAGCGCAAAAAGACATCCTCGTTCACATACTTTCTGAGAGCCTATGCAGGTCTGTGGCTTGTGCTTACATTTATTTTGTGCGTGGTTCTCTGGAATAACCTGTCAAAATATCAGAAGGATTACGATGCTGCGAAGGAGGCGGGCTCGCCGGAGCTTGCAATGCAGGAAAATCTTGATTTGTTCACCGCGTCGAATATCGGAATGCTTATCGATGAACAGCAGCCGGAGATTTTGAGCAGATTTGAGACAATAAAGGATTACAAGGCATTTTACAAAAGCTTCCTAGAGCAGAAGAAGGTTGGCTTTGAGAAGAATGAGGAGCTCTACAATGACGCGCGCCCGGTGTTTAATGTGTACGCTTATGATGAGACGGATGAGGATATGGCGGACGGCGAACTTCTAGCGATAGTGTCATTTAAGGCGGCAGGAGAGAAGGACTCTTTTGGCTTTAACAAGTGGGATGTAAAGGACATAGCAATTTCCCAAAACATCTATGATTACCATGATGTGTATGTGAAAGTCATGGATGACATGAGCGTGTACATCAATGGCATTGAGGCTGACGAGAGGGAATATATAACAGGCGGAGTTATAGACAATGCCGTGAGTGATATGGCGTACAATCTTACCGGAGTTACCTTTAACTACAAGGTTTACTATGCTGGGGAGATGGTCGGACAGCCGACAGTTCAGGTTATAGACGGCGACGGAATTGATGTCACGGACAAGTACGTTTTGGAGGACAATGACCTTAAAAATTATGAGAGCACAGCGTCGGATGACTTTATCGCGGGTGTGCAGGACAGGGTGAAAAACTTCTGTGAGACGTATGTGTACCACATTTACAGAAAAGCGTCCGTGGATGCCGTTTCATCTATGATGGAGAGCGGTTCGGAGGCTGAAAGGCTTTTATATAACGCGCAGTCTACTCTTGCGTGGGCGTGGGTTCCGGACACGGTGGAGATATTAGACGAGAGCTACGATGAGTTCATGTACTACAATGAGAACTATTTCTCATGCAAGAGCACAATAAACATCCGAAAGTCCGATGCAAAGACTACGGAGGACGAGGAGTTTGTATGCCAGTGGCTTTTTAAGAAGGTCGACGGTCAGTGGCTTGTGACTTATTTTGTGCTTGGATAAAGCAAGTAGAAGAGCGGATTGCTAGTATCCGATTGATATGCGAAACAATTAGGACGAAAAAATTATTCTTGTATATTTGTGATTTGTGAATGGAGACGAAGTATATGGAAAGATTTGACAATTCATTTACTGGGCAGATAAAAGACAAAAATAATGACAAAAGAATTGATGGTGGTTTTTCACTGGTTGAGCTTTTAGTTGTGGTTGCTATTATGGCGGTGCTTATAGGCGTGATTGCGCCAACATACCTGTCATATATGCACAAGGCGAGGGTCGCCGTGGACTGGGCAAATTTAAGGTCTTATTATGATGAGATACAGGCGGATTTTATCACAACGGGCGAGTACAACCCAAAGGTGCCGGTAAATGGCACAGATTTTTTGACGCATACAGAAATTGAATATCTTGATGGAACGACAGTCAAAATGAAAGATGGCTATTTCTCAATAACAAAAGACAATTCGGGGAATGGTTATCACATAGCATATTATTGCAACAAATGCCTGACTGATTGGGAAAAGCATAGTAAAACATGTGAGCTGGAGCTCGGAGCGACAAAATAAAATTTATTTCCCTTAGCCGCATAAAATGTTTGACATTTGCGCAAAATAAAGATATACTATAAGCCTGTGGAATTGTGTTTAACACTTCCGCGCAGCCGGGGAGATAGCGGTGCCCTGTACCTGCAATCCGCTACAGCAGGGGTGATGTCTTTCCTAGGGGAGCCCACAGGGGGGCTGCCCGGTATAAGTGGCGTTGATATCTTGGTCTTACGCAATAGGACTCTGTGAACCATGTCAGGTCGGGAACGAAGCAGCATTAAGCAGAACCTCTTATGTGACGTGAGGGTGCCGGGGTTGAGTTGGCTGTATCGGTAACGCCCTTTGTGCCTTCTCGAAGAAAGACGCGCGGATAATAAATATATATTATGAAAAAATTAAGTACCATGGTGATTAAGTTGCCGTGGTACTTTTTATTTATGCAGGAGACAAACGAAAGATTATGTTTATGAGACTTTCGCGATTGACGCGATAACAGATAACAGTGACAAATTTGCAGAGAGTGTTTTATGCTTTTGTGTAGCTAAAATTTATAATTTATGTTAAAATTTAACTAAATTATAAAATGTCAGCCCATTGTAAATATTAGTGTGAAAAGAATTGGTCGTATAGCTTGGTGTACAGGTGGTATTTTTCTTCCATTATTTGTATATTAATAAATGGGAGGACATTGTTTGTGAATGAGAGGGTGAAATTTGTGAGAATACAATGGATGGAATTAAAAAATTTAAAAACAGGATTGGAAATACAGAGGATATATTTTAATAGTGATGTAACCTTGTTAGTAGGACTTTCGGGGGCAGGCAAGACGCAAATTCTCAATGCGGTGGAGTATTCATTGAACTTAGCCATAGATAAAAATGCTGTGCTGTATCCATACAGTGTTGGGATGGGACTTTTGATTGATGATGATGAATATGAATGGTATTATGAAATTAATAAAATAAATGAAGAAAATATTATTATTGAAGAAGAAAAGAGATATGAGTTTGTATATGAGAAGCTTATTAAAAATTCAGAAATAATATTTGAGAGAAAAAATGATAATGTATTAATATCAGGCTATGATAAGGTTCCGCGTCCTAAGAAAGATGAGAGCTTAATTTCACAGTATTCAGAGGATAAAAAATTTGAAAAACTGGTGTCGGGAATACGAAAGTTATATTCAGTAGAAATTGAGTTGGCTGTCCGTGGAGGAATAAAAAGAGAGATTTTCGGCAGGCTGAAATCAAAAGTTATTGAGACTTTGAAGGAGGATAAAAATACTGAATTTAAAATGTTCAGCCACCTTCCGGCAGCAATGAAAATATATATTGCAAAAAATTATTATCCTGATTTATATGTTAGGATATTTGATGCAGTAAAAGAAATTTTTATGGAAATTGAGGACATAGATGTTGAAGAAGATGTGGCAAGAGAAATGTATCTGGTTTCAATTCAGGTATATGGTAAAAAGCTTCTTCAAGATGATATTTCTAATGGTATGTTAAAGACAATTTATTATATTGTGGAATTATATACAATGTCAGAAAATGCACTTGTATTGATTGATGAATTCGAGAATGGTCTGGGTGTAAATTGTATTGATGTGCTTTCAGAATTAATTTTGTACGAGCGTGACGATTTGCAGTTTATTATTACAAGCCACCATCCTAAAATTATTGGAGAAATAGAAAAAGAAAAATGGAAAATAATTGAAAGAGATGTTGCGACAGTCAAGAATTGCACCAGCGAGGAATATGGAATTGGAAATAGCCAGCATGATGCTTATTTTAATTTGATTAACAGATGGGAATTTGAGGGAAAAATATAATGAATTTTTACTTCTTATTGGAAGATGAAAAATCTTTTTTAAAGGTACTGCCCCGCTGGTTTGAGTATATCAATTTTAAGTATAGCAGAGTTGCAGATATACAGGCGGTCACGGATAACAATTATGTATTACAAAGTGGTCAGGGAGTTACGCAGCTTATTACAAGGGTGCTGTTTGATACAATCGATACAATTGTTTTAAATCCGGGAAAAATAGACAAGCTGGTTGTCATTTTGGATTCAGAGCAATTGGATGCTCAAGAGAGAAAGCAGCAAGTTATTGACAGGATTAATTCAAAATATGAAGAAAAAACATTTGAATTTGAAATTGTTATTTTGGTGAGCAATCATTGCTTTGAGACATGGCTGCTTGGCTGTGTTGGTTTATATCCAAAAGATGGTGTAGATGAAACTTCTTTTTTTTATGGATATTACAAGAACTATAATATTGAAGAATTTGACCCTGAGAATATGAAGCCGCCAGTTGGGAGTGATGAGACTATTGCAAAATATCATTTTCACTATTTACATGAATTGTTGAGGTATAAAAAAATCAGATATAGTAAGAATAAACCGGATAATATAGCTACAAAACCGTATTTTGATGGAATGGTTGAGAGAATAAATTCCACAAATCACGAACAATCTTTTAGGGAATTTTATGATTTTATACAAAGTATAAATAAGCCTGATACATAAAAAGCATATTCAATTTTAGTTTTGTTTTTGTTACAAAATAATATGGATATTAAAAAGTTAGATAGAAAAAGCCCCTTGACTTTTCCTATCTAACTTTTTTTCATGCCTTTCTATGTCTATGTCTCCCCCACACATGGTAAAGAACTTCAAGTCTGTTATATACCCAATACCCCACAACTCCGAGTTTTTCAACTATGCGCCCGCGGTCACGGTGCATGTTGGTAAACAGTTCATAGGGTACGGAAGGTCTTTTCTTTCCTGTAGGGTCTTTTATGGCGGCAATCAGGTCGTCGTTGCAGCGTATGTCGCATGGAAATTCAGTCCATGATGTGCCGATGACCTCAGGGCGGTGGGTGTCGGTTCCGGCAGTCTGCGGCTTGTCAAGGCGGATTGCAAGCTCTCTCGCGGACTCATTTGCGGAGTGCTTTGCGACGGAGTTGTAACTCTCAATAAAATCGAATTTTTCCAAAAATTCCGGGTGCAGCTTTCCAAAGCGCGTGTTCATAAAAGCATAGTAGCCGGTGTCGTAAGGGTGCGCAGGGCCTAATATTCCGCCGATGGAATGTACAAGCTTTTCAAGGTGTACCACGGAAAGTCCGCGTATGCCGATAAGACGCGCTTTCATCACGTCGGAACCTTTTATATTATTTGGAAGCACAATAATAATGTGACCACCGTTTCTTGTATCGTACTCTATACCTTTTAACACCGTAAAATGTCCGATATCGCCAAGCTCTCCCTTGACGCGCTGCCAATATTCATATCCCTTGTATGAATTGTGGTCGGTTATGAGCATACCGTCAACGCCCTTGTCAATCAGTCCCTTTACATAATCCACAATACCCACGCGGGCATCTATCGAGCCCTCGTTTGTGTGGCAGTGCATATCTATCTTCAAATTTTCTCCATTCCGAAGCGTATGGACGCTTCTGTGTAAAATAATAGTGGCTTTATTTTTTGGCTCAGAAAAAATAAAATTTCTTTAACAATTCTTAACCGTATACAGTATAGTCTTTTGCGGGGAAAAATACAATGTGATTTTGGTGGAAAATATGTTGTGACTTAGGCTGTGATATGATAATATATAGCTTATGAAACCCATGACAGGGGTGGCTGCCTCCCGTACTTAAAGCGTTTTATCGCAATACTAATGAAGGGAGGTGCGTAATAATGACAATTGCAGATGAAATTCTTATTTTTATTGGAATTCTTAGCCTTATGGTTTCATTTGGCAGTCTGATTGTTGCGTTTCTGACCTTTCTCGACAAGAGAAAAAAGAAGAAATAAAAAAGCCTATCCTGTCCGACCAGAATAGGCAGTGCTCATAAGAGCAATATAACTATCTTGGGAACTCCACCTTTGGAGTGGGGCTTCATGCGATAGGTACTTGCTCCAACAAGTACCTATTTGTTAATATAAATATACCATATAAATTACCCAATTTCAAGCACTATAAAAAATAGTTTGAATATAATGAAGCATTATGGTATATCATATACAAGATACAAAAAGGGAGTAGTTACATGCGAAGCATGTTGCAGTCCTCGTCAGTACGGCTTTTAGCCCGGGGGCTGTGGAACGAAATCGTTGAACAAGACTTTTTGTGTGCGTTTTTTAGCGTACACGGAAAGTCTTTTTTGTTTTTTAAAAATAATATTAAGGAGGAATGTGTATGGAGAGTAAAAAAGATTTTTACCAAATGACCATTGATGAGTTGTATAAGGCGACGGGCGGAAGTGGCGAGGGGCTGTCGTCGGATGAGGCGGCGCGCATTTTGCAGGAGAAGGGAAAAAATGCGCTGAGTGAGGGAAAGAAAAAGAGCATATTTGCGGTGTTTTTGGGGCAGTTTGCGGATTTGCTGGTCATCATACTTATCGTGGCGGCAATTATCTCGATGGTTTCGGGGAATGTGGAGAGCACCGTGGTTATATTTGCCGTTATAATTATGAATGCAGTGCTCGGAACGGTGCAGTATGTAAAGGCGGAAAAGTCGCTTGCGTCGTTAAAGTCGCTCTCGTCGCCCCACTCGAAGGTGCTTAGGGATGGGAAAAAACTTGAGATTTCCTCGGAGGAAATTGTCCCGAATGATATCTTAATTCTTGAAGCCGGGGATATGGTGGCGGCGGACGGAAGAATTATTTCAAACTATTCGTTGCAGGTGAATGAGAGCGCGCTCACGGGCGAGTCCACAAATGTTGACAAGACGGATGCTGTTATAGAGGGTGAGGCGGCACTCGCCGACAGGACAAATATGGTGTATTCGGGAAGTCTTGTGACCTACGGAAGAGCAAAAGTGTATGTGACCGCGACGGGCATGGACACACAGATGGGACGAATTGCGGGGCTTATGAATGATACCAAGGAGAAAAAGACACCTTTGCAGGTAAGCCTTGACGATTTTGGAAAAAAGCTCGCCATCGGGATAATGATAATATCCGCTCTTGTGTTTGTGCTGAGAATTTATCAGCATGAGCCGATACTTGACTCCCTTATGTTTGCCGTGGCGCTTGCAGTTGCGGCGATACCAGAGGCGCTAGGCTCGATAGTGACAATCGTGCAGGCGATGGGAACGAGAAAAATGGCGGCGGACAATGCTATTATGAAGGAACTGTCGGCGGTGGAGAGTCTTGGATGCGTGTCTGTTATCTGCTCGGATAAGACGGGAACGCTGACACAGAACAAGATGACGGTAAAACATGTGTATATCGACGGCGGTGTTATCAAGCCGGAGGAGCTCGACATAAGAAAAAGGCTCCACAGATATCTTTTGTACACGGCGATACTTGACAATGACTCCTCGATAAATGACGGAAAAGGAATTGGCGACCCGACGGAGTACTGTCTGCTTACCATGGCGCAGAATGCGGGGCTTACAAGAGCCGGGATTTCCGAGGAGGATATAAGACAGATGATGCCGCGGCTTGAGGAGATACCATTTGACTCGGACAGAAAGCTTATGAGCACAAAGTACAGAATACATGCGGTTCCGACAGTGCTCACAAAGGGCGCGGTGGATGTGCTGCTTGCGCGGTGTATAAATATTGCAACGGATTGTGTGCGTCCGATAACCGCCGCCGACAAGAACAGGATAATGCTTGCAAACCAGCATTTTTCAGAGAACGGCTTGAGGGTGCTTGCTTTTGCTTACAAGGAGGTTGGCGAGGACTACAAGCTTTCCGTGGAAAATGAGGACGGGTACACATTTATAGGTCTTGTGGCTATGATTGACCCGCCGCGCGAGGAGTCAAAGGCGGCTGTAGCAGATGCGGTAAGAGCCGGGATAAAGCCTGTTATGATTACCGGCGACCACAAGGTTACGGCGAGGGCGATAGCCTCACAGATAGGAATTTTTGATGAGGGCGACCTTGCACTCACGGGTCAGGAGCTTGACGCTATGAGCGATGAGGAGCTTTCAAAGGTGCTTGAAAATGTGTCCGTGTACGCGAGGGTTTCGCCGGAGAACAAGATAAGGATAGTCGACGCATGGCAGAAAAAAGGAAAGATTGTTGCAATGACCGGCGACGGCGTGAACGATGCGCCCGCACTCAAAAAAGCCGACATCGGGGTTGCGATGGGAATTACGGGAACGGAGGTCTCAAAGGATGCCGCGGCGATGATTATCGCGGATGACAATTTTGCCACAATCATAAAAGCAGTGCTAAACGGGCGTAACGTCTACAGAAATATAAAAAATGCGATTATGTTTCTTTTGTCTGGAAATATGGCGGCGATAATAAGTGTGCTTATCTGCTCGATAGCCGCGCTGCCAGCGCCGTTTGCCCCGGTGCATCTGCTTTTTATAAATCTTCTCACAGACTCGCTTCCGGCACTTGCGATAGGCATGGAGCCGTCGGATGACACACTTCTTGACAACAAGCCGAGAAATCCAAAGAAGGGAATACTCACAAAGGCTTTCTGTACAAGGCTTTTTGAATATGGTATATTGATATCAGCAGCGGTTATGGGCGCATTTTTTATAGGGCTTAGGACGGACGCGGCGACGGCGGGTACCATGGCGTTTGCGACGCTGACACTCGCGCGCCTTTTCCACGGCTTTAGCTGTAGAGGCGAAAAGACAATATTTGAGCTTGGTTTTAGCAGCAACAAGTGGAGCGTGGGGGCATTTTTACTTGGAATAGTGCTTCTTATGACGGTGCTTTTGGTGCCGGGACTTTCGGGACTTTTCGAGGTTGCGCCGCTTGGGGCTGTAGGGCTACTTGAGATAGTGGGGCTTTCATTTGCGCCGACAGCGATTGTGCAGATTGCGAGGACGTTTTTGCACAGATAAGATGTAAAAATGGTATTGGTGGGAGCAGGATTTAAGTGTGAAAAACGCAAAATATAGAGTTTTTCATTATTATTTGTATAACTGAAGAACGGTTATATGGAACTATTATGCGTATAACAAACGGCTGCAAAAAAGCAGATGGTGTCTGCAGATTGGAGAAATGGTATGATTTTTGGTGTGGATTATTACCCGGAGCATTGGGACAAAAGTGAGTGGGAGCATCAGGCTGACCTTATGAAGGAGGGCGGCTTCAACACGGTGAGAATGGGGGAGTTTGACTGGAAGCTGTTCGAGAAGGAGGAGGGAGAGTTCGATTTTTCTCTTCTCGATGATGCCATAGAGGTGCTTGCAAAGCGCGGCGTGAAGGTCATCTTAGGAACACCGACAGCGGCACCGCCTAAGTGGCTTGCCGACAGATACGATGTGCTACAGCGCGACAGGTACGGGAGGGTGCGCGCGTGGGGCTCAAGGCGTGAGTGCTGCGCCAACAGCAGGGACTATATAGAGAAGTCAAAGATAATTGTGAAAAAGATGGTAAAGCATTTTGCGGGGAACAAAAATGTAATCGGCTGGCAGATAGACAATGAGTTCGGCTGTCACGCGAGCACAAGATGTTACTGTGAGAACTGCCGGAGAGCATTTGGAAAGTGGCTCAAAAAGCGCTATGAGGACATTGACGTTCTGAATAAGACATGGGGCAATGTGTTCTGGAGTCTTGACTACGACTCCTTTGAAGATGTGATTTTGCCGGCATACAACTCCTGTGAGGGTGAAAATTTTCCTAATTTTGCACATAATCCGAGCCTTGACCTTGAATATAGAAGATTTGCATCGGACTCATGGGTAAGATATCAGCAGATGCAGATTGAGATAATAAGAAAGTACAGCGATTTGCCGATTACCCACAATTTTATGGGGCATTTTTCGGATATCAACTATTACAAGCTTGGAAGAAATCTTGATTATGTGTCGTGGGACAATTACCCTGACAATCAGTGGGGCGGCTCGGAGTACCAGTATGTGTCGATGGCGCATGAGAATATGCGAGGTGTAAAAAATAAAAATTTTGTCGTCATGGAGGAGCAGGCAGGGCCTTGCGGCTGGGATGTGGTCGGCAGAACGCCAAAGCCGGGACAGTTGAGGCTTTGGACTTATCAGGCGGTTGCACACGGCTGTGAGGGTGTGGTGTATTTCCGTTTCAGGACGGCACTTTTTGGCATGGAGCAGTACTGGTTCGGCGTGCTCGACCATGACGGAGTTCCGCGCAGACGTTTTTACGAGATTAAGAAGACGGGCGAGGAGCTAAAGAAGCTTGAAAAATATATTGTGGGCGCAGAAAATTCCTACGAGGCGCTTATCTACAAGTCCTACGATGATGTGTGGTCGCACGAGATTAAGCGCCACAAGGCAGGCTTTGACTACAGAAATCTTTTGTATGCTTACTATAAGGCAAATTCAGACATAAATGTGGCAACGGCGGTTTCAGACACTGATTTTGAAAAATATAAGGTTGTCTACATGCCGGCGCACAATGTTGTGACCGACAAGGAAGTAAAGCGAATTTCTGAGTATGTGGAAAACGGCGGAACTCTTGTGCTGACCTACAGAAGCGGCACGAGGGATTACTACAACAATATGCGCACAAAGACGGTTCCGGGGGCATTTTCCGAGCTTGCCGGAATTGAGGTGTCGGAGTTTGCGACACCGGACGGGGATATCGCACTTGAAGGAATGTTGTTTGAAAAAAATGTAGCCGGCGGCACTGCAAAATTCTGGTGCGACGTAATCGAGCCAAAAACTGCCAAAGTTCTCGCAAGCTATGACGAGGACTACTACAAGGGAAAAGCCGCAATCACCGTTAACGAGTACGGCAAGGGAAAAGTATATTATGTGGGCTGTGAATTGGACGAGCAGACGCTAAAACACTTTGTAAAATATGTCTCCGCAAAAAGTGGCATAGCCGCTCTTGAGCTGCCTGACGGCATTGAACTTGTAAGACGAGCCGACTGTACATTTTTGCTAAACCACAACGAAAAGGCTTGTAAAGTTGATATAACAGGAACTAATCTTCTCACGGGAGAAGCCTTCGATGGAAATGTGGATGGGTATGGCGCTTATTGCATAAAAGAATGTTAACAACCTAACCTAATATCTTTGTGGTATGCATACTAATAAGCTTCAAAAGTTGCAAAAGTATGCGTATGGTATGTCAGAAATGTCGTGGATTGACATACTCGCAAGCTTGTAATGTGGAAAGGTATGTTTATGTCATGCGGGAAAAGTTGTGGCTGTCATACCAACAAGTTAAAAAGCAGGAAAAGTATGCAAGATATATGCGATGCAGGCGTACTAGCAAGCTTAAAAAGTGGAAAAGTATGTTTATGTCATGCGGGAAAAGTTGTGGTTAGCATACCAACAAGTTAAAAGTATGACAGTAATATGAATTTCAAGTGGTAGATGGTGGTGAAATTATTAACTCTGTTGCAAAGTAGATAGAATAATTTTATATGGTATAAAAGCCGATGATTTCCTTTAAAATAAAGGGCTCATCGGCTTTTTTTGTGCACAAAAAAATGCAACATTTTTTATAAAATGTTGCATTTTTCATTTACACACTATATTTCGGACGTTTCCTTCAATACTTAACCCCATATTTTAAAATTTTTAAAAAATTATAATGTGATTTTTTGGTGGAATGAACTTTTCAACAAGATATGTTTAACAGCAAATATTTGCATGACAAAAGGTGTATGTAAATATTTCAAAAAGTGCTGAAATGCCTTAATTTACGCGGTTTTTCACTCTAATCAATTCATTTCTTCATAATAAAAATCTGCAATAAAATCCACTGTATTTATTCATAATTTGAGTATCGTATAAGCTAAATGCAACATTTTATAAAGATTGTTGCATAATCACATTCCGACCAAGGAGGTTCCCATGCTGAAACTCACACTTCATCCCGGCGACTTCATAGATATCGGAGAGGA
>JBNMKO010000088.1:0-13523 GCA_050874385.1 Eubacteriales bacterium
GGATATACCTTGTCGACACGCCACAGCTTGAGATAAGCTCAAGCGATATCAGAGAGCGGATGGCAAAGAACCCCAAATCTGCCCGCTACATGCTTCCCGAACCGGTATATAATTTTATAATTGATAACCAACTTTACAAGTAGGTATTGCAAAATTGTCATTATGTAATAATATGTATAGTATGCAGTGCCAATAGACAAAGGAGGCTTGAAATGGACAGCGAACAGATTACATTGATTAAGAAGAACCTTGCAAAGAAGCTTACACCGTCGCGCTATGAGCACACTCTCGGAGTTGCCTACACAAGTGCGGCACTCGCCATGCGCTACGGCTATGACATGGACAAGGCTTTTATGGCGGGGCTTTTACACGACTGTGCAAAATATCTTTCAGGGGAGAGACTTTTGGAGAAATGCGAAAAGTTTGGAATAGAGGTGAGCGAGGCGGAGAGGAGACAGCCTGACCTGCTGCATGCAAAGATGGGTGCGTACTATGCGGAGAACAGGCACGGGGTTGCCGACCCGGAGATACGTCATGCCATATGCTACCACACAACGGGATGTCCTGACATGAACCTTCTCGACATGATAGTGTATGTGGCGGACTATATAGAGCCCAACCGCGACAAAGCTCCAAGACTTCCTTATTTTCGTGAACTTGCTTTCAAGGATATCAGCCAGTGCACTTATGAAATACTTGAAAATACCATTGAATATGTCCGCTCAAAAAACGGAACAATAGATGACACGACGGTCAAGGCATACGAGAGCCTTAAAGCAAAGTTATAATATATGGAGGTAATTTATGGATTCAAAGGAACTTACAAAAATAATATATAATGCTCTTGACGACAAGAAGGGTGAGAATATAAAAATACTTGATATAAGCAAGGTTTCGGTTATCGCAGATTACTTTGTGATAGCAAACGGAGACAACACAAATCAGGTACAGGCTCTTGCGGATAATGTAAAGGAGGAGCTTTACAAGCTGGGACTTGAGCCTAAGAATGTTGAAGGCTACAGGAGCGCATCATGGATTCTCCTCGATTACACGGATGTCATTGTGCATGTCTTCTCAAAGGATGACAGATTTTTCTATGACCTCGAGAGAATATGGCGCGACGGCAAGGAGATAGAGGTTAAAGAGCTATGAAGCTTTGCTATGACGAGGCAATGAAGCTTATCCACAATGCCGAAAAAGCCGGAAGCATTATGGGTGTAGATACCATGCGGGAGCTTATGAGACTTCTTGACAATCCACAGGATAAATTGAAGGTTATACACATAGCGGGAACTAACGGCAAAGGCTCAACGCTCGCGATGATTTCGACGATACTCACAACGGCGGGATACAGGGTTGGAAGATATATTTCTCCGACTCTTGTTACATATCTTGAGAGAATACAGATTGACGGTGAATATATCTCGGAGACAGACTTTTCCGATGTGATGAGTGATATCGCGGATGCGGTTGATACCATGAAAGCTTCCGGTCTTAGAACTCCGACGGCGTTTGAGCTTGAGACGGCAGCAGCATTTTTGTATTTTTATAGGAAAAATGTGGACTTTGTAGTGTTGGAGACAGGACTTGGGGGTGAATATGATGCTACAAACGTATGTTCTAACCCCTTGTGCTGCGTGTTCACATCCATAGGACTTGACCATATGGGTATTCTTGGAAATACCTTAGCAGAGATAGCCGCTGTAAAGGCTGGAATTATAATGCCGGGAACAACTGTAATCACAACAGTTCAGAATGATGAGGCTATGGAGGTAATAGAGCAGAAGTGCAAGGATACCGGCAGCAGGCTTATTGTATCGGATTACAGGGAAGATGCCATGAAAATAAGCTATGCTAAGTGTCCTTGGGTGGATGATGGCACATGTTATACACATAAAAGAGCCGGGCAGATTAATCTGATGCTTCGGGGAACATACCAGATTGTCAACTCATGTCTTGCTATATCATGCGTCGAAGCATTGATGGAGATGGGCTATAAAATCTCCTATGCGGATATCCATGATGGAATTAAGGCGACGCAGTGGTTTGGCAGATTGAGCCTTATCGGAAAAGAGCCGCCATTTTTTGTTGACGGCGCGCACAATGAGCCTGCTGCCATACAGCTTCGAGCTTCCGTGCTGGAATATTTTACTCCCGAGGTGCTAAACGGGCGAAAGCTTGTGTACATCATGGGAGTATTTGCCGACAAGGACTATGAAAAGATAATAGAGCTTATGATTCCTATGGCTGACCATATTTTTACCATAGAGACACCTGACAATGTCAGGGCTATGAAAGCAAAAGAGCTTGCGGAACATATAAATAAGAGAAAGAACATTGCCACCGCCTGTAATGATATAGAGGATGCAGTAGAACAGGCGGTGACATACAATAACGGTGATGTGGCGGTGCTTGCCTTTGGCTCACTCTCACATCTTAACCGAATCGGAGAGGCTTACAAAGAATGGACAAGGAAAAGATAAAAGAAGGTGTAAAGCTCATACTTGAGGGGATAGGCGAGGATATATCCAGAGAAGGGCTCGTTGAGACACCTGACAGGATAGCGCGCATGTACGAGGAGATTTTTGCCGGGATAGATAAGGACAGAGTTCCGGAAGATGACCACGATATGATGGTTCGCGAGATACTGTCTAAGACATTTGAGGCGCAAAAAGGGCAGCTTATACTTGAAAAGGATATAACCTTTTATTCGATGTGTGAGCACCATCTGCTACCTTTTTACGGCAAGGCGCACATTGCATATATTTCCAACGGCAGGGTTGCGGGACTCAGCAAGCTTGCAAGAACGGTGGAAGAGTATGCAAAACGTCCCCAGCTTCAGGAACGTCTGACCGCGCAGATAGCGGATGCACTTATGAAATATCTCCATGCGGATGGCGTTATGGTTGTCATAGAGGCGGAGCACATGTGTATGACAATGCGCGGTGTAAAAAAGCCTGGCAGCAGCACAATGACCTATGTGTGTCGGGGATGTTTTGAGAATGACAATGCCGTGGTTGACAGGGTGTTTAATATGATTAAATAAGCTTCCTGAAAGGAGAAATCTGATGCTTATCGGAAACAAGAACTTTGATTTAGAGAACAGCGCCTATGTGTGCGGCATTTTGAATGTGACTCCGGACTCATTTTCGGATGGAGGGCGTTTTAACAATATGGATGCCGCGCTTTTTCACACAGAGGAGATGATAAAGGACGGCGCTGCACTTATAGATATCGGTGGTGAGTCCACAAGACCGGGTTACGTTATGATATCGGACGATGAGGAGATTGAGCGCGTTGTGCCTGTGATAAAGGCGGTCAAGGAGCGCTTTGACATCCCGGTGTCGCTTGACACATACAAGGCAGGGGTCGCGGCAGCAGGTATAGAAGCTGGGGCAGACCTTATAAATGATATATGGGGACTTATGTACGGTACAAGCGTGTACAGTGCAAGTGTGCACAATACAAATATGTATAGTACAAATATGCACGATACAAGTATGTGTAACACAGACATATCCGCTGATGAAAATATAAGTTCACCTATGGCGGAACTCCTCGCAAAATCCGGGCTTCCATGCTGTCTTATGCACAACAGGAAAGAAGCTTCGTACAATGATTTTCTTGAAGATTATCTTGAGGACAACAGGCGTATTATCAACTGTGCATTAAAACATGGCATATCAAAGGACAAAATCATCCTTGACCCGGGTGTCGGCTTTGCAAAATCCCTTGAACAGAATTTGACCGTCATCAACACGCTTGACAAGCTCTGTGACCTCGGGTATCCGGTTCTTCTCGGAACATCGCGCAAATCCGTTGTGGGGCTTACACTTGACCTTCCAAGGGATGAGAGAGTTGAGGGTACAGTCGCCACAAGTGTGATTGGTCTTATGCGAGGAGCATCCATATTCCGGGTACATGATGTAAAGGAAAATTTTCGCGCGCTCAAGATGGCAGCAGCGGTTATCGGAAAGAGTTTTAATGTGTTTGTAACTTTATGAGTAAGAATGGAGGATAAAAATGGATATAATACACATAAAAAATCTTGAAGTTTTTGCCAATCATGGCGTATTCGAGGAGGAAAACAGCCTCGGACAGAAGTTTATAATAAATGCGGATTTGTACACCGATTTTTCCGGCGCAGTCGGACAGAGAGTGTTTACGGAGGGGCTTCTTGAGGCAGGCTACACACCTGAAAACCTTGACGAGTCAATCGATTATGGCGTTGCTGCGCAAAAAATAGCGGCTTTTATGACAAATGACACCTATGAGCTTATTGAGACTGCTGCCAGCAGGCTTGCCAACTATATGCTCACATCAATCCCACATTTAAAAAAGGTGCATCTTGAGATAAAGAAGCCGTGGGCTCCTGTAAAGCTTCCCCTTGAGACTGTATCAGTTGAGCTCACAAGAGGATGGCACAGGGTATATCTATCCCTCGGCTCCAATATAGGCGAGCGCGAGGCATACATTCAGAATGCTTTGAACGCTCTCAGAAGCAATTCGTGTATTCTGCTAGGCAAGGTATCTCCTATATATGAGACGGAGCCGTATGGCGGTGTGGAACAGCAGAGCTTTTTAAACTGCTGTGTGGCTATAGACACAATCCTTGAGCCGGAGGAGCTGCTTGACTTTTTGCACATAGTTGAGGCGCTGAACAATCGCACAAGGGAAGTTCACTGGGGACCAAGAACGCTTGACATGGATATCTTGCTGTATGATGACATTGTAATGCACACTGAAAGACTTTGCATCCCACATATTGACATGCATAACCGCATGTTTGTCTTAAAGCCATTGAGCGATATCGCACCTTACGCATATCATCCGGTGAAAAGGGCAGTAGTGCAGGAGCTGCTTGCGGAGCTTGAGGGAAAAATGGAATAGCAATAGCAGATAGATGTAGTAAACATATCTTAGTAACAAAACTTTACATAGTAAATGAATTTTTGTAATAGTTTAAATTTGCTCATTTATAGTCAATAAAAAAGGGAAGTCATCCTGATATTATGTATTCAGGTAAACTTCCCTTTGCTTATTGTTTGTAAGTGAAAAATCAGATGGCTGCTCGGTTAAGTAGTCAGTGATAAATTATAATAATGATAAGTTAATAGGCTAAATAGTTTTAATTTCTATGAGTATAAATGTCAAATGCAGATTATACAATATTAGTCCTTATAAGCCTTATAGCCTTTCCTAAAATCTCAACGTGGTCAACTATAATAGGGTTCATGAAATCATTCTCCGGCTGGAGTCTGAAATGACCATCCTCAGCGTAAAATCTCTTGACCGTGGCAGAATCATCGACAAGGGCAACCACAACATCACCGTTATTTGCTGTGTTCGTCTTCTCAACAATGAGATAGTCACCGTCATAGATACCCATGTTAATCATGCTGTTACCTTTAACCTTGAGAATAAATGTCTGCTCATTAGGCAGCAGGTTGGCAGGGAAAGGAAAGTATTCAGTAATATTCTCAACCGCAAGAAGAGGCTGTCCGGCTGCAACTGTTCCAATAACAGGTATGCTTGCAAGCTCCGTCTCCGTTCTAAGATAGTTAAAACCGTCATCTATAATCTCAATTGCACGAGGCTTAGTAGGGTCTCTCCTTATATATCCGTTCTTCTCAAGTGTCTCAAGATGTGAGTGGACGCTTGATGTCGACTTGAGATGCACAGCTTCACAAATCTCGCGTACTGCCGGCGGGTAGCCCTTTGTCAAAATCTCTTTCTTTAAAAAATCAAGTATCTCCTGCTGCTTAGGTGTAATTCTTCCTGTTGCCATATAAAATCCTCCTGTCATAATATGTAAAGTATAAAGTAAATTCAAAAAGTGTAACGCCAACTCTAAATGAAGTTGATGCCATACATTTTCCGCAAACCAAATGTGCCAAAACAAAAATTTATATTCTGTCTTATTATAACACAATATACTTAAAAATGCAAACAGATGTTCAAAATAAACGTTCCGAATGAATGTTTGCTTTTCATGTTGACAAACTTATGTTCGGATGTTATATTGTATTTATACAAACAAGAATACATGTTCGGTTTCTGAGTGACATAGGAGGAATTTATATGCGTACAACGACAGTCAACAATTTCACGGTATTGGAGGGTGGTTTATCAGTCAATGAGATTTTGAGAAAGAGCCGCGCCGCCGCTGCACGCAGGCGACGCATCAGGAAGATTTGTACAATTTCATTTATTGTTATGCTGATTGCCATATTGACAATAATAGTGTTAAGTATTTAGTTCAGGCTTTTGTGCGGTTGTGTCCGGTTTTCTCGGGCCAGTCCTCGATATTGGCATTGGCTATTGCGGAGAACAGTCTTGTGTGAAATCCGGGTGCTTTCTGGTTTATCTGCTCTATGAGTTCCTTTGTCTCATGGCGTTTTGTAACACCATCTGCCGGGCAAAGATTTTTGACTACAGGAAGTTCATATTTTTGTGCAAATCCGATGATATCAGCTTCGGGAGCGAGCAGAAGAGGGCGGATGAGGGTGAGATTTGTCTTATCTAAATGAGTCATAGGGGAGAAGGTGTGTATTCTTCCTTCATATATAAGTGACATGAAGAAGGTTTCATTGACATCATCCCTGTGATGCGCATAGGCAATTTTATTGCAGCCCAATTCGAGGGCTTTATTGTTGAATGCGCCTTTTCTGAGCTTTGCACACAGCGCACATGGATTGGGTTCTTTCCTTATATTAAATACTATATCGTTTATCTGGGTATCTATTATGTAGTATGGTACATCAAGCTTTTTACACAGAGCTTCGACACCGGAGAAGTCCATTCCGTCAATGCCAAGATGCACCGTAAGGGCGTACACCTCGAATTTTTTAGGATAGAATTTTCTTAGCTCACTAAGCGCGTAGAGTAGGGTAAGGCTGTCTTTTCCGCCGGATATCCCTATGGCAATCTTATCGCCGTCATCTATGAGACCATATTCATCTACAGCCTTTCGGGTGTAGCTAAGTAATCTTTGAAGCGTCATAAGTTTTATTCTCCTTTATAACAAAAATCTTTCCGATTATAGCCTTAATTTTTGGCATAGTCAAGTTTGGATATGGTCAAGCAGCAGGATTTTTGTTATAATAGTTAAGAATGGTTGTCAATAAAATTGTGTTGGCAGACAGTGTATTAAACATTTTAAACAGAAAGGCATAAGAAATGGGAGAGAATTTTACAATACAACAATTGAATGTCAAGCTCAGAAAGGCACTCGCGGCACAGAAGATAACAGAGCTTACAGAGATACAGAGCTTGTGTATTCCGCAGATTATTGAGGGACATAATGTATCGGGCGGAGCAAAGACAGGGACAGGCAAAACACTTGCATACCTTATTCCGGTGTATGAGTATCTGTTAAAGCTTCCGGCTGAACAGGCGCACGACTTCACATGTGTCATAGCAGTTCCGGCAAAGGAGCTTGCATTCCAGATTTCAAGACAGATAGAGCTGTTATCCAAGAATTTGGCAATAGATGCAAGGGCAGTGGTAGCAGTCGGCAATTTCAATATGCAGCGCATGGCAGAATCACTCAAAACCAAGCCGACTTTTGTTATAGGAACACCGGCAAGGCTTAGAGAACTTATTTCAATCAAAAAGCTTCCGGCACATAAGTGCAAATTTCTCATATTCGATGAGGCGGACAGACTTATTGACAAGGATAACCTTCAACTAAGCATGGAACTCAAGAAGTGTTTTTACAGGGATGTTCAAACATTGTTCTTCACAGCGACATTTGGACAGAAATATCAGAATAATCTCGATAAAACAGGAATAGATATCGTAAAGATAGCTACAAGCCGTATTGTATCGACACCTGAGACAATCAAACATTACTATGTGGTATGTATGCACAGGGATAAGAATGAGACAGTGCGAAAGGTTTTAAAGGCTTCAGGAGCATCAAAGGCTATTATTTTTGCCAACAAGCGCTATGACATCGATGAGATTACACAGAAGCTCAAATACCATAATTATAAGGTTGATGCGCTGCACGCTGAGGGAAACAAGTTCCGCAACAAGAATATTGTCAAGGATTTCATGGACGGAAAGCTCCAGTATGTGGTGGCATCCGATTATGCTGCCAGAGGGATGCATTTTGACGATGTAGATGTCATTATCAATATAAGTCTGCCGGAGGAGTCGACGGAGTATGTGCATCGAGCAGGACGATGTGGACGCAATGGCAAATCCGGAATGTGCATATCAATCATAACGGACGGTGAACTTAACAAGGTCAAGAAATTCCAGAAAGACCTTGCGATAAATATGGTTGAGCGCAGTCTTTATCAGGGAAAGCTGGTCGCTAAGAAATAGAGAACATAAGAGACAAAATATATAAAATCAACCTTAAAATATCGTATAATTGGTCATTTTGCATTTGTTACGCGCAACTATTCGTTAAACCTGAGTTTAACGAATAGTTAGCTACTGCTCCACCGACCAAAATTTATACAGAAATCAGGTTAAATATGGCTGAAAAAACTTATCACGAACAGGAACGAAATAAATATATTTTGGAGCTTAGGCGAATACAAGGTGAGCTTCCAAAATTTCTCAGGGAATATTTTCGTGGTATTGAATATTCCACAGCTCCCCGCACACAGGTTGCCTATGCCGTAGACCTCAAGACATTTTTTGAGTACATTAAGGATAGCAACGCCATCTATAAGAATACGGATATCCATGATATGGATATTGACCTTCTCACCAAGCTCAATGCTCAGGACATTGAGGAATATCTCGGATATATCAAGTACTACATAAAGGATGGTCACGAATATACCAACGATGAACGCGCCATCAAGCGCAAGCTCTTCGCTCTTAGGTCGATGTACGGATATTTTCATAAGAACAGAATAATCAAGGAAAACCCCGTTATTCAGGTCAATTTGCCCAAAATTCACCAAAAGCAGATTATAAGGCTTAACGATAACGAGGTGGATGATTTGCTTGATGCTGTTGAGACCGGGGATAAATTGACGAAAAAACAGGCGCAATATCACGGCAAGCTAAAAACCAGAGATTTGGCCATTCTTACACTGCTGCTTGGCACGGGTATGCGTGTATCGGAATGTGTTGGCATCAATCTGAATGATATAGACTATGTCAATGACAGAATAAAGATTATCAGAAAAGGCGGATATGAATCCTTTGTGTACTACGGCGAGGAAGTTCGGCAGGCACTTCTAGATTATATGGATGAGCGCGATGAGATTGAACCGCTTGAGGGACATAAGAACGCCCTCTTTCTCTCCTCACAGCGACGACGAATTACTGTGCGCAGCGTGGAACTGCTTGTCAAAAAGTACGCTTCCACTGTCACCGGTAAACACATAACACCTCATAAGCTCAGAAGCACTTACGGAACCAATCTGTATAAGGAAACCGGAGATATCTACCTTGTAGCCGACATGCTTGGACACAGCGACGTGAACACAACAAGGAAATATTACGCGGAGCTTGAAGATGACAGAAAGAAGAAATTTAAAGATGCTGTCACTTTGCGGCATAAAGACAATTAGTATATAAAAAGAGCTGCGGAATCAATCCACCTTCCGCAGCTCAATCTCTAATGTTCCTGTATTTCCATATACATCTGATGCACTAAAGCTTATATGAACATTCTCCCCCTCCTCGGTCAGTTCATATTGTATGCCCTCGTCACTTAGTTTACATAAATCTGTTACGGTAACCATTTCTCTGATATAATCAGGATTTTCTATCTGAGCCTGATTGATTTCTGTTATTTCCCTGCTGAGTGCTATTACAGGCGCAGTCGTATCGACAACATGCAGATAGCAATGGTTTTCCAGAAATCCGCCGTACATATCAGCGGCATAAAACTTCACTATATAATCTCCCGGTAAAAGAAAACCATTTACATTCATTCCAGCAATCTGTGCATCGGCATATCCTGATAAATCCACCTTGCTCATAAGGAAACTGCTTATATCCGCCCCACTCTCGTCCGTAAGAGTGACATTGTTGAACAATATGCGGATTAATGCGCTGCCATTATCAGGGTCTATAAAGGAATATGCAACCTGCCCCGCCTCGGCAGTCTTGTCATAGACATTATTTATTGAGCCAAGTCTGTACGGGCTGAATACATAGTTAGCCTCGCCGTCCGTCGGGTCACAGCTATAACCTTCAGGAATTACAGGAAGACGGTTATCAGCCAGATATTTGGCATCCAATGTGCTTGTCACAACTGTGTTTATATCATCATAAGTGTTGCCTGATAACAGCTCCTTTTTGTACAGGTCACTGTCGGAAAAGCTCTTGCATATATAAACATCGCTTGTTCCCGGCACATTCTCATAGATAGCTTTTGCGCTTGCGACAGATAATGTCACTCCTCTGCAATCTTCATAGTTATTCATATAAGATGTATCATTGTCATTATCTGAATATCCGTTTATAGCGGCATATGAATCTGCCACTATGGAATTGTACTTGCCATTTTCCTCGTAAAGAGCCGAATGAAATTCAACTCCATTTATCAGTGAGTAATACTGTACATAGTATTCCGTATTGTTGTAGTCAAATTCCGTCCATATTGATTTTGACGATGAAACCAAGATATCGCTAAGGACAACCTGTTTTTTATCTCCAAGATAGGCTTTTACATCATTGCCTATGCTGCATTTTGCAGCACCTACAATGTCAACGATATCGCCCGCCAAATCAGTTCCGACGTATGCTGTAACTCCATCATCGACAAAAATATACATCCTATAGAGAGCTATGCTGTGCAAAGTCTCCTGTTCACCACTGCTCTCAGACTGAACCTCGCTGGTGGTTGGCTCAGTAATAGTCGCATCTTCATCGGAAGAATCATATCCCCTCAATATAATACTGGCAGCAATCAAACAAACTGCTGCCAGCATCACAACAACCAAAATATAATAAGCCTTGTTGTTACTATTGTTACGGATACTTCTAAGTATACTTCTATTTTTCTTGTAATACATAAACCCCTTCACTTTCAAAACATCCTATAAACAATCATTGCAAAAATATTAAATGCTTCCGCCTGCATATTCCTGCTTGGTCTTTATATACTGCTTGAGCAATTCCACTGTGCCGTCAACACCCAAAATGCTTGAGTCAATACATAAATCGTAGCTCTTAGAGTCTCCCCACTTTTTGCTTGAATAATAGTTATAGTAGTTAGCTCTCTTCTTGTCAGTCTTGATGCAAAGGTCTTTTGCTTTGTCATCTGTATATCCGTAAAGTCTCTTAATACGGGCTATCTTAGCGTCCATCTGTGCCTTGATAAATACTTTAATGGTGTTATCATGCTCCTCAAGGGCATAATCCGCACAACGTCCGACAATGATGCAGCTCTCTGAATCAGCGAGCTTCTTGATTGCATCGAACTGTGCCAAAAATACCTTATGGTTCAATGGCATATCAATAAATGAAGATGTTGAATATCCCATAGAATATGTATCCATTACCAATGAATAGAGAAAACTGTTGGTAGGCTTCTCGTCATGGTTGTGGAAAAGCTCCTCACACATGCCGCTTTCTTTAGATGCCAATGCAAGCAGCTCTTTATCGTAACACTTAATTCCCATGTCAGCGGCAAGCTTACGCCCTATCTCTCGTCCTGCACTGCCATACTCTCGTCCTATTGTAATAACTAATGGTTTACTCATATGAACCGCTCCCTTCATGTATCTGCAAATTAGCAGATAACTCTTTTCTATGCGCTCTATTATACACCAATTTACAGATAATTTCCACCCTTTTTTAATTGAATTGAGAAAATCTCTTCCAAATAAGCTGTGAATTGGCTATTCACTACTTGCTCATAACACTATTGGCTGATATCACAGCACAAGTTTCACACTTCATGCTGCCTTGATAATGCTAAAACTATGATAAAATCCAAAAAATTATAACGCTTTCACCAGAAATAGACAGAAAAAATCCGGTTTAGGATATATATCATATCTTAAACCGGATTTATAAATAATAATCTATAATCTATTATCTGTTATCTGGCAGCAGCCTTTTTCTTCTTTCCAAACAATGTATCCCATCCTTCAATCACAAGGAATATGGCAAGCACAACGAGAAGCGCTCCGATGATTGCCTGTGCCCAAGGTCCCCAGTCAGCGCCGCCCTTTGCGATAATGCCAATCTGGTTCTTGATTGTGAGGCACAGTGATGCGATTGTGACAACAATCATAAATGCCATAGGGATTAAGAACATCTTGTTATTTCTGCCGCAGTTGGCAAGCCATGCCGCAACAGCAAGAAGTCCAATTCCTGCGAGAAGCTGGTTGGCTGCACCGAAAAGTCCCCAAATCTTTGAGTAACCAGTCATGCCAAGTGCAACGCCGAGCACAACTGTGAGGATTGTTGCAAAGTAAGGATTTACAAGGACTTTCTTCCATCCGCTGTCAACATCCTTTACCGTCTGTCCCGGCTCAAGCCAGAACTCCTGGAACATAAAACGTGCAAGACGTGTCGCTGTGTCAAGAGATGTGAGACAGAATGCTGAATATGTAAGTGTGAGAAGTGTTCTAAGTATAGTTACTGCCTTTGGTCCAAGACCTGCATACATGTTGGCGATACCGCCTGCAAAGATACCTGTTGCACCGACAAGCTTTGCGCCGTCCTCAACGGTTGCGTTGTACTTGTATGCAAAGTTGATTGCACATATTGTAACAACTGCAAGTACACACTCAAGAAGCATTCCACCGTAAGCGATAGGCTTTGCGTCCTTCTCCTTGTCGAGCTGTTTTGATGTTGTACCCGATGATACAAGCGAATGGAAACCTGATATAGCGCCACATGCAACTGTCGTAAAGAGAACAGGGAACATATACTGTACACCGTTTCCGTTGTCGATTGCGAAGCCCTCGAATGCCTGAAGTCCATCTGCACCGCCAAGATTTGCGTGGGAGATAAATACACCTACAAGCGCAACTGCGAGCATTGCATAGAGAAGAAATGAGCTCAAATAATCTCTAGGCTGCAACAAAATCCACACAGGAGTTACGGAAGCGATTGCAATGTAAAAACCTACAATAATCATCCATGCCTTGTATGAAAGGTAAATAGGATGGAAATTCATTCCGATTGCCATACATGCGACAATTGCGAGCACACCGATTATTGTAGCAACGCCCATCGGAACATTACGTCTATAGACAAGAAAACCAAACACGATAGCTATTGCAATAAATAAAAGTGAAACCATCGCCACGGATGCGTTGGTATCCTTTACTGCCTCACTCACTGCTGCCCCTGCCGCATTTGTTGTGCCGAATGTGCCGGCAACGATTGAAGCGAATGCTGCAACTACGAGGATAAGTGTGAGGTATGCAAAGATGATAAAGAGTCTCTTTGCTCTCTTTCCCATATTTACGGAAATAATCTCGCCGATTGACTGACCTTTGTGGCGGAGTGATGCGAACAATGCACCAAAATCATGTACGCCTCCGAAGAAGATACCTCCGACTAACACCCATAAAACAACAGGCACC
>JBNMKO010000089.1:0-13481 GCA_050874385.1 Eubacteriales bacterium
AGCGAACAACATTCATTTGTTGGTGGATGCACCGAGGGAAATGAACATCGCGAGGAATACCGCACAGAAGAAAAATGTAAACAACAATGATGCAAATAACAATGCACAAGAAAATACTGTGAACAACAATACTGCGCACAATAGCGTTGTAAACAATAACACCGCATATAAAGGCACTGCAAGCAATAATACCACTAGCAACAGCAGAAAGCCTTCAAAATACTACGCCGAGCCCAAGTTATCAGCACAGGCGCAGAAGGAGATTGTTGAGATTATAAAGCAGGAAAAGAAAAACAGAAGAAACAGTCAGCCCACAGCAGAGGGCAATTAAATTCATTGGTAATAATGCGGAGAAATCCTAGGCTCTCCGTACTTATTATAAATATATTCTGCCGGAAAGGAATCTGGCAGACAACGACATGGAGGTAAATTAAATATGGTAGTACAGCACAACATGCAGGCAGTTAATGCCAACAGAATGTTAAACATTACGACAAGCGCACAGGCTAAGTCAACAGAGAAGTTATCATCAGGTTACAAGATTAACCGTGCAGCAGATGACGCAGCAGGTCTTACAATTTCCGAGAAGATGAGAAAGCAGATTAGAGGTCTTGACCAGGCTTCTTCAAACGCTGAGGACGGTGTTTCCGCAGTGCAGACAGCAGAAGGTGCACTCTCAGAAGTTCACTCAATGCTCCAGAGAATGAACGAGCTCGCAGTTCAGGCTTCCAACGGTACTAACTCAGAGGATGACCGTAGTGCAATCCAGGATGAGATTTCACAGCTCACAACAGAGATTGACCGTGTTTCCGAGACAACAAAGTTCAACGAGACATATCTCTTAAAGGGTGACGCTGACGGCGCAACAAAGACAAACAATGTTGCAGCTCACGATGCAGGTCTCAACGGTACACTTGTTGACAATGGTGACGGTACATCAACTTTCACAGCCAACAAGTTATCTAACGGAGATAAGGTTACAATCGGCGGCAAGGAGTACACAATCGGAACAAAGGGAAAAGGTACAGTACTTGACCCAAGCGATTTGAATACAAGTACGGACGGCTATAGTAATACTCTTACGGCTACTACAAAGTTATCAGCAGGTGACAGCATTTCTTATGGTGGAAACACTTATACACTTACTAGTAAGATTGGATTAGATGACATCACATATGCTGATGGTGATACATTTAAGGTTGGTGATACAACATTTACAATTAAGACAGGTAGTGACGACGCAGCGATAGATGCGAGTGGAGCTGGCTCAATCGGTTTAGATAAGGTAAAGGATTATATTAAATCAGCACTCGCTGATGGAAAGCAGGTTACAACACTTGCATCAGGAAAAGCAAATCAGGCTGCTGCAGGTACAACTGCAACTTCACAAAAGACTCTGACAGAAGGTATTCAGATTGTAGAGTCTCTTGCAGATGGGGAGATTAGTGAGTTTGCGGCAGGCGGATCAGGAAATGTAACGGCTGAAATACTTGCAAAGGCGGGATCAGGGCTTAGTAATACTGCACCAACTTTCAAAGCCGGTGACAGTATAACAGCATCGGGTAAGACAACAACAATGACAGAGAACGCTCCACAGTCAGCAAAAGATACTTATGATGCAATTAAAGATTTAAAGGCAGGAGCTACAGTTAAAGTCGGTTCCGGTGTAGATGCGGTGACCTACACAGTTGTGGGTAGTGATGATGAGGAAGATGCAGAAAACTTTAAGGCTACAATAGATACCATTCTTTCAAAGATTAAGGATGGAACAGCTGTAAATGTAAATAATGCTGGTGCTAAGACCGTTATCGGAGACATCGGTTCGTCAGGAACAGCAGATGATGTTATCTCTGCAAAGGCTGCCTATGCTATGATGAAAGAAGAATTAGCGGCAGCATCTTCTATCGGAGCAGACACCGAAGCGACTGTAACAAACGAGGGAAGTGGCAAGTTCACTATCAAGCAGGGTACTGTTGAGGTTAAGGACAAGCTCTCCTTCAACTTACATGTTGGCTCAGATGCCGATATGACTAACAAGATTAGCGTAAATATCGAGTCCATGAGCGCAGCAGGTCTCGGAATTAAGGGTATTAACGTATCCGATGATTCAGGTAAGGCAGCTACATACGCTATCGACGCTATCTCAGATGCTCTCCAGAAGGTATCAGAGCAGCGTTCATCACTCGGTGCCGTTCAGAACAGACTTGAGCACACAATCGACAACCTCGACAACGTTGTTGAGAATACAACATCTGCTGAGTCCCGTATCCGTGATGTTGATATGGCTGAGGAGATGGTTGAGTACAGCAAGAACAACATTCTTGCTCAGGCTGGACAGTCTATGCTTGCGCAGGCTAACCAGTCAACACAGGGAGTTCTTTCCTTACTTGGCTAATCCTAGTTGACTTATGGCATTTTCTTATAGAAAAGAAATTTCTTATTAAATAACGACGTGGCTTTTAAGGGCTTTCATATTGGTTAATCCGGTATGAAAGCCCTTTTGTTGGAAAATATTGCTTTGCAAAAGCCGCACACATGTCTTATAATAACATCCATAATGTTTACTATAAATGAGCGATTTTAAAACATTGCATAATATTGTTTGTTTTACAGATATATATTTTTTATTATCTGCTCGTTTATGGATTTTTACTTAAAAAAGAATGGAGAATTTTATGGGAATAGTTGTTATGGGAGCAGTGTTTGTGGATATCAAGGGATTTCCTGATGATATCTACATTCCTGACGGAAGAAATGTGGGACATGTTGAGTATATTCATGGCGGTGTAAGCAGAAATGTTGTCGAGGACATTGCAAATATTGAGCTCCGTCCGACCTTTGTGGGTATTGTCGATGACAGCGCGCTCGGGCAGGAGGTTGTGAAGAAGCTTAACAATCACAAGGTCAACACTGATTATGTTATGACCGTTCCGGGTGGAATGGGAACATGGCTTGCCGTGTTTGACCACAATGGAGACCTTGCCGGCTCGATTTCACAAAGACCTAATCTCATGCCTATACTTGGACTTCTCGAGGAGAAGGGCGATGAGATATTTGAAAATGCGGATTCGGTTATTGTGGAAGTCGACATGGACAAAGAGATAATAAAGAAGGTTGTCGCTCTCTCAAAGAAGTACAACAAGAAGCTTTACGGTGTTGTGAGCAACATGAGCATTGCGGTTGAGAGAAGGGATTTTCTAAAGAATTTTGACTGCTTTATCTGTAATCAGCTTGAAGCCGGAATGCTGTTCATGGAGGACTATGCACAGAAAAGTCCGGAGGAATTAAGGGATATACTTGCAAAGCGCGTGACACTTGGAAAAATTCCGTCCATGATTGTGACAATGGGTGGAAACGGCGCAGTGTACGCTGACATGAACGGCAACAAGGGAATATGTCCGCCTCAGCGCGTGAGGGTAAAGGATACGACTGGAGCCGGCGATGCGTTCTGCGCGGGTGTTGCGAGCGGGCTTACCTACGGCAGGACACTCAGTGAGTCGGTGGAGATTGGAAGCCGTCTTGCGGCATCGGTTATCACGTCATTGGAGAATGTATGTCCGAGATTTTTGCCGGAGGAGTTCGGACTGGAAATATAGAGTTGACAATTATAAAGCCTACAATTTATATATCCATAAAAAAAGACAGGTACTCTGCTGTTAGATATGAGTATCTGTTTTTTATGCTTTATAATAATTATTGATTTTATAATTAGTTAGCCGCTTAATTAATAAAAGAAAATAGCTATTGGTTCACTTCAATAGCTATTTTTCTTTTAAAGTGTTTTTTATAGCCCCTTCTTAATCCTTTACATCTGTGTCCATAACTGCCTCCATCTCGTCGATATGTGCGAGAAAAATTGAGGCTATGGTCGGGTCAAACTGTGTTCCCATATTTTCGCGGATAATATCCATTGATTTTTCCTTTGAAAATCCGTCTTTGTAATGTCGTCTTGAGCGGAGTGCATCGTACACGTCGGCGACAGCCATTATCCTTGCGGAGAGAGGTATGGAGCAGCCGCTTATTCCGGCAGGATAGCCTGTGCCGTCGTAATGCTCATGGTGATACAGAGCCATATCATGGGCAATCTGGTAGTACGCATCGCTCTCAAGACCTTTAAGGGTGGTGTCGAGGATTTTTGCGCCCTCCTCGGGGTGGGTTTTCATTATGGCAAATTCCTCGTCCGTGAGTTTACCTTTCTTTTGCAGTATGCGGTCAGGGATTGCGATTTTACCTATATCGTGCAGGTGGGCTGCGTCGGCAACCATCTGTGCATAGTCGGGCGTGATTATGTTACAGTAGCGCACATCCTTCATCATCAAATTTACAAGAACCTTCACAAGGTTTCCTGTATTTTTAATGTGCTGTCCCGTAATGCCGTCTCTGGCTTCTATTATGGCGGCGAAACTTCCGATTATATCTCGCTGTATCGAGACGACCTCCCTAGTCTTTTTCTTGACCTCCTCCTGAAGTCTTTCGGTGTAATAGTAGTGGTCTGTATTTTCGGTAATCACAAGCATCTGACCGTAGTTGGCATCGTCGTGGACGATATCTCGCAGTGAAAGTTCATACACATAATTCTCGTTTCCGGAGATATCCTCGAGTTCAGGGGCAAGCTTCTGGTTTATAAAAAGTGGTTTCCCGTTTGCGGCAAGTGTCTCAAGGTATTCCACAGGTCTGTTTCGGTGCTCGCATTTTTGTATGCAGTCGATAACCTTGCTCGCCTCAGTGTTTATGTACACGGTATTTCCGTAGATATCTATCACAATCAGACCATTTTTCATGTTGTCTATGGCTTCATCCTTGGCGAGGGTCAGGGTATCGAAAAGCCCGTATTTTCTCATAAGCCTTTCAAAGAAAAATACTGCCACAAGATAAGCGATTGCCGTGGCATCATAGCCACCCGTGATATCAAGCAGGTACGCCGCAAGACAGACTATGCTGAATATAATCAGTATGAGCAGAATGAGTATCTGTTTTTGTATAATTGATGATTCGTGTCTTTGGTATTTTCTTATGCATACGATAATCATTTTCAGAAAACAATAACATAGAAAAATTGTGTACAGGTTATACATAATGCCGTGGTGCAGGAGCATATGGGGAAATAATCCGCCCTCAATAAAATCTATTGACGAATAAAATAGACCGTGATATTTATTTGTGAGCACCAGCATGGTAATTGTGAGACTGATTAAAAAGAAAATATTTCTTTGTCTTTTTGATACGCTCAAACCGCAGTATTCCATAACAAAAAGATACAGGGAAAATATGATAAATGGTTTTCCGATGTAAGTCACCTTGAGAGACTGTGTTGCGAGCTCGAGCGTTGTGGCTTCCATTTCAATGGTGTAACCGACCATGTTGACTATAGTTGAATACATCAATATGAGAAGCAATGTCTGCATTCTTGAGCTTCTCTGCCTTGAAACGTAGATAACTTCAAAGAACAGCGCAATAATTCCAATGTATTGTAATACTAACAGGGCATGGTACATTATCTTGAACCTTTCAGAAGTATATTTTAATAAGTAATAATAGCATAACATTTATAATCGGTCAAAAAAATTTTTGCATTTATTTACAAAAAAATAAAAAAAGTACTTGCAAAATACCCCGAGTGGGTATATTATAATGTCACAATACCTGGTAGGGGTATAAAATAAAAATACTAAGACGGTGAAAAACTGTTCGGACAGTAAAACACACTGTGTTGGGTGTATTACGATTTCACACAAGAAAAACGTAAAAAGCACGTTTTTCATTACTATTTGGGTCACTGCAAAAGCAGTGACATGGGGATTAGTGTGAAAATAAAAATTATGTTTTTCATTTTTTAAAGGAGGATTGGTATGGGAAATAATAAAGAAGATGACAAGGATAATTGTCCTGCCTGCGGCGGTAGTTCACAGAGCAAGTGCTGTTGCTGTGACAAGCACAAGGAGCGTTCCGAGAAAGAGTACAAGGATTTGCTCAACCGACTTAAACGAATTGAGGGGCAGGTAAGAGGTGTCGAACGCATGATAGAGGAGGATGCCTACTGTACGGATGTACTTATTCAGGTTGCGGCAATCAACGCGGCGCTCAACAGCTTCAACAAGGTTCTTCTCGGAAACCATATAAGAACATGCGTTGCGGAGAATATACGCGAGGGCAACGACGAGGTGGTGGATGAGCTTGTTGGGGTTATACAGAAGCTTATGCGATGACGGACGTTGTAAAATTGTACAACTGTTCAGTTATACAATTTGAGTTTCACAATTACCTATAAAAAATGTAAATTGAAAGGAGATGTAAGAATTGGAACAATATAAGGTGACGGGCATGAGCTGTGCGGCTTGTCAGACGAGGGTTGAGAAGGCTGTCAGCAAGGTGCCGGGAGTTACATCGTGCTCAGTCAGTCTGCTCACCAACTCGATGGGAGTTGAGGGCACGGCATCAAGCTCGGAGATTATAAAGGCTGTTAAGGCTGCCGGATATGGAGCTTCACTAAAAAAGGAAAAGGGTAGTCAGGCGCAGAGTGGTGCAGCGTCGGCAGATGAGGATTTGTTGAAGGATAGAGAGACACCTGTTATGGTAAAAAGGCTGGTGGCTTCGGTTGTGCTTTTGCTTCCTCTTATGTATATTTCAATGGGGCATATGATGTGGGGATGGAAACTTCCGTCATTTATGGATGGAAACCACATAGCAATGGGACTTACGCAGCTTCTTTTGACCACGATGATTATGGTTATCAACCAAAAATTTTTTATAAATGGTTTTAAGAGCCTTGCGCATGGCGCGCCGAATATGGATACGCTCGTAGCGCTCGGCTCGGCGGCATCGTATGGGTACAGCGTGTACGCACTCTACGCAATGACAGGTGCGCAGCTTAGAGGCGATGACATGGCTGTTATGAACTATATGCACGAGTTCTACTTTGAGTCGGCGGCGATGATACTCACGCTTATTACGGTTGGTAAGCTTCTTGAGGCGATTTCAAAGGGAAGAACCACTGATGCGTTAAAAGGTCTTATGAAGCTTGCACCTAAGACTGCCGTTGTAAAAAGGGACGGCGAAGAGGTGACAGTTCCTATAGACCAGGTTCACAAGGGCGATTACTTTGTTGTTCACCCAGGCGAGAGTATTCCTGTGGATGGTATAATTATAGAAGGAACAACCGCTGTAAATGAGGCGGCGTTAACTGGTGAGAGCCTTCCTGTTGACAAAGCGGAGGGCGATAAGGTGTCTGCCGCAACGGTAAACCAGCTAGGCTACATTGTATGTGAGGCTACAAGGGTTGGTGAGGATACCACATTGTCACAGATAATAAAGATGGTAAGCGATGCCGCGGCGACAAAAGCACCTATTGCAAAGGTGGCTGACAAAGTTTCGGGCGTGTTTGTTCCTGTGGTTATAGGAATTGCGGTTGTGACATTCATAGTGTGGATGTTAACCGGTCATGCGTTTGGCTATGCGCTTGCGAGGGCGATTTCAGTTCTTGTAATAAGCTGTCCATGTGCGCTAGGTCTTGCGACACCTGTTGCAATCATGGTTGGAAACGGTGTTGGCGCAAAACACGGAATAATGTTCAAGACGGCGGTTTCCCTTGAGGAGACGGGCAAGGCAAAGGTTGTGGTTCTCGACAAGACGGGAACAATAACAAACGGAACGCCTGTCATAACTGATGTGCATCCGGCGGACGGTGTGAGCCGCGAGGAGCTTCTCATGAAAGCGTATGCACTTGAGAGTAAGAGCGAGCACCCTCTTGCAAAGGCGGTAATCGCAGGTGTCGAGAGCGAGCAGGAGCTTCTTGGCAGGGCGAAGGCTTTAGGGGCAGTTGAGGATTTCAGCGCTGTTCCTGGAAATGGTCTTGCCGGATTGCTTGGCGGTCACAGGCTTTATGGCGGAAATGCAGGATTTATTGAGGGAGAGCTTAAAAAGACCGCCGACAAGTCAGCGCAGGATGCTCTTTACCAGATGGTTAAGAGGGCAGATGATTTTTCATCAAAGGGAAAGACAGTGCTTTTCTTTGCTGAGGATGACAGGCTGCTTGGAATAGTGGCGGTTGCCGATGTTATCAAGTCAGACAGCCCGGAGGCTATAGGAAAGTTAAAGAATATGGGCATACATGTGGTTATGCTCACGGGTGACAACGAAAAGACCGCAAAGGCTATTGGAGCACAGGCGGGTGTCGATGAGGTTGTCGCAGGTGTGCTTCCTGACGGAAAGGCGGCAGTTGTCGAGAAGCTCAAGTCGCGCGGCAAGGTTATAATGGTCGGTGACGGAATAAATGACGCTCCGGCACTCACCTCGGCAGATATAGGTCTTGCCATAGGTGCAGGAACGGATATAGCCATAGATGCGGCTGATGTTGTGCTTATGAAGAGCAGACTGAGCGATGTGGTGACGGCAATCAGACTTAGCCGCGCAACGCTTCGCAATATCCATGAAAATCTGTTCTGGGCATTTATCTACAATGTCATAGGCATACCGCTCGCGGCAGGTGTGTGGATTCCGCTCTTTGGCTGGACGCTTAACCCAATGTTCGGGGCTGCGGCGATGAGCCTGTCAAGCTTCTGCGTGGTGACAAATGCGCTGAGGCTGAACCTGTTTAAGAACTAGGAGTGCCAAAACACATTATATTTGAGTGTGTAATAATGGAAACATGAAAATCACAGCTCACAAGCTATGAAAATAAAAAAGAAAGAGGTAAATTAATTATGGAAAAGATTACAGTTGGTGTTGATGGAATGATGTGCGGTCACTGCGAGGCACATGTAAACGATGCGGTAAGAAATGCATTCAAGGTTAAGAAGGTGTCATCCTCACATGCTAAGAAGGAGACCGTCATAATCGCCGAGGAGGGAATTAGCGACGAGCAGATTAAGTCGACTATCGACGCAACAGGCTACACCGTAACCGGAATAAGCAGAGAGCCTTATGTAAAGAAGGGGCTGTTCGGGTTCTAAGGGAATATGCAATGAACAAATATGTGCTGTCACTATAATGGTGGCAGCACATTTAAATTGAAAATTTATTTACTCCATCGTCCGCTTGCCCCGCAAGGAAGCACAAGCCCGTTGCCTGATACTGGAAGTCCAAGCTCTCCTGACTCCACGCTTCCTCCATGTTTTGGGATGATGGCAGTCGATATCATGTATGTGAGAACCGACGGCGCGAGTCCTGTAGTGTACGAGTTGATGAGGAAGAACAGCGGGTCATCGCTTAGAAGCTGTTCTGTCTGCTGTATGAATGGATATATCGAGTCCTCAATCTTCCAAATCTCGCCCTTTGGACCTCTGCCGTATGAAGGAGGGTCCATTATAATTCCGTCGTACTTGTTGCCTCGGCGTATTTCTCGCTCAACAAATTTGCCGCAGTCGTCCACAAGCCAGCGGATAGGTGCATCGCCAAGACCGGATGAGGCGGCATTTTCCTTTGCCCAGTTTACCATGCCCTTGGCTGCGTCGACATGGGTGACTTTTGCGCCTGCTGAAGCTGCCGCGAGTGTTGCACCGCCTGTGTATGCGAAAAGGTTGAGAACCTTGATTTCACGACCTGACGCGACAGCGTCCTTGATTTTTTTTCCAAACCAGTCCCAGTTAGAAGCCTGCTCAGGGAAAAGTCCCGTGTGCTTAAATGAAAATGGCTTGAGGTTGAAGGTGAGCCTGCCGCCAACTCCGTCATAGTCTATTGACCACTGTTCCGGCAAATCAAAGAACTCCCACTCTCCGCCGCCCTTGCTGCTTCTGTGGTAATGTCCGTTCATGTTCTTCCAGCCTCTAGCTTTCTTAGGTGTGTTCCATATTACCTGCGGGTCCGGGCGGACAAGGGTGTAATCTCCCCATCGCTCAAGCTTCTCACCGGATGAGGTGTCCATAACCTCGTAATCCTTCCATCTATCTGCAATCCACATATTTTAAATCCTTTCCATATTTTTTTGTCACAATGTATTTTCACCTGCCGCGGCGGAAATACTTATTACATTATTATATACTATGATTGATTTAGTGGCAAGATATTCATTATGTAAGGGTAGCGGACTGACAAAAGGTGATATCTATTGTGAAGAATACAATCAGCTTTAAGGGCTGTATTCTATAAGTTAATGCAACTTTTATCTAAAAGAATATTTTAAGATACAAGATGCTAGGTGAAACAATTTATAGAACTGCTATAACTGCAAAAAGTCATACAGTTTGTTTAGGTATGGAACATTATGGAATATATAATATATAGGAAGATACTGGTTAAAAAAAGTGAAAAAAGATGTTGAATTATTACTATACCTGTGTTATGATACACAAGGCACAGTTGTAAGAAATGTAATTGATATGACTGTTGCAAAAAAATATTTTAAAAAATTTTAAAAAAGTACTTGCATTTTCCTAACAGATATAGTAATATATCACTTGCTGTGACATTGATAGCGTAGAAGCGTGAGGTTGCTGCATTGATTGCAGGTGTTCCGTGGAGCGAATGTCAAGTTAGGAAACTGGCGACAAGTCACTGTACAAGTTAAGAATCTGTCGAAGAGCATTCTTCAAAAGGCGGATAGATACGCGAAGAAACTTACTGCACGAAAAGTATGCACATTTGTGTGTAAATGAGCAGAGGATACGCGCGGGCATGTGTACAGTCACCACTTGTCGTACTGATTTATAGTGCGAAAAGGAGGCGGCTTTTTTTATGGCAAGTCAAGTAATGAGAATTACACTTAAGGCTTACGATCATCAGTTGGTTGATCAGTCAGCCAAGAAGATTATCGAGAGTGCTAAGAAGACAGGATCTCAGGTGAGCGGACCTGTACCTCTTCCTACTAAGAAGGAAGTTGTTACAATCCTCAGAGCTGTTCACAAGTATAAGGATTCCAGAGAGCAGTTCGAGCAGAGAACTCACAAGAGACTCATCGATATCATTACTCCATCTCAGAAGACTGTTGATGCATTATCTCGTTTAGAGATGCCAGCAGGTGTTTACATTGACATCAAGATGAAATAATTGAAAGTCAATAATAATTAATTAAGAAGTCCTGAAGGGTTTAATATAGAAGCAACACAATTTACCTAATTTGTTCCACTTATATTGACTGTTCTAGGATGACCCCGGAATGTTGGGGTCCGCTGTAGATTAAACAGGAGGTAAGACAATGAAGAAGGCTATTTTAGCAACAAAGGTTGGAATGACACAGATTTTCAACGAAGACGGAGTTCTCACTCCGGTAACTGTTCTTCAGGCTGGTCCTTGTGTGGTAACACAGGTTAAGACAGTTGAGAACGACGGTTACGCAGCAGTACAGGTTGGTTTTGTTGACGCTAAGGAAAAGGTTGTAGCAAAAGACAAGAGCGGCAAGAAAGAAATCAGAAACAGACATGGTGTTAACAAGGCTTTAAAGGGTCACTTTGAGAAGGCCGGCGTTACAAGCAAGAAGTATGTTAAGGAGTTCCGTTTTGAGAACGCTGCTGATTATTCTGTAAAGGATGAGATTAAGGCAGACATCTTCGCAGCTGGTGACAAGGTTGACGCAACAGCTATTTCAAAGGGAAAGGGCTTCCAGGGCGCAATCAAGAGATTAGGCCAGTCAAGAGGACCTATGGCACACGGCTCTAAGTTCCACAGACATCAGGGTTCTAACGGCTCCGCAACTACTCCGGGTAGAGTATTCAAGGGCAAGGGAATGCCAGGTCATATGGGAAATAAGAAGATCACGATTCAGAACCTTGAGATTGTTAAGGTTGATGTTGAGAACAACTTAATCTTAGTTAAGGGTGCTGTACCGGGACCAAAGAAGTCTCTCGTAACAATCAAAGAGACAGTAAAATTTGAGAAGTAGTGCTGTTAAGGAAGGAGGAACACACAGATGGCAAACGTATCTGTTTATAATATTGAAGGCAAAGAAGTTGGCACAATCGAGCTTAACGATGCTGTATTCGGTGTAGAAGTTAACGAGCACTTAGTACACATGGCAGTTGTGAGCCAGCTTGCAAATAACCGTCAGGGAACACAGAGTGCTAAGACTCGTGCAGAGGTTCGCGGCGGCGGAAGAAAGCCATGGAAGCAGAAGGGAACAGGTCATGCAAGACAGGGTTCCATCAGAGCTCCACAGTGGAAGGGCGGCGGCGTTGTATTTGCTCCGAAGCCAAGAGATTACTCTTTCAAGATGAACAAGAAAGAGAAGAGAGCAGCTTTATTATCAGCTCTTACATCAAGAGTAGAGGATAAGAAGTTCATCGTAGTTGAGGGTCTTACTTTCAACGAGATAAAGACAAAGAATATGGTAAATGTTCTTAACAACTTAAAGGTTGCTAAGGCATTAGTAGTAACAGCAGATGACGACAAGAATGTAATTCTTTCCGCAAGAAACATTCAGGGCGTTAAGACAGCAACAGCTGACACAATCAACGTATACGATATTCTCAAGTACGACACAATGGTTGTTTCTAAGGAAGCTGTTGGAACAATCCAGGAGGTGTATGCATAATGGCAAGCTTAATGTATTATGACGTAATTTTAAAGCCGGTTGTTACTGAAAAGAGCATGGCTGACATGGCTGCAAAGAAGTACACATTCCTCGTTCATCCTGATGCTAACAAGACTCAGATCAAGGAAGCTGTTGAGAAGATGTTCGCAGGCACTAAGGTAGCAGGCGTTAACACAATGAACCTCGATGGCAAGACTCGTAGAAGAGGAATGACATACGGCAAGACAGCAAAGAAGAAGAAGGCAATCGTTCAGCTCACAGCTGACAGCGCTGATATCGAGATTTTCGCTGGTCTTTAATTCATAGAGATGCAAAAGCATCCCATGTGATGACACATCACATGCGATGATATCGCAAAAGAGCACAGGCTCTCGCTGGAGTAAAATCCAGAATTAATATAGGCTTTAGTAAGCCTGATAAAACGTGACAGATAGTCGAAAGGAGAGAATATAATGGGAATTAAATCATACAACCCATATACACCTTCTAGAAGAAACATGACTGGTTCTGATTTCTCCGAGATCACAAAGAGCACTCCTGAGAAGTCATTATTAGTTTCATTTCAGAAGAACGCTGGACGTAATAACCAGGGTAAGATTACTGTAAGACACCGCGGCGGTGGAAACAGAAAGAAATATAGAGTAATAGATTTTAAGAGAAATAAGGATGGTATCCCAGCTAAGGTTGTTGGTATCGAGTACGATCCAAACAGAACAGCTAACATCGCACTCATCGCTTACGCTGATGGCGAGAAGGCATACATCCTTGCTCCAGCCGGCTTAACAGACGGTATGACAGTTATGAATGGTGCAGGCGCAGAGGTTAGAGTAGGTAACTGCTTACCACTTTCTGAGATTCCTGTAGGTACAGAGGTACACAACATTGAGTTATATCCTGGAAAGGGTGGACAGCTCGTTCGTGCAGCTGGTAACTCAGCACAGCTCATGGCTAAGGAAGGCAAGTACGCAACACTCAGACTTCCATCAGGCGAAATGAGAATGGTTCCTATCATCTGCCGTGC
>JBNMKO010000090.1:0-13240 GCA_050874385.1 Eubacteriales bacterium
GGAGGCTTATATTACATCGACCAGCCGGAAAAAAGCGATGGCGGAAATAGTTTTATTACATGCGTATCTGACTGGAAAGATGTTGATTATGTGACGGGAGTTTTGCTTTCTGCCTATGGGAAATATGCAAACTATGGAGTGGCTTATGGGTATGCGAACTATCTGTGCGACAGCCTTGCAGACGTGTGGGAAAACGTGACGGATGCAACAGATGGTGACCAGAAAAATCTTGCAAATGATACCTCAAATTCAAAAGATGAATTGAACGATGGACAGTCGGAACTTGACAAAGTACCAACAGAACAGGTATCAGGTTATGAGCAGGCTGGGACAAATCAGACTGCGGATATCACTTTAAATAATGAATACAACTGTTATGACCTTAATCTGCTATGTTTTGATGAAGATTTTGTTACCGCAGACGAGATAAGAGAGGCAAAAGCTGTTTCAAGTGCATTTGTGCGCGATTACATAAAAAACAATGGTGAGGATGCCTTGAAGGAACTGTTAAAAAAGAGTGGTGATGTGCAGCTTTGCCATGAATTTAATGATGTGTTGGAAAAATGGTACAATGATAATGGGCTTGTCCTTAACAATCCATTGTCCGAGGTTTTGTATAGTTACGGAGGATATAGCTATCAATACATAGTGTACAATAGATATGCGGTGTTTTATATGGACAGAAATTGGAAGAATACGATGGATATTTGTTTGCCTGAGGATTTTTTGCATAAAGATTATGCACAGACAAAAAAGTTTTATGAGATTAATACTGAACAAATGAGACAGTACAATGAACTTTTTGAACTTGAGGGAACAGTATTGGATGTGCCTGTATTGATATCACAGAAAAAAAGGCGCAATGATGAAGATGATTTTCCGGGAATTTATTATAATGATATTAAGATGATATATATAAAAAGTGTGACAGCACTTACACATGAGTATATACATGCTTTGACAGTACCGATATGTGTTAATCAGTCATGGGTGTTTGAGGGATGGGCAAAAGCATATCAGGCAAGATATAATTATTATGGGATAGAAGACTATAATTATTATGTAAATAGTGAAGATGATATTTTCTTAAAGGAGTATATAGAAAAAAAGGGAATCCCGATAGACATGGTGACAGACTATAAGACTGTAGGCGATTTGACAGTATATGGCATGAATTACTATGACTACAAGATAGGCTATACACCGGCAGCATCTTTTTTCAATTATTTATCCGATGTATATGGCGAAAAAAAGATTATAGATTATGTGTGCCATAACCATGACCTTACGACTGTGACAGATAAATCCCTAGATGAACTGGCGGAGGATTGGAAAAATTATATAGAGGATAAGTATTCTGAATACAGCAAATTAGAATAGAACCTGAATCCTTGAAGTATGCCGAAAATGTAAATTAAAATATATATGTGGTGGCGGATGTGCATTGAATGTAATAGGAAGTGGGAATGATTTATCATCTCCGGGTTGCGGAATATATGAAAATGAATATTTTTGGGAACATTTAGAAGAAATTGTTTGATTATATTATGGAAGTCAGTTAGTGATTATAATTAGTGTTGAGAGGTTTTTAATATGAAAAAAAGCATAATTATAAAATGTGCAATTATGACTTGTCTCATGATTATGTCAGTTACCGCATGTCAAAGACATGATAATGATGATAATATGACAGAAGAAACCACTGATTATGTATGGGAGAAGAGAGATTACAGTGGGCTTAAGTATAGCACTTCATATTTTACTAATCCTGATGATTTTAAGTTACATTCTGTTACGACAAAGATGGAGACGGTAGAAGTTGATAACAGACAGTATGGATTTATGTCTGAAATATCGGATGAGGATAGAATGCAGTGCATTGAAGCCACTGAGGTTATGCTTGGCAGAATAGGGTTTGACGGAAATTTAAATATTTATGTTTATACTGACGAAACATGCAATGGTTCTTTTTATATTGATGAGAAAGACAAAGGAGGAAATAATCTTTTGGTATACGAAACTGATTGGAAAAGCCCTGATTATGTGGCAGGTCTGCTTTTGTCGGTGTACGGAAGATATTCCAATTATGGTATAGCTTATGGATATGCGGATTATCTGTGTGAAAATGTCTGGAAGAATAATTTGGAGAATATATCTCCATTATTTAATGAAGAATATAGCTGTTATGACATAAATTTATTGTGCTTTGATAAAGATTTCGTTACGGATGATGAAATAAAAGAGGCTAAGGCGATTTCTGACATGTTTGTGCGCAATTATATGGATAATAACGGGGAAGTGGCACTGCGCGGATTGTTGAAAAAAAGTGGACAGCCTATTACTTGTAGTGAGTTTAATGAAGAACTTGAAAAATGGTATAATGATAATGGGTTTAAACCTGGCAATTCGTTGTCAGAAGTACTATATACTTATGGTGGCTATAGTTATCAATATATTGTATATAACAATTATGCAATATTTTACATGACAAGAGACTGGCAGGACACGGTTTATGAGAAAACTCCTATTTTGACAGCCAACTTTCTGCATGAGGACTATGCAGAGACAAAGAAGTTCTATGAAATAAATACACAACAGATGAGGCAGTATAAAGAGCTGTTTGATCTTGAAAGTGATGTTATGGACGTTCCCATTGTGGTGATAAATGGAAATGAGGCATCGATTACGGAGCATGGAGTGGGCTCAGGCGGAAAAAACAAGATATATCTTACTACAGTGGTGTCGCTGATGCATGAGTATATACATGCGCTGTGCCAGCCATCGTCTCTTTCAAATCAGGCGTTTTGGACAGTAGAAGGCTGGGCAAGAGCATTTGATTCGCGATATAATAATTACAGTTATGACTTTCGCACATTAGATTACAATGATGCCGTGGTTAATAATGATAAACTTCATATCCTGAGGGAATATATTGAAAAAATTGGTCGCCCGATTAATATGGAAACGGATTACAAGGATGTATATAATCTTCTTATATATGCGGGAAGTTTTTATGATCCTAATGCTAGTTATGAAACAGGAGCATCCTTTGTGTTTTATCTGTGTGACACATACGGAGAGCGTAAGATTATTGACTATGTCTGCGATAATCATGATTTGACAACAGTGACAGATAAGACCTATGAAGAACTTATTGAGGATTGGAAAAATTATATGGAGGATAAGTATTCCGAATACAGCAAAATGGAGTAAAATAGTATGGAATAAAGGGGTATGAATCCGATATTCAAAAATAAATAGGAAATTATACAAATTAGGAAAAGCAAATTTTATAAATGAAGAAATGGAGATAATAAAATGTATATAATAGCAGGACTTGGAAATCCGGGAAGTGAATACGAACTCACAAGACACAACATAGGTTTTCGTGTAATTGATGAGCTTGCCGAGGAATATAATATAAGCATAAGCGAGAAGAAGCACAAGGGGCTTATCGGAAAAGGTGTGATAGAGGGTCAGAAGGTGGTGCTTGTAAAGCCGCAGACTTTTATGAACCTCAGCGGCGAGTGCATAAGGGAGGTAATCGACTATTACAAGGAGAGCATTGACCACTTTATAGTTGTGTATGATGATATAAGCCTTGATGTGGGCAAGTTGCGTGTGCGTCCAAAGGGAAGTGCGGGAGGACACAACGGAATTAAGAACATCATAGCACAGCTTGGAACAGATGAGTTTGCGCGCGTGAAGTTCGGCGTTGGGGACAAGCCAAAGGGCAGTGACCTTGTAGACCACGTTCTTGGAAGATTTAACAAGGAGGACGAGGAGCTTGCAAAGAGCCACTTTAAGACAGCGGCGGCGGCAGTCACATGTATTATGAATGAGGGTTGCGCGTCGGCGATGAACAAGTATAATGGTTAAAATTGTGATAAATAGTTAAAAGGTATAAAAATTATCAGAAAGGATTTCCGACATGAACAGTTTCGTATATCCGTTAAAGCACCTCGCGGTCTTTGAGGATATGAAAAAAGATTTGAATAAGCATGGCAAGGCGGTTCTTGTGACAGGGTGTGTTGAGCAGCAGAAGGCACACCTTGTTTTTGGCGTTTGCGATACACCTTTTTGCCTTGTCATCACGCACAATGAAATCCGTGCGAGGCAGCTCTACGAGGAATATCGTTTTTTTGACAGGAATGTTGTCTATTATCCTGCAAAAGATTTTATTTTTTACAATGCGGATATACATGGAAATCTCATTGTCAAGGAGCGAATTAATGCGGTAAAGCATATCGCACAGCAAAGAAAATTGCTGGAAGAAAATTGGAAAGATAGACAGGAAAAAGCGCAGGGAGAAAAGCAGTCTGGGGCTGCGCTTACTGTAATTACAACTATTGACGGCTGTATTGACAAGCTTCTTCCGCTTGAGTATATCGAAAACAATGTGATACATCTTGAGGTCGGCGACGAGGTAAATCTGACGGAGTACGAGAAAAAGCTTGTGAAGCTCGGCTATGAGAGGTGTGCGCAGGCGGAGAGCCCGGGGCAGTTCGCGGTCAGGGGAGGAATTGTCGATGTGTTCCCGTTTACGGAGGAGACACCTTACAGAATGGAGCTTTGGGGCGATGAGATTGACTCGATAAAAAGCTATGACGCGCAGAGCCAGCGCTCTATAGAAAATGTGGATGAGGTGACATTTTATCCCGCAACGGAGCTTATTTTTTCGTCGGGGGATATTTTTGCGGCGCTAAAAAAGATTAAGGCGGACACTGATAAGCAGGCGGCACTTTTTGAGAAGGATAAGAAGCTTACCGAGGCGGCGCGGATAAGAAATAAATATGCGGAGCTTGAGGAGCGGCTTATGTTAGACCCGGAGGGCGTGAACGGCTCGATGGGAATTGAGAGTTATATTGGATATCTTGCGGATTACACGGTTTCCTTTGCGGAGTATTTTTCACCCACTGACACGACCTTTGTGCTCGATGAGCCGGGGAGGATTTCCGAGAGACTAAAGGCGGTGCAGTATGAGTTTGGCGACAGCATGTCGCACAGGCTTGAGAAGGGCGATATTTTGCCGAGACAGACGGATGTACTTTATGATACGTCGTATGTGTACGGAAAGCTCTACAAGGGCGCGCTTCTTGCGCTGTCCGTTCTCGATGCGAGGGCGGAGGGGCTTAACATCGGCGGAAGATACGATATCGGCGCGAAGGGGATAAGTTCGTACAACAACAGTTTTGAGACGCTTGTGAGTGATGTGCGCAGGTACAAAAAGGAGGGGTATGTGACCATTCTCGCCTCCTCATCGCGAATAAGGGCGGAGAGGCTTGCGGCTGATTTGCGCGATAATGATGTGACGGCTTTTTTCTCGGACAGGTATGACAGGGAGCTTTTGCCGGGAGAGGTTATGACGGTGTTCGGAAATCTCTCGAAGGGCTTTGAGTACCCGCAGATTAAGTTTGTGCTGATTGCCGAGAGCGATATTTTTACACAGGACAAGAAAAAAAAGAGGGCAAAGGCAAAAGCCTACGAGGGCAAGTCAATATCTGATTTTGCCGAGCTGTCAATCGGCGACTATGTGGTGCATGAAAACCACGGAATGGGCATTTACCGCGGTATCGAGAAAGTCGTTGTCGACAAAGTTGAGAAGGATTATATAAAAATTGAGTACAGCGGCGGAAGCAATCTCTATGTGCTTGCGACGCAGCTTGACAGCATACAGAAGTTTTCAGGGCCTGACGGACACAAGCCTAAGCTTAACAAGCTTGGAACTGTGGAGTGGTCTAAGACAAAGGCGAAGGTAAAAAGTGCAGTTGCCGGGATTGCAAAGGAGCTTGTCGAGCTGTACGCGATAAGGCAGAACAGGCAGGGCTACCAGTTCGGGCAGGACACGGTGTGGCAGCAGGAGTTTGAGGAGATGTTCCCTTACGAGGAGACGGACGACCAGTTGACTGCTATAGCAGAGACAAAGCAGGACATGGAGAGCACAAAGATAATGGACAGACTGCTGTGTGGTGATGTCGGCTTTGGAAAGACGGAGGTTGCCATGCGCGCGGCGTTCAAGGCGGTGTGCGACAACAAACAGGTGGTGTATCTTGTGCCGACCACGATACTTGCCCAGCAGCATTACAACAGCTTTGTGCAGAGGATGCAGTCGTTTGGCGTGAGGGTGGAGTTACTCAGCCGTTTTTGTACGCCTTCGCAGGTAAAAAATACGCTTGACGGGTTAAAAAAGGGCACGGTTGACATTGTAATCGGCACTCACAGGGTTCTCTCAAAGGATGTAAAGTTCAAGGATTTGGGGCTTATGATAATCGACGAGGAGCAGCGTTTTGGCGTGACCCACAAGGAGAAAATAAAGCAGTTAAAATCCGACCTCGATGTGCTCACATTGTCGGCGACACCTATTCCGAGAACGCTCCACATGAGCCTTGTGGGGATAAGGGACATGAGTGTGCTCACAGAAGCGCCCGTCGACAGGATGCCTATACAGACGTTTGTGACGGAGTACGACGAGGAGCTTATAAGGGAGGCAATAATAAGAGAGCTCTCGAGGGGCGGACAGGTGTACTATGTGTTCAACATGGTAAAGGGCATTGAGGATGTGGCTGACAAGATTTCTGCCATAGTGCCGGACGCAAATGTGGCTTACGCCCATGGGCAGATGCACGAAAGACAGCTTGAGAAGATTATGTTCGACTTTATAAATGGTGACATAGACGTGCTTGTGTCGACGACCATCATCGAGACGGGTCTTGACATTCCCAACACAAACACGATTATTATACACGACGCTGACCGTTTCGGACTTTCACAGCTCTACCAGTTGAGGGGGCGTGTGGGGCGCTCTAACCGTACAGCATACGCATTTTTGCTCTACAAGCGCGACAGGATGCTTCGCGAGGAGGCGGAGAAGAGGCTGTCTGCGATAAGGGAGTTCACGGAGCTTGGAAGCGGATTTAAGATTGCGATGAAAGACCTTGAAATAAGGGGAGCGGGAAATGTTCTAGGCGCGGAGCAGCACGGGCACATGGCTGCCGTGGGCTATGATTTGTACTGCAAAATGCTAAACGAGGCGGTGCTCACGCTGAAGGGCTACAAAAAGATTGAGGACGAGTTCGAGACAAATGTTGACCTTCCGGTTGACGCATATATCCCGGCTACCTATATAAGAAGCGAGGCGCAAAAGCTTGACATATACAAGCGCATCGCCGCAATCACGACGCGCGAGGAGCTTGTGGACATGCAGGATGAGCTCACAGACCGCTTCGGTGACATACCTAAGACCGCGATTAACCTTATGCGCGTGGCATTTATAAAATCAAATGCACACCTTGCGGATATCATCGAGATAAAAGGCTCACAGGCGCAGATTATCATAAGAATGTACCCTCAGGCGAGGGTCGATATCAACAAGATACCTGATTTTGTAAAAAAATATGACGGGCGCGTCCAGTTTAAGCCCGAGGCTGTGCCATATTTCAGGTACACATCGGCAAAGGATGAACTTAAAACCACCGACAAATATTTAAGTACAGTGACAGAACTTGTGGAGGAGATTGGAAAGCTGCGGCTTGAGGATGAACAAAAGGAGTCGGATTCTTTTGGCTTTAGTGTGAAATAATGGGACACCGGGGGCAGACCCCTTGTCCAAGATTGGGACAGAGGGCTGGCTTTGGTGCTGTGAAAGAATTGTGACTGATAATTTTTGTTGCACTACAGCTCAGATGTAAAGAACAGATATGAGTTGTCATTTAATTTGAATAATTCTGTGTTGAATGAAAAAGGAAGCACATATATTAAGACTGCTGCGATTAATACAATGATTAGCGCGATTGATGCAGTTGAAAATATGTGTTTTCTTTTTTTGTTTTTATAATCAATAATCGTGTTATATAAATCCAAAATAAAAGCTTTAAATCCGATAACGGATATGGGAATTAACAGCACAAAGTATGGCAGCGTGTACTGTGCTTTCATCTCCCAAAAGCCGTGGAACAAAAATCCTCCCACAAAGAACAGCGGTATAAGTGCGCGCATATATCCAAGAGCTGTTCCGGAATTTTTAAAGTTAAATAAAATATACATCATCGCGCCGAAGAGTATAAGCGTGTGCACAGCGTTTAGAACATTTATTATAAATCTGTATACGGACACATTTTCCGACAAGCCCAGAAGAGTGTCAGTCAACGGGCTGTGATGTATAAATTCATCGCTGACAACAGAGTTGCGGCGGTACAGCCAGAAGCTCTGAAAGGTCGGGTTGTTCCAGCCGGAAGCCATCTTGCGCGAAAAGAAGCTGAGTGCGGAGGCAGGATTTTTCACAAAAAACTTTATCCGGTCTTTTATAAAGGTGACTGCCACACCATTGGCATATTCGTAATCGCCGCTGTTTTCGCGGTATGCGCTCACAAAGCTGTCATTGTACCAGCCGGGAGCAGAATTTTCTGCCTCGGATAAGCCCATGGCGATGTGCACTGACGCGGGCATGCCCTTTGAAACAGGCACTTTGGTAAGATTTTTATATGCGGTGGTCAACAAAGATGAGCACAAAATGTACAGCGGAAGTGTCACTAAAAGGCAGATAACGGCGCTTTTTTTGTGTTCTTTTATGACATTTAACATCAGTATAATCAAAAAGGCGATGAGCGCGATAAGGTAGTTGGACTTCATAAAAACTGACAGGACAATAAGAAGTACAGCTATGGCGAGGCTTTGGGTCTTTTGGTGTTTTATGTAGTTTAAAAGCAGGCAGAATGACGCGGTGGCAAGCGCAAGCCCTATCAGCGTTCCGTATACGAAGGTCGAGTACAAAAACAGCGGGGTAAAAAGTGCGGTGCAGATACAGCATATAGCGGCTGTAGTCTTGCTGTCAGTGATAATAAAAGCAGTCTTTCTGATAAAAAATACAATTATTCCAAGACTTACGGCGTTGAGTATCTGAAATGCAATGTAATTGTAATTTCCGACAATGTGCGACATGAGATATATGAGCATGACAATACCGTATTGATTATGATACATATCCATGTACTGTCCCGGATAAAAGGCTGAAAAATCGTTGCCGCGCATCTGCATGGGTATGAATAGAACCGTGCCTTGGTCGGCTACCGGGAAAGGTACATTTTTTGTATATATGACCCACAAAACGGCTAAAGCGGTTGTTATAAATGGGAGCAGGTCTGCAATTTTTGTCAATATTTTTCCAAATTTTTCAGATTGTGAACGGTAAATTGTGTGTATGCCCGACATGCAGATTATGGAAAACAGGATTATAAGCCCTATATGCAAAAAAGCGTTGTCGGAAGTGTAATAAGTATATTCCATGCTTCCGTGGCTGCTTGGCGAGATATGGCTTGTCGAAAATGTGCTCAGGAAAAAAAGATAAAAAATAAAAATTCCTGAGATAATAAAAATAAAATATGAAATATATTTTACAAGTGTGTTTGAAAATTTGTGCATTTCAGCCTCCGAATGAGTGAATGAATTATAGTCAGCCTGTTTAATTAATGTATTAAAAGGTTGTATTTAAGCCGCAAATCAGCTGTGTATGTGCCGCCGCGTTATTATCATATAATACAGAAATCTTAAATGCAAGAGCCAAGGGGGCGGTTTTGGGCTCTGGGACACAGAGGTCTTCCTTTCTGTCACGGAAAAATGATTATGGCGTGAAATAATATAATGTGTTATACTGAACTAATAATTATGTACGCGCATAAAGGAATAAAAAATATATGAAAACAATAATTTTGGCGGGCGGTTTCGGAACGAGAATCAGCGAGGAGAGCCATCTAAAGCCGAAGCCGATGATAGAGATTGGCGGTATGCCCATGTTATGGCATATTATGAAGATATATTCGCATTACGGGTTTAACGATTTTGTGGTTTGCTTAGGATACAAGCAGTATATGGTTAAGGAGTTTTTTGCGGACTATTTTCTTCACACGTCGGATGTGACTTTTGACCTTGCGGCAAACAATATGATTGTACACAATGTAAAGACAGAGCCGTGGAAGGTCACACTTGTGGACACGGGGCTTAGGACAATGACGGGCGGACGTATAAAGAAGGTTCAGGAATATATAGGAAACGAGCCTTTTATGCTCACCTACGGCGACGGCGTTGCCGACGTGGATATCAACAAACTGCTTGAGTATCACAGGGAACATGGAAAGCTTATGACAATCACGGCAATCAATATCGGGCAGCAGTTTGGCGCGCTCGATGTGCGCGAGGACGGTGTTATAACGGCGTTCCGTGAGAAGCATGACCTGGACGGACGGGTTATAAACGGAGGCTTTATGGTTTGTCAGCCGGAGATTTTTGACTATATTGAAGGACCTGACACAGTGTTTGAGAAGGAGCCTGTTGAGAGGCTTGTCGCCGAGGGACAGCTTATGGCTTACCATCATCCGGGATTTTGGAAAAATATGGACACGCAGAGGGACAAGCAGAAACTCGAGGCAATGTGGGAGAGCGGAAACGCGCCGTGGAAGCTGTGGGACTAATATTTTCTACAGTCGTTTTAATTTGGAAAAATTGTGCTGATGAAAAAAACGATGGCATGAACAAGCTGATAGGGACAGTAATGGGTATTGGCTTGGAAAAATTGTGTTAATTGAGAATATTGTGATTGGGAGCGGGTATGGATTATCAGAAATTGATGGAATTTTATAGGGGAAAGCGTGTGCTTGTCACGGGGCACACGGGATTTAAGGGGAGCTGGATGTGCAGGGTGCTTTCTCTTGCGGGGGCGGATGTGTGCGGATATGCGCTGGAGCCGGCGAAGCCTTCTCTTTTTGAGCTTGCGGGAATTGAAAATGATGAGAGGATTAGGTCTGTTATCGGTGATATCAGGGATTATGGGCATTTGAAGGCGGTCTTTGATGAGTTTAAGCCAGAGATAGTCATCCACATGGCGGCGCAGCCAATTGTGAGGGAGTCATATAAAAATCCAAGATACACCTTTGAGACGAATGTGATGGGGACGGTCAATGTATGTGAATGTGTGAGACTTAGCATGGATAATGCCTGTGCGGAGTACGATGGCGTGAAATCCTTTTTAAATGTAACGACAGACAAAGTTTATGACAACAAGGAGCGAAGCGAGGGCGGCTACAGGGAGGATGAACCTCTCGACGGCTACGACCCGTATTCTAACTCTAAGTCGTGCTCGGAGCTTGTGACACACAGTTATGTGCGCTCGTTTCTTGCCGATGCGGGCGTTGCCGTGTCCACGGCGCGAGCAGGAAATGTAATAGGCGGAGGCGACTTTGCGGCGGACAGAATAATTCCCGACTGCGTCAGAGCCGCACTTGACGGGCGCGAGATAATTGTAAGAAATCCGTACTCCATACGCCCGTACCAGCATGTGCTTGAACCTGTCTTTGCATATCTTATGATTGCTAAGGAGCAGTATGAAAACGGCGCGCTTTCGGGTTGGTACAATGTAGGGCCGGACGATGCGGACTGCGTGACGACGGGAGAGCTTGTGAATATTTTCACACATTGCTGGCAAGGAACAAAATGGCAGTTTAAAGGCGACGGCGGGCCGCATGAGGCGGGATTTTTAAAGCTCAACTGCGATAAGCTGAAATCCACATTTTCGTGGAAACCTGTCTGGGATATACAAAATGCCGTAAAAAAAACTGTGGAATTTTCCATGTTGCTTGAAGTTAGCGGTATGCAAGGCGGGAATGACGCAACAACCAAAGAAGCAGAAGTGTTGGCGGAAGTTTTATCAGCGAAAAAGTTTTCCGAATGTATGGATAAGCAGATTATGGAATATATCGCGGAGGCGGGAAGAATATAAAAAATCCCCAATGTTATAGCACTTTCACATAATGATAAATCAGATGTGGGTGTAGAAACTAAAAAGCGGCAAATATATAGCACATTTGCTTAATAGTAAATTATGTGCAGAAACAGAAACTAAAAAATGGCAAATATTATATTATTCTCACATAATGATAAATCAGACATGGGTATAAGAAATAAAAAAGTATGAAATATACCCATTAAATGTAATGATATAGCTGATTTTTGGGTATAAAGATAAAATAAATTCCCAATATACCCAAAATCCTTAAAAATAATATGCAGAATATTAAAAATTGGGCATACAGATGGTAAATTATTAAGAAATACCCATTGTGTTATTTACAAATTTATAGAGAAAAGGAGTTCATGCATGTTTGAGGGAAAGAGTGAAAAGGAGGCGCGCGCGCAGATACTTGAGCTTGTGAGCGAGTACTGTGACCGTTTCCACAATCAAAATAAAGAATACAATGAGGGGGACAGACTTCCGTATGCGGCGAGGGTGTACGACCACGACGAGATGGTAAATCTTGTAGACTCATCGCTTGAGTTCTGGCTCACCTCGGGCAGATACACGGCGCAGTTTGAGAGAGAGTTTGCAAAGTATCTCGGTGTGCGTTTTTGCAGCCTTGTAAATTCCGGTTCATCGGCAAATCTTCTGGCTTTTATGGCACTGACATCGCCGCTTCTTGGCGATAGGGCAATCGGGCGTGGCGATGAGGTAATCACGGTGGCGGCAGGCTTTCCGACGACGGTAACTCCTATTATACAGTACGGGGCGGTTCCTGTTTTTGTCGATGTGACGATACCGCAGTATAATATTGATGTGACTAAGCTTGAGGAGGCATACTCCGACAAGACAAAGGCGGTTATGATTGCACACACACTCGGAAATCCATTTGACCTTGGTGCGGTCAAGGCTTTTTGCGACAGACATGGATTGTGGCTTGTGGAGGACAACTGCGATGCGCTCGGTTCGGAGTATACAATCGACGGGAAAACAAGGCTTACCGGAACAGTCGGCGATATCGGCACGAGCAGCTTTTATCCGCCGCACCACATGACGATGGGCGAGGGCGGTGCGGTGTACACGGACAATCCGCTTCTCAACAAGATAATCCGCTCGCTGCGCGACTGGGAAGGGACTGCGTGTGCGCGTCAGGTCAGGACAATCTGTGCGGGCATCGGTTTGACGGTCAGTATGGGGAGCTTCCAAAGGGTTATGACCACAAGTATGTCTACTCACATTTTGGATATAATCTCAAAGCAACGGACATGCAGGCAGCGATAGGCTGTGCGCAGCTTAAAAAGTTCCCATCTTTTGTACAGAAAAGGAGAGAGAATTTTGAGGTTCTCTATGAAGGTCTGTCAGACCTTTCGGAGTATTTTTATCTTCCAAAGGCCTGTGACAATTCTAATCCGAGCTGGTTTGGCTTCTGCCTTACATGTAAGCCGGGTGTTGATAAGA
>JBNMKO010000091.1:0-12647 GCA_050874385.1 Eubacteriales bacterium
CGTGGCGGCTTACTTTGCCGTGAAGGAGAAGAAGATATTTGAGTATATCACTGTGCTCATGCTTATGGGAGTTGCTTTCCTCATCCTCGATGTGAGCAACACGAAGCTGTATTGGATAATCATGTTTACGACACTTCTGCTCGTGACGATGGACGTAGAAAAATGGATACCTGACAACGGCTTGTGCCGTGGTGTGGTGTCGTTGGTTCGATTTATATCGAAGTACTCTTATGCGCTCTACCTCGGACATCCTATAGGAATACTTATAATGAAGAGCATTTTCAACCCTGACACGACCACAATGCCTATTGTGCTGTACAGGGTGATTGAGTTCGGATTTTTTGTGCTGATGACATTTGTGGTATATGTGTTGTTTGAGAAGCCGGCGGCAAAAATCTTTGGCGGAAAGAAAAAAGGGGATTGATATATGCTTTTTAATTCGATTGGTTTTGCCGTCTTTATGACGGCAGTGTTTTTGATATACTGGAATATTCCTCCAAGGTACAGATATCTGGCGGTGCTTGCCGCCAACTGCTATTTTTATCTTGGTTTTGGCGTAAATAATTTTTTGCTGTTGTGCGTGGTGTGCGTTGTGACATACACAGGGGCGCTTTTCATGGAGAAATGTCAGGGGGGCTTAAAAAAATTGTGCTTCGGGCTGCCGTTTGCGGTGGCGCTGGGGCTTCTTTTGGTGTTCAAGTACTTTAATTTTGCCGGACAGGTATTGTCGGATGCGCTTGGAGTTTTCGGGATAGGCTTTACACCTGCTGTGTTAAAAATTGCTGCCCCAATCGGAATATCCTTCTACACTTTTAAGGTCATAAGCTATATGGTTGAGGTGTATAGGGGCAAGCTTCCGGCACAGAGAAATTTTGCAAAGTACGCGACGTATGTGGGGTTCTTTCCGCAGATTGCGTCGGGGCCGATACAGAGACCAGGTTCATTTTTTGAGGAGCTGGAAAGAGCGGGACAGGCAGATAAAGAAAATAATGGTTTTTCGTATGAGAAGGCATCAGATGCGCTAAAGATTATGGGTGTGGGATTTTTCAAGAAAATGATTGTCGCCGACCTGCTGTCCGGGTATGTGACCAAAGTTTTCTCGGATGTAAATTCGTATGACGGCTTCGCGCTTATGGCGGCGGCATTTCTCTTTTCAATACAGATATACTGCGATTTTGCCGGGTATTCGGACATTGCAAACGGTGCGGCTAGACTTCTCGGCTACGACGGGGCGAGAAACTTTGAGTATCCATATTTTTCCGCATCGGTCAAGGAGTTCTGGGGAAGATGGCATATATCGCTGTCGACTTGGTTTAGAGATTACATCTATATACCGCTCGGCGGAAGCCGCGTGGGAAACTTTAGATACGCGCTTAATATAATGATTACTTTTGCAGTCAGCGGATTGTGGCACGGGGCAAGTCTGACTTTTATCGTGTGGGGAGCGCTTCACGGCGCGGTTCAGGTGCTTGAGACTTTTGCACACAATGCATGGGCAAGACTTCACGGGCGCGACCCCAAGGACAAGTCCTACAAAAAGAAGGGTGCGGCGCGCATCGTGAGTATCGTGCTTGTGTTTTTGTTTGCGACGGTGGCGTGGGTATTTTTTGAGGCGGACAGCCTAAGTGATGCCATGTACGTTCTCACAAATATGTGGCATGGTATTGCATCACCTGTGGGATATGTAAAGGGCGGCTTGCAGTCGATTGGTATAAACAGCGGAATGATGCTGCACCTTATAATTGTGATAGGAATGTTGTTTGCCTACGACTTGGCGGCGTACATTGCGGCGCAGAAAGGCAGCTCTATTTTTGAAAAATTCGGTAGACTGCCTAAAGTGGTCAGATGGATTGTATATATTCTGGTGGTTGACTTGATGGTTATATGGTTCATGCAGTATGGGGCGGACAGCAGCTCTTTTGTGTACTTTGAGTTTTAGAAATACCTTGTTTTAATGGGAAAACAGGAATTTGTACATGGCTAAGTTTTTGAGCCTGTTTTGACAAGGTGCGATATTAATAATATATAGGCTTGATAATGTAGAAAATAGTTTTTTTGTTATTGGCAGTGTCACGGCAAAGTAGTGTCGTGGAGGAGTGGTATGAGAGAGAATAAATCCAGTTTTATAAAATTCATAGTGACGGTGTTGGTGTTCGTGATGCTTGTGGCGGTGTCACTTGGCGGCTACTTTGCGGTGCAGTATATAAAGGGAAAGAACAGTCCTTCAAGCTTTGGCCCGGAGCTCTATTATGCGCTTGATTTGGCGGAGGAGAAAACCGAGTACACGAAAGTTATAATAGGCGACAGCGTGGCAAGGCTTATCTTTTCGCCGGACTATCAGGACGAGACGGACACGACATGTTATCTAGCGACAAATCAGGCAATCACAGTGCTTGGCAACTATATTTTGCTCAGTCGCTATCTTGAAAATAATCCGCAGACGCAGGAGGTCTATTACATTGTCAGACCTCAGAGCCTTGCAAATCCGCTGTGGTTTAACTTTTCGTTCCAGTACTTTATCGTGCCGTTTTACAACGACACATACAAGAAGTATATAGATGACGACACAAGGGAATATATTGAGGACAGATTTGGAAAAATGTATGCGACTAATGATATAGTAAAGAGCTTTATCGAGAACAACGCCTACTATATGGACGTGTACCTCAACAATGTGCTTGAGCAGCAGCTCGAGGTTCGCGACGAGAAGCATATAAGTGACCTCACAATAAAATATCTTCCTAAGATTAAGGAGCTGTGTGACAGCTACGGGGTCAAGCTAAAGGTGATGGCGGCTCCGCTTCCGGACACCGAGGACAACCACGACTGGGCGGAGTTCGGGCAGCAGATTGTGGACAATGGACTTGAGGATTTGCTTGGAGATTATCTTGGTGGCATAGACTATTACCCGGAGAGCGCGTTTGGGGATGAAGCGCATTTTACACAGGAGTATCTTGAGGCGGAGAGGGATGTTATTATAGAGAAACTCTTTAATTATAGCAATCCTAAAAATTAATCCATTTTTTAATGTAAAGCAATATCTTAAGAAATATAAGTTGATATATGCAACAATTGATGGAATTGCTATGGATATAAGAAAGTGTAAAAATGTTTTATTCGGGAAAATTTATCGGTGACGTGAGAAATGCACAGGACATAAAGCTTGCCATTCTTGCACAGGGCTTGTGTTCCACAGCGCAGCTTGCAAGGATTGAGAGTGGCATAAGAAGTGCGGAAAAGCTTCTTTTTGACAGTCTTTATGAGAGGCTTGGAAAAAATACGGAAAAATTTACTGTGCTTTTAGACTGTGACGAGTATGAACAGTTGTTGGAACGGATAAGAATATGTGACTGTATCGATGCAGGCAAATATGAGGAAGCGCGGGAACGAATAGAGGCATACAAAAAGACCACAAAAAATAATATTCACAGGCAGTATCTTTGCCTTGTGGAATGTGAAGTGATGCACAGAACCCATACCACGGTGGCTGAGTGTATGGATAAGCTTATGGAGGGGATAAGGTACACTTATCCTGATTTTGATATCGACAATATTTCCAAATATTATCTTAGCAGGCTGGAAATGTTTATTGTGCAGCAGTATGTGAGATATATGGAGCAGTCCGGGCAAAATGACAGGGCGGCAGAGCTTTACAGTGATATATTGAATGTTCTTGACAGTGACAGATATGACCGGCATGAGCGCGAGAAACTGTATGGTTATGTGGGATATCGGCTTATGAAATACCATATTGACAATGGACAGTATCGCAATGCACTTGAGATTGGTAAAAAGACTTATGAAAATATCATAGACAGCGGAAAGTGGGTTTTTCTGACAGAGTTAAAAGCGGGAATTATAAAGTGCATTGAAGCGCTCGGCGGAGATACGACTAATGAGAAAGAAATGTCTAATGCAAAAAGAATTTTGTCGATATTGCAAAAGATGAATGACAGGTACGGTGTAAGACGCGCGGAGGACTATTTTCCGAGGTACGTGGAGGAGTACGCCGTAAATGTGAACGATGTTATCCGCAAAAGACGAATAATGTACGGCATGACACAGGAAGAGCTTGCGGAGGGGATATGCGATGTTACAACCATATCAAGGCTTGAAAATAATAAGCACAATCTAAATGACGAGTTGAGGAGCAGACTTCTTGAAAAACTTAAACTTCCGATTGATAAATATTCGCCGTGTACGGAGAATAGTTTTAACGAAAAAATGCTCGAAAAATTTAAAAGGATATCAGATGATATAAAAAATGGGAGGTATGACAGGCTTATAAAATTGTCAAATACAGTCAGCGATATTTGCAAAGAAAATAAGTGTGGAAAATACTACGAACTCACAAAATTATCGGATATACCCAGCGATAAGTGTGTAGAAAATAAGTGCGGAAAATATGACAGGCTTATAAAATTGTCAAATACAGCCAGCGATATTTGCGGAGAAAATAAGTGTGGAAAGTATAACAAGCTTATAAAGCTGCCTAATACCGAGGAGAATATAGAAGAAGTTATAGCGGAGAACAGCACAGTAAATGATATGGCAGTTGATGAGGCGTTGAGGCGTGTGGCAGCCCTCGAAAAAGATAGTGGCGGTGTACTGGTGTTTGAGAATGATTGGGGAATTATTGACGATTTGGTGTTTTATTTTGGCAGCAGGGGAGGATACGATAAGATTTTTACATACGGTTCGGTGTTTAAGCCGTCTTATATTGAACCGATGCCGTATGAGTGTGAGATAGCGAGCGTGATTAAAACCATGGAAGAGGGGGAGCTGTTAAGAGAGCTTGGAAAAATTGAGGCGGCGGGTGAAAAGTTTGCCAAAGCGATTAAGCTGGCGGTGAGGCTTGATGAGTTTGAGTGGCTTTCGCGTCTGACATATTTATATGCACAGAATATGTTTGAGAGAAAGGAAAAGGGCGGCATATTTATGGAAGAGGAATGTGTTGAACTTTTGGAGTATTCGTATGCGCTTGCTTGTGTATATGATGATAGAAGGAGAATTGATGCGATTAGAACTCTTTGTAAAATACATAATATAATCGCGAAATTCAGTGTACTAATACTGGACGTTATATAATTTTATTGGTATATTTACAGTGCGCGCAATAGTTCAATCGTATTGAATTATTACATTTATTGGAAACAGTAGCGTACTAGTAAAAATGTTTTTCCGGATTTGCCATGGTGAATTTTGTGAGGGCGTGATAAGGTTGTAAATGTCAAAGCGCTTGAACAAAAAAACGAAGGGAAATTTTCATGGACAAATCAAAAAACAGAACAATAAAATCCTATTTTTACGCAAATAAACAGTGGTTTTCTATTTTAATTTTTGCGGATATCATGCAAGCGCTGGCGATTGTGGAGGTATCATATTTTATATCTCGTGTGTTCGCGGCTGTCGGAGAGGTCAGCATGGACAGCATTGTAAAGCTTATTCCGCTTGGGGCGGTCACGCTGGCATTTTTATTTTTAACACAGTGTTTTCAAAAATATGCCTTGAGAGTTTTTTTAAAAAGGACTGACACACAGATAAGAGCGGATGTTTTTTCGGGAATTATGTCAAAGGATTTTCGGGATTTCGGCGAGAAAAATACGGCAGAATATATTTCTGTTATGAACAATGAGCTTGAAAATGTTGAAAAAAATTATATTTCAATGATGCCATATATGCTTGAGACAATTATTCTGACTGTGATATCGGCAGCAGGTTTATTTTTTTACTCATTCGAGATGGCGATAGTGATAATTGTGACAGCATTTACAACTGTTGCAGTTCCGGCATTTTTGGGAAAATATACATCTGACTCAACGGACTCATACATGAAGGGAATGTCATCTTACAATGTCAGGATTAAGGATATTTTTGCCGGATATGAAGTGATAAAAAGCTTTAGTGCCGAAAAAATAATCAAAAATGTGCATAATGATGCGTTGTCATCCATGGAGCAAAAAAAGTATAAGTACCGTTCAGTAAAGGACATGTTTTCATGTATTGTGATACTTGTCACATATCTGATTATTATAATACAATATATTGTCGCGGCGTACCTTATCACGAAAGGAAAAATAACTCTTGCGCTTGCTATGGGCGCTCTTGACCTTGGACATACAGTCAATAATCAGGCGAGGGAGGCGACAGGGGCATTGATATTATTGAAAGGTACGAAGAAAATTCGTGAGAGAATAGATGATATTTTGGATATAAAAAGTGAGCCCCGTGATACAGATTATAACGTGGGGACACTTGGAAATATAACCGTAAAAAATGTGTCATTTGCATACAATGAAGGAAAAAATATACTGCATAATATCAATTTTACATTTGAGCATGGCAAAAAATATGCGATTGTCGGGGGAAGCGGCTCGGGCAAATCAACATTTATAAAACTTTTGATGCAGTATTATGACAATTACTGCGGGACAATATTTTGCCAAGATAAAGATATTAAAGATATAAAAAATATTCCGAGGGAAGCCTTGTACACCAAAATGGCAATGATACATCAGAAAGTGTTCATGTTCGATGATACGTTAAAAAATAATATCACTATGTATAACAATTACAGTGAAGATGATATTTTGCAGGCTGTCAAAAATGCAGGCTTGGAGGATGTGGTAAAAAATAATCCACGGGGCTTGGAACAGAAGGTTGGCGAGAACGGCAAAAATCTGTCGGGCGGTGAACAGCAGCGAATTGCCATTGCGAGGGCTTTGCTCAAAAGAGCGGAAGTGCTTATTTTAGATGAGGCAACATCAAGCCTTGACAACGAGGTCGCGGCAAAAATTGAGAACACAGTTCTCAAACAGAAAAGTATGACCGCAATAGTTATCACGCATAAACTTGTGGAGAATATTTTGAGACAGTATGATGGAATAATTGTGATGTATAAAGGACAGATTGCGGAATATGGAACATTTGACCAACTCATGGAGAGGAAAGAAAAGTTTTATGGGCTGTTTATGCTGAATAATTAGGCATGTGAAAGTAAAAATATAGAACGGAAAAGTAAACAAATTGCCTAAGTAGTCAAATGGGGAAAAGTATAAATTTTAAATCATTGGCCTTTTGAAATGGTGAGCGGTGTGATACAATAAATATAGAAATTAAGTAGAAGGAGGGATACAATGCCGGAACTTAGCAGATTTGGTGGAATGGTTATTTATATGTTATTTATGGATACGAAACAACATAATAAGCCACATGTACATGTGTACTATGGTGATTATGAGGCTGCCGTTGGAATAGATGGAGAATTATTGGCGGGTTCCCTTCCAAAAAAGCAATTAAAGATGGTGGTCGGCTGGCTGGCATTTCATGAAGAGGAAGCATATAAGGCATGGAATTTGGCTGTCAGAGGAGAGCATTTTGATAAAATTGCCCCTATGTAAGGAGGTGTTATAGATGTATATTATTGATGATGTTTGCTATGCGGGAGAAGCGACACCGGACATCAAGGTGAAAACGGCTAAAGTGTTAAGAGGTGGCATGATTTTGCTCACATTCTCTACTGGAGAGCAAAGATTATTTGATACAACATTATTAACAGGTTCTGCATTTGAGCCTTTAAAGGATGAAAAAATCCTATCTGAGTTCACGATTTTTCATGGTGTCATGACGTGGATGAACGGTGAGATTGATATTGCACCGGAGACTATGTATGCAGACAGCTATCCGTATACGGCGCAGAATGTAAGCGTAGCAGTGGGATGAACTGTGCCACTGGGAAGGTTCTTTTTGGCACATCCAATCAACTTGTATAATTAAGCTAAATTAGCTAAATTTAATTTACCCATTAACTTAAATATAATATAATACTCATAACAACATTTACATTTTTGGAGGAGGTTGTTATGGGTATTTTTTTTGATGAGGAGTTACGCTCCTTTAAGCTTGACACGAAAAACAGCAGCTATGTGATTTCGGTGGTCGACGACGAGGGCTTCATCGGTCACGCATATTATGGGGACAGAATAAGCGACGCGGACGTGAATTATCTTTTGAGAACGGACGAGAACCCGTTTGTGCCGTCGAAGAACAATAGGGAGAGGGGTTCGTTTTTTGATGCTTTTCCAACAGAGTATCCGGGAAACAATGTGGGCGATTACAGAGAGGGCGCTATATCGGTGCGCTGCGAGGATAACAGCTGCGCGGTGAGCTTTGTGTATGCGGGGCACAGGATATATGAGGGCAAGCCAAAGTTAAAGGGACTTCCGGCGACGTTTGCAAAAGAAAATAGTAATGGTAAAGATGATGACAATAAGATATATACGCTTGAAATTGACGCGGTTGACCCTTGTATCGGACTTGCGGCGACCCTTTTCTACAGCGTTTTTCCAGAGCAGGATGTGATAACGAGAAGTGTTAAGTTAAAAAATAATTCGGACAAAAATATTTTTATTGCCAAGGTTATGTCCGCGGCGCTTGATTTGCCTGACGATGGCTATGAGATGCTCTCACTTCACGGCTCATGGGCGAGAGAGCGAAAGATGGAATTTAGAAAAATCGGCTACGGCAAGCAGAGTGTGGGCTCTATAAAGGGCAAATCCTCACATCAGGAACACCCGTTTATCGCACTGGTCGATAATGGGGCTTCTCAGAAGAGCGGTCATGTCTATGGCTTTAATTTTGTATATTCGGGAAATTTTCTTGCACAGGTAGAGAAAAATCAGTTCGACAGCCTTAGAGTTCTCATGGGTATTAACCCGGATAATTTTGAGTGGAAGCTTGAGCCGGGCGAGGAGTTTTTTGCACCGGAGGTGGTGATGACGTACTCCGCCTTGGGGCTTGGCAAGATGACGAGAAATCTGCATGACCTTTACAGGGAGCACCTTATAAGAAGTCCTTACAAGGATAAAAAACGTCCAATACTCATAAACAACTGGGAAGCTACATATTTTAATTTTGATACGGAAAAACTTCTTGCCATTGCGCGCGAGGCAAAAAAGAGCGGGATAGAGATGCTTGTCATGGATGACGGTTGGTTTGGTCACAGAAATGATGACAGCACGAGCCTTGGCGACTGGTTCGTTAACGAGGAAAAGCTTCATGGCGGATTAAAATACCTTGTCGATGAGGTGAACAAAATCGGGCTGAAGTTTGGAATATGGTTCGAGCCTGAGATGATTTCCCCTGAGTCAAAGCTCTATGAGGAGCACCCTGACTGGGCTATCGCAATTCCGGGGCGCGAGGCGTGCCGCTCAAGAAATCAGTATGTGCTCGATTTGTCAAGACCTGAGGTGGTTGACTACTGCTATGAGGCGGTTGCCGGAATACTGCGAAGCGCCAACATCGAGTATGTGAAATGGGACATGAACCGTGAGCACACCGACCTTCACAGCAATTACCTCCCTGACGACAGGCAGGGTGAGCTTGAGCACAGATACATGCTTGCAGTTTATGAGCTTCAAGAAAGGCTCACAAAAGAGTTTCCTAATCTTCTGCTTGAGAACTGTTCTGGCGGCGGAGCGAGATTTGACGCGGGAATGTTGTATTACAGCCCGCAGATATGGTGTTCGGACGACACGGATGCCATCGAGAGGTTAGCTATACAGGAGGGAACAGCTCTCATTTATCCGCTTTCTGCGATGGGAGCGCATGTGTCTGACTGCCCGAACCATACTGTCGGCAGGGTCACACCGTTTAAGACGAGGGGAGATGTGGCTCTTTGCGGAACTTTCGGCTACGAGCTTGACATCACAAAAATACCGCAGGAGGACCGAGATGCCATTCCGGGGCAGATTGCAGCGTACCACAAGTACAATGACCTTGTAAGAAACGGCGATTACTACAGAATTGCATCGTATCAGGAAAATAATCTCTACGATTGTTACATGGTGGTGGCAAAGGATAAATCTGAGGCGCATTTAACATATGTTCAGGTGCTTAACAGAACGAATTTCAAGAGCAGAATAGTAAAGCTTGACGGACTTGCGCCGGATAAGGAATACAAGATACTGTATGAAGGGGCTGATACCGAGGGCAATGGCGAAAATCAGGCTTCGGTGCTTCACGGCGACACGCTTATGAGTGCGGGGCTCAAAATTCCTAATATGTGGGGAGATTTCAAGAGTACGCTTGTGCGTTTGAAGGAGGTACGCGCGTGAAAAAGTCAGTGCGCCTTGCAGATATAGGTGCAAGGCTGGGGGTGAGCACGGTCACTGTGTCGAAGGCGCTCTCGGGACAAAAAGGTGTCAGCGACACACTCAGAAAGCAGATAGTGGAGCTTGCCGACAGCATGGGCTATGTGCCGCCGTCAAAAGAGCCGAGGCAGGCCAAAAACCGCAGCTATACGCTTGGTGTGCTCGTAGGTGAGCGGTATCTTGACAAATATGACTCGTTTTATCTGCAAATGTACAAACAGATAACGGGTCGCGCCATCGCGCGGGAGTGTTTTGCGGTCATGGAGCCTGTCAGCATAGAGGCTGAGAAAAAACGTGAACTTCCAAGAATTGTGGCGGACAACAGGGTTGACGGGATAATTGTAATGGGGCGGCTTAGTTGGAACTACCTTGAGTTTTTGAATGAAAACAGCAGTCTGCCAATGATATACCTCGACTTTTGCGACAATAAAAAGGAAGCCGATGCTGTGATATCTGACAGTTATTATGGGGCTTACAGGCTTACCAACTATCTCTTTGAGATGGGTCACACCGAGATTGGGTATCTGGGCACTGTGCTTGCGACGGGTTCAATCACGGACAGATATATGGGGTATCTGCGCGCTATGATGGAGCACGGATGTGAGGTAAGACCGGACTGGGTAATCGAGGACAGGGAGAGGGAACACGGGAGCATAGACCCTGAAAAATATATCAGTCTGCCACAGGAGCTTCCGACGGCGTTTGTGTGCAACTGTGACATCACTGCAAGCTATCTTATAAGAAAACTTGAGGCTAAGGGTTTGAGAGTTCCGCAGGATATTTCTGTGGTGGGTTATGACAATTTTATCTACCCCGGAATGTGCGATGTGGAGATAACGACTTATGAGGTGGACATAAAGGAGATGGCAAGAAGAGCTGTCCACACCCTGATAAAAAAAATATCGGGGGAGGATTACAGACGCAGAGTGTACATTGTAGAGGGGCAGCTTGTGATTAAAGAAAGTGTGAGAAGGATTTAAAATATATCATATATTGGGAAGGAGACGGTAAAGATGGATAATGTGATTGTCACACCGGGCGTTGGCACCATCAAGGGGGACGATGCACTTTTGACAATGAAAAGCGAGGTCACGGACGAGCTCACCATGAGGATAATTCCGTTTTGGAAAAGTCTGCTTGACGATGAGGACGGGGGCTATTATGGGTGGCTTTCGTATGATTTGAAGCTCGACAGAAATGCGGAGAAGGGCTGTATTTTAAACAGCAGAATAACATGGTTTTTTGCAAATGCGTACACGCTATTGAAGGATGAGAGTCTTTTGAAGGAGGCGAAACATGCCTATACATTTATGAGGGATAAATGTATCGACAGGGAGTACGGCGGAATATTCTGGTCGGTGACGCACGACGGCAAGCCGCTTGACACTACAAAGCATACATACAATCAGGCGTTTGCTATATATGCGCTGTCATCGTACTATGAGGCGGCACACGACGAGGAGGCTCTTGGGCTTGCCTATGATTTGTATAAGGTTATTGAGACAAAATGCCGCGACGAAGAGGGATATCTTGAGGCATTTACAAGGGATTTTAAGCCGGCGAGCAACGAAAAATTGTCCGAGAACGGAGTTATGGCGGGCAGGACGATGAACACACTGCTACATGTCTTTGAGGCGTACACGGAGCTTTACCGCGTGACAGCCGACGAGGAGGTTAAGGGCAAGCTCTACGATATTTTAAACCTTTTTGCGGATAAAATGTATAACCCTGAAAAGAAGCGTCAGGAAGTATTTTTTGACATGGACTACAATACGCTTATCGACCTTCACTCCTACGGGCATGATATCGAGACCTCATGGCTTATTGACAGGGGCATCGAGATAATCGGCATGCAGGAGAAGCGTCAGGGCATTACGGACGGCGTGTATAAAAAGCTCTATGACAAGCTCACTCCAATCACAAAGGCGCTTGCACGGCATGTCTACGAGGAGGCGTTTAACGGCAACTCTCTTGCAAACGAGTGTGAGCGCGGAGTCGTGAACACGACAAGAGTGTGGTGGGTTCAGGCTGAGACGGTGCTAGGTTTTTTAAATGCCTACGAGAAAAATCCAGATGCGCGTGAGTACAGGGATGCGGCGCTCTCGGAGTGGGAGTACATTCAGGCGTACCAGATTGACAGAAGACCCGGCTCCGAATGGTTCTGGGCGACCGACGAGGACGGTACTCCGCAGGAGGGCAGACCGATTGTTGAGCCGTGGAAGTGCCCGTACCACAATGGGCGCATGTGTATGGAGATTATGAAGAGAATACAATAGATAATTCTGAAATTCAGTATATTGGCGAAGGATGTTTTGCGATTTGAAGTCTGAATTTTGTAATTGTCTAAAGGGATATTGTGAACTACCCACCACCTAAAGGTGGTGGGCTTCTGTTAAATGGTTCACCAGACTAAGTATTCAGAAATGGATACTACGATATTTAGGTCATGATACCTTCGGTTGACGCAACAGACCGCTGCTCTATCGTACATGTTTA
>JBNMKO010000092.1:0-12630 GCA_050874385.1 Eubacteriales bacterium
AACAGGACATAATTTTTCTCATATTTAAGGAATCTGCCTTCGGCAAAGTAATACTGACGAACATTATATATCGCTTCGTTTGTAAGATTTTTCGCTATATGGCACAATTCCTTTATGGTCTGATAATCTTCCTTAGACAGATGTTTTACCTGCTGTTTTATCGTGAGATACATATGTTTTCCTCCTTTCCTAGACAGATTTAGAGAGTTTCTCTATGTATCTATTATATTATATATTTTACTGAAAATCAATATATTTATTAAAATATATAGTTCTGTGGGGCTTACATCCCACCACCTAAAGGTAGTGGGTTTTACGACCTATATTATAAAATTGATATTCTTACTAAAACTTTCGTGCTGTCCAGCGGCATAATTCTTGATATTTTTTACACACAATGATAAACTGTCAATATATAGGTATCAAAAATATCATTTATCCAGAAACGAGGAATGTTATGGGCAGATTTTTAAATCCGGGAAATAGTGCTTTTTTCGTGGCATTAAATTCCAAGATATACATTGACAAGACAAAACTTCTCGATATTACCAATGAAGTCATAGATACAGATGATGCCTTTATATGCAACAGCAGACCACGTCGTTTCGGAAAATCAATAACCGCCAACATGCTGTCTGCATATTACAGCAAAGGCTGCAATTCAGAAAAGATGTTTGAAAGTCTTGAAATAGGAAAAATGAAGTCTTTCAAAAAACACCTAAACAAATATAATGTAATTCATTTTGATGTACAATGGTGCATGATGGATGCAAAGTCCGCCGAACAGACTGTTCCATATATCAATGAACATTTAGTCGCCGAACTTAAAGATGAGTATCCGTCCCTTGTTCCGGAAAATGTACAGACCGCCTATGGTGCCATGTCATGTATCAACGCTGCTTGTGGTGCCAAATTCATAGTAATAATTGATGAATGGGATATTCTCATAAGGGACGCTAGTGCTAACCAACTTGTACAAAACGAATATATCAATTTTCTTAGGGGCATGTTCAAGGGAACCGAACCGACAAAATATATACATTTGACATACCTCACGGGAATACTGCCTATAAAAAAACTCAAAACACAGTCTGCACTCAACAACTTTGAAGAATACACAATGCTCGATGCCGGAAATTTTGCCCCATATATCGGTTTTACCGACAGAGAGGTTTTAAAGCTGTGTGAACACTACAACATTGATTTTAATTCAGTCAAGTGCTGGTACGATGGATATCTGCTCTCCGATTATCATGTGTATAATCCAAAGGCTGTCGTAAGCATTATGAAAAGGAAAGTATTTACAAGCTATTGGTCTGATACGGGAACCTATGAATCGATAAAACCTCTTATAAACATGAATTTTGATGGGCTAAAAACCGCAATAATTACAATGATGTCAGGTGACGGCATTACCGTCAACACCAAATCATTCCAAAACGACATGACCACTTTTAAAAATAAGGATGATGTAATAACCGCACTCATACACCTTGGATATCTGGCATATCACTCCCAAACCCGCATGGCTTACATTCCAAATGAGGAAATTCGAAGCGAATTTGTGTCTGTTTTGGAGGAATCGAAATGGAGCGAATTTATCGAATACCAGAAAGCTTCAAGGTCACTGTTAAACGCAACCCTTGAAATGGATGGAAATGCCGTTGCCGAGTATATTGAAAAAATTCATTCTGAGTACATTTCAACGCTTGAATATAATGACGAAAATTCCCTTAGCAGTGTGTTGACCATAGCATATTTAAGTTCTATGGAATACTATTTTAAACCTGTCCGTGAACTTCCAGCCGGACGTGGTTTTGCTGATTTTGTATTTATTCCAAAGCCAATGTATGCAACGGCATATCCTGCACTTGTTGTTGAGCTTAAATGGAACCAGAGCGCTGACACTGCAATAAAACAGATTAAAGAGAAAAATTATCCTTCTGTTCTAAAGGATTACACAGATAATATTCTTTTGGTTGGAATTAATTATGATAAGAAGAGCAAGAAACACTCCTGCATAATAGAAAAATAGCTTGACCGCCCCCATACTTTAAAGTACCTTTAAGGTATGGAGGTATTTTTTATGTACAAGGATTACAACATAGGAACCATTGCTAAACTTCTTGGTATTTCATCCGAATCACTGCGCTATTACGAGTCAAAAAAAGTTATTCAGCCGCGGCGCGACCCTGAGACCGGGTACAGATACTACACTGCATGGGACCTTCACCTGCTCTTTCAGGCAAAGCACTATCAGAGCTACGGCTACACGTTAAAGGAGATTGTCAAGCTCTTTCAGACTCAGAGCCCTATGGAAATATCCGAGGAGCTTAAATGCAAAGAAACCGCTATCGAGCATGAAATTCTGCTTCAGATGAACCGTCTCAACTGCATACGCCAAAATCAGGCAATGCTAAACGATGCCGCACAGAGTATCGGGCAATTCCGAATTGAAAAAAGCCCGGGGATTTTCCGCATGAACACGCAGAATAACTACACTCTCAACAAATCACCGGAAGCCTTAGAGCTTATCGAGGAATGGACAAAGCTCACTCCTTTTATCTATTCATGCGCGCGTTTTTCATACGAAAATATCATGACAAAAAGTCCCGATTTTGAGTTTGGAATGGGACTGAACGAAGAATATGCCGCATTTCTTGACATAACAGAAGGAGAGTATGTGCAATATCACCCACCGCGCATGTGTCTGCACACCTGTGTTCCATCAAACTCAGGGCATTATCTGACACTTGAATTTCTCTCCCCCGCTTTCGAATACATGGAAAAGAACGGACTCAGGTTAAGCGGAGATATAATAACTCAGGTTGTGTGCATGACACGCGCTGAAAATGAATATCACAACCTGCATATTGTGTGGATTCCAATCTAGAAAATTTCATTTTTCCTATTGACCTTAAAACAGCTTTAAAGCTTATAATACACTTAGATTGTTAAAAGTTTATCAATAATTATTTACGATTAATTTTTATTATTATGAGGAATGATTTTACACTGTCAGGTAAATCTGCTTTTATCGCATGGTGCAATAATCTCGACATAAAACATAAAAATTAAAATGAATAAACTTTTGACAAAATCATTTTACTTTTAGCAAAACTAATTTTAAGAAGGGACGGTTTTAAAATTATGGAAAATGAAGCAAAAAAAGTAGTATTGATTACCGGAGGTGCAATGGGTCAGGGTCGCGCCCATGCAGTAAAGTATGCGGAGAATGGTTTTAATGTGGTGCTCGCAGATATGTTAGACCCGGAGGATGCGCGTTTTAAGGACACAATAAACACCCTCACCAATATGGGTGCGGAAGTTCTCGCAATGAAGGCAAATATCACAAGCACTCCTGATATGGAGAAGCTTTTTGCCACCGCATGGGAAAAGTTTGGACGACTTGATGTTGTCATCGCCAATGCCGGAGTTATCAACTTTGGTTACACTTGGGAGCTGACTGACGAACAGGTTGAAAAGGTGTTAAGCATCGACCTTGAGGGAACATGGAGAACGGACAAATACGCAGTACAGTACATGTTAAAGCAGGGCTTTGGGCGAATTATAAATATCTCATCTACAAGCGGATTGTATGGAACACCAAAGCTTGCCACCTACTGCATGGCTAAATGGGGTGTGCTCGGACTTACAAAGACACTTGCAAAGGAGGTTGGCTCTAAGGGTATCATTGTAAATGCCCTCTGCCCTACAAAGGTCAAGACTCCAATGTGTGAGACACCTGAATATGTCGAGTTTATAAATGACCTCACAGGCAGCAGTTTCAAGGACTACAAGGAAATGTATGCCGCCGTTCCATTCCTCGATGTTGAGGATATCTCCGACATGGTATACTGGCTTGGCACAAGCCGCGCAGCCGGAAAGTTCAACGGACGTGACGTGGCACTTGACCTTGGAACACTCAACAGATAACAGTGTGAAAAATACATCTAAGGCAGTAAAAAACGCTGCCTAAGATGTATTACAATTTCACACAAGAAAAACAAAGCGTTTTTCATTAAAACTTTTGCTTTGGGAATGGAGGAAAAGTATGAAAATTACGAAAGCAACAAGATGGCGCGTATTTGCCGGTGTGTGGATTCAGAGCCTTTTCACCTCGGCGACAGCGTATTTCAGCCTTTTTTGTATACCACTTACAACTAAATTCGGCTGGAGCGACAGCGATTTCGCTCTCGCCTACACAATCTATATGTTTACATACTGCGCCGTAGGCTTCCTCGGCGGCTCACTCGCGCAGAAATTAAGCCCAAGAATAACCATCTATATCGGACTCGCACTGTTCGCTGGCGGTTGGTTTTTGACAGGCTTTGCAAGCAGTATTCCGCAGCTCTATATTTTCTACGGTCTGCTCGCAGGTGCCGGCGGCGGTATGATTTATCCTGCATGTCTGCCTACAGCACTCAAATGGTTTCCTGACCGTTCAGGCTCCATATCAGGACTTGTACAGGCGGGTGCATCTTGCGGTCCATTCATAATGAGCCCTATCGCGCAGCGTCTTATCGAGGCATACGGCCCTCAGATGACATGCCGCATACTTGGTGTTGTATTTCTTATCGGCGTGGGCGCTGTGGCATGGATGATTGTTCCATGTCCTGAAGGTTGGAAACCGGAGGGTTGGACACCTTCTAAGGAGCAGGCAAAGCTCATCTCCGTCAAGGACTACAATATAGGTCAGATGTGCAAGACACCTATCTTCTGGGTACTTTTAGTTATGTTTATTTTTGCAAATGCAGCCGGAACCATGATGGTCTCCTTCACAAGCCCTATCGCACAGCGCCAGATTGGTCAGAGTGCCATGACCGCCGCAATGTGTGTTTCAATTATGACACTCGCCAACATGTGCGGACGTATCGGATTTGGCTTTATCTATGACAAGCTCAAGGGCTGGAACAGTCTTTTGCTTCTCATGGTAATCAACGGTGTGTCCATGCTTATGCTTACACAGGCAAAGTCACTTCCATACTTTATACTGTGTGTTGCACTTGTCGGTTTCTCATTCGGCGGACTTTTGGTTGTATTTGCACCTATGGTTCGTATGATATTTGGCTCTAAGTACTATAACAGCAACTACGGTCTTATATTTATCGGCTACGGCATCGGTGCTTTCATCGGGCCAAAAATCAGCGCAAGCTTCTACGATTCCACAGGCGTGTACACCTACGGCTTTATCGGTTCAGCCTGCCTTGCACTCGCCGCCATTGTTCTCATCCTTGTCGCAAAGAAAATGTACGCAAAGATGAGTGCATAATTTAAAACTATGATTTTATTGAATATATAATTGTAAAAGTAAGAAAATTAAGAAATCTTATGTTCAAAAATATTTAAATTTAATAAAACTCTGATTATGTGTTGGCAAAATATTCGGCAATACATAATCAGAGTTTTCTATTCTTACGGATGAAATTTTAATAATATTACTGCAATGTCAAACCATTACAAATATTATCTTTATTGGCAATTTCACATTCATTATCGATTACAAATTCTTGTGAATATCGCATTACTTTATAAGAGCTACAGCCTAATAAATACAAATGCTAAAGTTTTATATCCCCATATTTTTTACAATTTCAAGCACCTTCTCAAACTCATGCGTCCATATACAATAACTTCCGGGACAGTACACATCCTTATCCCCTGCCGCCTCTCTCACATCCTGCTGCCTTAAAACTTCAAGAACCTCATTTGCATCCTTCCAGCACAGTCCTTGTATCTCCTCCTTCTGGAAAGTCAATTTTTCGATATCCACATGTTTTTTAAGAAGATATACAAAATTTACCTCATTGTTGGCAAAGCGCTCACCATAAAAATTGTATTCCCCGCCAACGCACTGCTTGAACAAAAACTCAAGCTCTTCCTCCTGCGCATTTACCGACAACTCCTCAGAAAGCTCCCTTATCGCTGTGCTCAAAAAGGTCTCCCCCGCGTCGACATGCCCCGCACACGAGCAGTCATAACAGCCCGGAAAAGAGTCCTTATCATTGCTTCTTTTTTGCAAAAGTACACGGATATGCCCGTCGCGCTTTTCCATTATCCATATATGCGAACCACCATGTAAATCCCCATCGCGGTGCACGGCGCTGCGCTCCTTTAACTCGCCTGTAAAATTCCCTTCCTCATCGCACAGAGGAAACATTTCAATATGCTTTTCACTCATTTATTAACACCCCTGTATCACACCAATTCCTTATTTTTATCGTAAATCTTCTGTATAATCTCCTGCGTATACGCTCCAAGGAATTTCCTCTGCTCCTTGTCAAGCGACTTGACATCTATCGGCTCACCAAATTCAAGGATTGTGTGAGTTTTTTTGATAAACGGTGAATGTGCCTCCATAATCTGTCTGGTGTTGTTCTGAACGACAGGAATTATCTTGCATCCTGTCTTTTCGGCAAATTTAAGGCTTCCCTCCTTAAAAGGTGCCATCTCACCGGTCTTGCTTCTCGTTCCCTCCGGGAATATGGTTATTGATATGCCATTTTTGATGTACTCAATTCCCTGCAAAACCGTTTTAAGTCCCTCCTTGATGTTCTTTCTGTCAAGGAAGAGACAGTACAAAAGCTTCATCCAGTGGCGCAGAAGCGGAATTTTCTCCATTTCTTTCTTCGCCACAAACCCCGTAAGCCCCGGAAGCATCGAGTACACGATGATTGTGTCAAAGTTGCTGTTGTGGTTGCCGACATAGAGCACCGGCTCGTCCTTAGGAATATTTTCATATCCTATAACAGTCGTCTTTACACCGCACAGAAATCTTATCACCTTGAACGCCCACTGCACAATCCTCAACGCAATAATATCCTTTTTCGGCTTGTTAAACTTGCCGATAATCCACAGTATCCCGAACATCGGAATACTGAAAATAAAAAATACTACCAGAAATAAAGCTGTAATAATTAATCTTAGCATATTTTCTTCCTTCCTAATCTAGTTTGTTTTCAACCAATTCTTCATCCTGAGGTAAAAGTTCCAATATCTTTTTAATAAGCATATATACTGTAGTTGCAAAATATTTTGGACATAAATCAGACTTATCATGATGCAACTCTTCTGCACGTTTAACTGCTATCTTTACATTTTCAACACAATAATCCAAATCTCTAATATGCTTTTTGTCTTTCAATGGTACTTTCAACTCTATAAGCCGTTCTTTAAAATGTTAGTTGGTTCATATTTATGTGCATCTGTTATGGCAAAGCTTCTGTCTATATCATTTGGAATATCATGATGAAGCAACAACCATATTTCAAAAAATGGATTACTCACCGCATATCCATAATTTCTCTTTCTGCATATTTCTATAGCCTCATTCCATTCATCTATAAATGTCTTTTTATCCACCAGACTGGCTATTTCATTCGACCAATTTTTATCAACATCTGTAACTATCCAGAATTCATCTTCAGGGTATTTTGAAAATTGATATTTATCCTCCTCATCCACCTTAAATCTATCTATTCTCTCAACAAGCTGTTTAGGACGATTTTTAGTAATCTGCTCTCTCTGTTCCTTTGTCCTTTTCTTATCCGCAGTGTGAACGGCATCTTCTGCCACAGAAATAAACTGTATTTTACTTTTTATCTCCGGAAACAACTCTGAAATCCGTTCAAAATACTCTTCTTCTGTGACACTTCCCTCTAATGAAAGAAATATAATTTTTTGTGTTTCAGGTCTTGTTATTCGGAATGGATTTTCATGATTAAGTGCAACTCTACTTGTAATTTTGAGCATTTCTAACTCCTCCTTATCACAGGTACTGCCCCAAATCTACCATTTAGGTAAGCTTTAATTAAATCTTGTCCTTCTTCTATTTTAAAATCTGAAAGCGGGCGTAAAAAAGACTCTCCTAAACCATTCTTTTCAATAAACCATATTTCCTCCTGCCTAAAATCATGTGTATTAACCAAATTTACATCATGTGCCGTAAAAATAATCTGATTATGATTATCTCTACAGCACTTTATAAATTCATTTAATAAAAACTGTGACAGTTTCGTATGAAGACTTCTGTCAATCTCATCCACAAAATATATAGCACTACTATTTTCTTTTGTTGCAAACAACATAGGAAGTAAATCAAGTAGTCTTTGTGTTCCATCCGATTCTTCATCTATATTAAATTGAACATCTTTTCCGTTAAGCTTATGTGAAAATTTCAGTTGCACCAAAACTATACGTTTTTTATTATTTTCGGCAAAAATAAAATATTTTCCGGCAAAGCTCACTATACCATTTCCTATCTCCTCAATTTCTTTAACTATCTCTTCCGGAACCTGCAATTTTTCGGCAAAATCTGAAAACTCCATCTCATCGCTTGCAACAGAAATATCAAAAACTCCTGTATCCATTCTGCCTAACATTTCCCCAATATATGTTCTTAATTCTGTATCTGTTTGCATTCTAATAGGCAAAGCTTTAACTTTAGTATTAGGGAAAATAACCTGCAAGCTTCTAAACCATTTAATTATTTCCTCTGCCTTTTCAATTCCATTATCATGCAATTTATATAAAAATAATTGGTTTTTCTGATTTTCTTTTATACTATCAATCAAAATATCAGCTAATCTTCTTTCTTTTGTATCTATACCAAGAAATATATCCTCAATTTCTATTTGCGTTTTTGCATTTTTGTCAGTAATTCGGGTAAATAATGGCTCAAATCCTTTTTTTGTCAATTGCATAAGCCACTCCTCATGAACCTGATAGCAATCAATAGAAAATCCATATTCATAAACATTTTCATTTATAAAGAAATCAAACTGAAATGTAGAAATGCCATCCAAGTCTTCCAATTCACCCCTAAATTGGTCTAGCTTAATTCCCCTTCCACTTTTCTGACCTTCTATTACAAATTCTCTTGCAAACCTTATTGATTTAATAAAAGATGTCTTTCCTGATGCATTCGGTCCAAAAAGTCCTCCCCTGCTCAAAACTTTCCATTCACCTTCTATAGTATTAATAGATTTCAAAAATCTGTCATCTGAATTTTTCTTATCCGAAAGCATATTAAATTCAATAGTATGACCTATTGACCTAAAATTACTTACAATATACCGTAATAACATAATCCCCTTTCCTACGGTGAATACTCTTAATTGACACCCGTAATTATTGATTTAATTTTATGTATTATTATATTTCAAAAAGCACAACTTAACAATACCCAGTATTATTTTATAAACCTATCCTTGCAATCCCGCCAAACTTGTGTATAATGATATTTACGTTAATATATTAACAGTGTACTCACAACCGAAAATACAGTAACTAAGCCGCATTGAGCCGTTGACTACTTTATTTACTCATAATAATATTGCTATAAATATAACAATATTGTTAATATATTAACAATAATTTTCAAAATACTACAAATACTATTTACACCGCGATTACATCGCAGAAAGAAGGTTCAATTATGAGCGATTCAAGAAATTTAACTCTGCTCACCGATTTATACGAGCTTACTATGATGCAGGGTTATTTTAAGAACCACACCAACCCGACAGTCGTATTCGACGCATTTTTCCGCAAAAATCCATTTGACAGCAGCTACTCAATCGCAGCCGGACTTGAGCAGGCTATAGAATATATAAAGGACTTGCATTTTTCACAGGAGGATGTCAACTACCTTAGAAGTACAGGAATGTTCGACGAGGATTTTCTCGACTATCTTCTTAACTTCCACTTTTCAGGTGATGTATATGCCATCCCGGAGGGAACTGTTGTATTCCCGCGCGAGCCGCTTGTGAAGATTGTCGCACCTATCATGGAGGCACAGCTTGTCGAGACTGCACTTCTTAACATTGTAAACCACCAGAGCCTTATCGCCACAAAGGCTTCCCGCGTCGTGTACGCTGCCGGCGGTGACGGCATTATGGAGTTCGGACTCCGCCGTGCACAGGGCCCTGATGCCGGACTTTACGGTGCGCGCGCTGCAATGATTGGCGGCTGTATCGGAACGAGCTGCGTTCTCACAGGTCAGATGTTTGACGTTCCTGTAAAGGGAACACACGCACATAGCTGGATAATGAGCTTCCCTGACGAGTACACCGCGTTCAAGAAATACGCAGAGCTCTACCCTAATGCATGTATACTTCTCGTCGACACCTACGACACCCTTGGTTCAGGTGTTCCAAATGCAATCCGAGTGTTCAAGGAGATGAAGGAAGCGGGAATAAAGTCCAGTTTCTATGGAATAAGACTTGACTCCGGAGACCTTGCATATCTGTCAAAGAAAGCTCGTAAGATGCTCGACAATGCCGGTTTTACCGACGCTGTTATCTCGGCTTCAAGCGACCTCGATGAGTATCTTATCTCCTCACTCAAAAATCAGGGCGCGACAATCACCTCATGGGGTGTCGGAACCAACCTCATCACAGCCAAGGACTGTCCTGCATTTGGCGGTGTATACAAGCTTGCCGCTGTTCAGGACGAAAAGACAGGCGAATTTATCCCTAAGATTAAGCTCTCCGAGAACTCCGAGAAGATTACAAATCCGGGCAACAAGACCATTTTCCGTCTCTATGACAAGGAGAACGGCAAAATTAAGGCTGACCTTATCGCATTTGCTGACGAGACCTTCGACGAGAGCAAAGACCTTATGATTTTTGACCCAATACACACATGGAAGAAAACCCTCTTAAAGGGCGGCACCTACACAGTCCGCGAGATTATGGTTCCTGTATTCTTAAAGGGTGAATGTGTATACGAGACACCTGCTGTCATGGACATTCAGGCTTACTGCAAGAGGGAACTGAACACCCTCTGGGACGAGTCGAGACGCTTCGAGAACCCACAGGAAGTTCATGTGGACTTGTCGGATAAGCTCTACGATGTTAAGAAGGAGCTTCTCAATAATTATCATAGGAGCTGAAATTTTTAAGCCACACTTGAAGATACCGCAAAGGCAGTACCCCTCCAAATAAAAATAAGCCCACACACATTATCCCAATGTGTATGAGCTTATTTTTTAATTTTCATATAAAATTGTTATAACAACTACTTGCTCTTCTTAGCCTTCTTTGTGTTGTCTGCCGGAGCGTTCTTGTCAGCCTTGGCATCCTTTGATGGCTTGTCCTTTGTGGACTTATTGTTGTCCTTAATCGTATCCTTTGCGGTCTTAGAAGCCTTCTGCATAAGTCCCGCAATTCCCTTCTTCTTAGGAGGAGCCGGAATCACGCCGCCACGGACACTCTTAATCTCTGTGATGTAGATACCGCTGATTACAACCTTACACTCCTTACCTACAGGAAGAATGTCAAAAACTGCTGCATCCGCAATAAGGTTCATAGGCTTGCTACCACCGCCCACAACTTTTGCCTTGACGATTGGAAACTTAGCACGGCGCGCGTACTTAGGAACCTGGTCCGTCACTACTTTCGGAAGATTGGCTTCCGTAATTTTTAATTTCTTTTTGTCAATGATAAGCATCGAGACCGTCTGTGCCGCCGAAGCGAGAGCCTCCTGCTGTGAATTTGCCTTCTTCTGCAATCTGCTGCCCACAATCACGAGCACGATAAATGCAACAAGCACTACCGCAAGAATGGACAGGATTACTATCAACCAAGGTTGCATAATGTACCTCCCTATGTAAAAAATGTCATACTCTTATATTTTACCATTTTTAAAGAAAAATTCAACTGTTTTTCTTATGGCAAGCTACTTTTTTAAATTTTTTAAATTGAGATACAATACAAATCCCGCTCCAATCAAAAGTACAATCACCACCGCCAAAACAAGAACCATCTTAATGCCGCCAAATTCGGAAGTGCTGCTGTTTCCTGTCATCTGAATTTCCTCAGAAGTCTTCTCCTGCTGGCTTGTATCTGCTGTGCTCTCCAAATTCGATTTATTCGGCTCAAGCTGTACGCTGCCTGCCGTCGTCAAACCTTCACTGGCATTGTCTGATGCTGACGGCTTGGCACTGCTGTCACTGTCGGTTTGGTTATTTCCCTGCGCATTGCCCTGATTATTCTTCACACTGTCCGAGCCTGTCGTGCTGCTCTGATTTACACTAGTTGTTGTCTCTGTCTGTCCCGGCTTCTGTGTCGTTGTCTCAGACTGATTTGTCCCTGCTGTCGGTTCTGACTGTCCCGGTGTCTGTGTCGTTGTCTCCGTCTCGCCCGACTTTTCTGTCGTCGTCTCAGGCTGCCTGTTTGACTCCGTTGTTGTCTCTGTCTGTCCCGGTTTCCTCGTTTCCGTCTCAGTCTCCCTTGGCTTTTCCGTTGTGGTCTCCGTCTGTCCCAGCTTCTCTGTCGTTGTCTCTGTCTGTCCCGGTTTCTCTGTCGTTGTCTCCGTCTCGCTTGGCTTCTGCGTCGTTGTCTCTGTCTGTCCCGGTTTCTCTGTCGTCGTCTCTGTCTGTGTCTCTCCCGATGTCTCCGTTGTCGTCTCCGGCTGTGTAGTTGTGCTCTCCTTGTCAAGCTCTACCGAATCGGACTTCACAGCAGAAAGTGTGCGGCTGCCAAAAGCAGAATTTGCTACCTCGAGCGAACCCTTTTTATAGCTCACGGTTGCGGACAGTGTATCTTTCGATGACTTGTCGCCGACTGAAATCTCGCCGAGAAAAACGGTATCGTTCTCGTCAAAGATTACACCCTTGCCCACCACAAA
>JBNMKO010000093.1:0-12452 GCA_050874385.1 Eubacteriales bacterium
TATTACCGTTCCTCACTCACATACAAAAACAAACATATAAGCCTCGGAAGCTTCAAAACCGAGGCAGAGGCATCCGCTGCATATCTGGAGGCACTTGAGATTACAGGCAATTCCGGCAACAGTAAAGCCGGCACCGATATCATCCAGCACCAAAACCGTTTTAATACTACAGACTCTGACAATATTAAAACCACCTCATTATGCGCTGTTTCTTCTATATATAAGTGTGACGTTGACAGCTACCATAATTTTTGTCATATTCTTCCATTTGAAAAATATGTAAGCCTGATAAATTTCCGCGACAACGGAATATACATAAAGACACCGATATATATGGTTAAAAACTATTTCAATTATTATCTGTCGGAGAATGAGATTTTGAAATTTGACGTGGACGACCTTTTCTATTTTTCCAACCACTCCATAATGAAAAGGCAGGGCTATCTTTTTGTCGCCGACTACGGAATGCAGGTGAATATTCTGTCTCGCTACGGAATAAGAAGCCATGCTGTAAACGGGCGCGACTACGAATTTATAAACGGCGATGACCACGACTACCGCTATCACAACATCCGCATAATCAACCGCTACTACGGTGTCGAGGCAATAAAAAAGAACGGGCGCACAAGCTACCGTTCCCGCATCCATATCAATGGAAACTATATAATAGGAAAATACAGCTCCGAAAACGAAGCCGCCATAGCCTACAACAAGGCCGTGGCAATGCTCCGTGAACAGGGCTGTACAACCGCATATCCCGAAAATTACATTGAGGACATATCGGCAATCGAATATGCCAAGCTCTACCATGCCGTAAAGCTCTCAAAGCGTTTTCGTGAATACGTTTCTACTTATTGTTAATGTAATTTATAAGTCCGCCCGCTGCTATAAGCTTCTGCATGAACTCCGGAAACGCCTGACCCTTGTACTGCTTTCCCTTGGTGACATTGGTGATGATACCGCTGTCAAAATCAATGTCTACCTGGTCGCCGTCCTCAATGTCCTTGCTCGCCTCGGCGCACTCGATAATCGGCAGACCGATATTTATGGCGTTGCGGTAAAAAATTCTCGCAAATGTCTCAGCGATTACACAGCTGACACCTGCCGCCTTGATGGCGATAGGTGCATGCTCTCTCGATGAACCGCAGCCAAAATTCTTGTCAGCCACAATTATATCTCCCTTATGCACCTTGTTCACAAAATCCTTGTCTATGTCCTCCATGCAGTGCGCCGCAAGCTCTGCCGGGTCGGACGAATTTAAATATCTCGCAGGAATAATTACATCCGTATCGACATTATCTCCAAATTTAAATACTCTTCCTGATGCCTTCATATAACAATCCTCTCTTCTTATAATTGCAAAATCACACAACGTCCTTTTTTAATATGCTTACTCTCACAATTATCAATTCTTTAAAGTCCAAGCTCTGACGGCTGGCTTATCTTTCCTGTCACCGCACTCGCCGCCGCAACCGCCGGACTTGCAAGATATACCTCAGACTTCACATGTCCCATACGTCCGACAAAGTTACGGTTGGTTGTTGATACACAACGCTCGCCCTCAGCGAGAATACCCATATATCCGCCAAGACATGGTCCACATGTAGGTGTGCTCACAACCGCGCCTGCCTCTATGAAGGTCTTTAAAAGCCCCTCCTCCATAGCCTGTAAATAAATCGCCTGTGTTGCCGGTATTATTATAACTCGAAGTCCCGGTGCCACCTTTCTTCCCTCTAAAATTTCTGCCGCAATGCGAAGGTCATCCAAACGTCCGTTTGTACATGAACCGATTACAACCTGGTCAATCTTTACCTCGCCAGCCTCGTCAACCGTGTGTGTGTTCTCAGGAAGATGAGGGAATGCAACTGTAGGTTTCAATGTGGAGAGGTCGATTGTGTATGTCTCATCGTACACGGCATCCTCGTCAGCCTCATATATCGTATATTTCTTGGTTGAGTGTTCCTTCATGTAAGCCTGCGCAATGTCATCCACAGGGAAAATTCCGTTCTTTCCGCCTGCCTCTATAGCCATATTTGCGATGGTAAATCTGTCATCCATGGAAAGATTTTTTATTCCGTCCCCTACAAACTCCATCGACTTGTAGAGCGCTCCGTCAACGCCAATCATTCCTATTATATGTAAAATTACATCCTTGCCGCTAACCCACTTAGAAGGCTTTCCGGTGAGGACAAACTTGATTGCCGAAGGAACCTTAAACCAAGCTTTTCCTGTAGCCATTCCTGCTGCCATATCCGTTGAGCCGACACCTGTGGAGAACGCGCCGAGCGCGCCGTATGTACATGTGTGTGAGTCAGCTCCGATTACCACATCACCGGCAACCGTAAGACCTTTTTCAGGGAGAAGCGCATGCTCAATTCCCATCTGACCAACCTCAAAATAATTGGTAATCTCATTCTTTTTTGCAAACTCTCTCACACACTTGCAATGCTCTGCCGACTTGATATCCTTGTTCGGCACAAAATGGTCAGGCACAAGTGCTATCTTATCCTTGTCAAATACACCGCTTTTTTTCATCTTATCCATCTCATGGATAGCCACCGGAGATGTGATATCATTTCCAAGAACAAGGTCAAGGTCAGCCTCGATAAGCTGTCCTGCCTCAACATAAGGAAGTCCTGCATGTGCTGCAAGAATCTTCTGTGTCATAGTCATACCCATAATAATTCCTCTTTCCTAATTCCCGCATCCGTACAACTTCGTATCGGATTATCAAGGTTACTGTTTGAATAATACCACACTTTTTCTTATTTTGAAAGTACATATTATTATACTTACAAAAGAAATGACTTTCTAATGGGCAACCATAATAATGATAACGGCAGTTCTAACGCTCTAAACCGAGCCGCCCTTTTCCGTGTCCTCTTTATTTTCATCCGGCTCAACCTCCATGTCAGGGTCAGATGTGTAGTTTGGAAAAAGAGGTATTCCCTCCGCCCAGTAGTCAACGCGCTCATCATATCTCTCATTAAGCCACTGTACCGCCAAAAGCCTGCCATCCTCGGTAAACGGAAACTGTACAGTGGTCTTTTTCTGCCTTGTCGTGTCGTAGTTAAAAGGTCCTCTCCATATAGTCACATCAAACTTTGCATCATCATTTTTGTGTGGGTCATGGTTGAACACCACATTTTCCAGCGGATTTCTCGCCATCCTGAAGTGCATACCCCCATATTCCCCGGTGTATGGACTCCCATACTGAAAAAAATTAAAACCAAGTATATCCTCCAAAGCAATTCCCATAACAAACACCTTCCTCTCTAATCTCTCTAATCACTATTTTTGTCAATCGAATATTTGCAATTTGCTTCATTATCTGCTCATAACACTATTTGCCACTGTCGCAGCATATCATAATAGGCTTGCAGCAATTTTGAATACAAGCAAGTCAACATGACACTTATTATACACACAAATAGAAGTTATGAGCTTCCTTGATAGTGTTAAATAATCATGATTAAACTCTCACTAAACAAATTATAAGCTAATGTTAATTTTAATAGTTTCCATTTTTTGGTATTTTGTATTTACAGTTAAATTTTACTTTAACAATAAATAATACATAGGAGGTTTTATATGAATTGTACATCCCATGATACCAACCGTATCATAGGTAATAAGATTTACCAACTAAGGCGCTCTATCAACATGACGCAGCAGGAGCTGGCGGACAAAATCGGAATATCTGTCACATTCTTATCGGAAATCGAGAACGGACGCAAATCAATGTCCGTGGATACCCTAGTCAAGTTATCAAAAGGTCTTCAAGTCTCCCTCGACACTATTGTTTTTGGAAACAATACACAGAACGATATGCAAAAGGATGTTGTTTCAATGATGTCCACACTTCCACTCGAATATAATGAGTCCATTCTGCTAATCGCCCGTGAGTTCACACGCCTTAACCGCAGTAAAAATTAACAATACAAAAGCTCCCCATCTCACAGGTTCTATGTGCAGATGGGGAATTTTTTGCGCAAAAAAATCACTGTACATGCTCTGCACAGTGACTATTTTACACTATCGCTATTTATCTTGTCCAGCCTTAACGGCGGCTTTCTCCACGGAATATTTCTCGGAATAGTAATTCACATCCCTGGCCATATCGGAGACCTCAGAATTTCTCATATCCTTTAGATACTGGTGTGTATTGAAATCATCCGACTCAAATTCCATCATGGCAACCGCTACATTTGAACAGTGCGCCACAATACGCTCAAGGTTGGTCAGCAAATCGTTAAAGACAAAGCCGTTTATGGAATCACAGTTACCGCTCTGAAGCCTAACAATATGGTTTCTTTTAAGCTCCGCACAGAGCATACGGACAGTTATCCTAAGCGGTTCAACCTGCCGCGCCATATCTATGTCATCCTCGGTAAACGATTTCACCGTCATGTCAAGCTCTTCCTTTACCGCACTGTACAAAATCTCAAGCTCCCTCTTTGCGTCATCGGAAAACTTAATCTTTTTCTCGACAATCTCCTTTGCCACCCTCGATATCCCGCAGGCATGGTCGGCAATTCGCTCAAAATCGCTCACCGTATGCAGATACTTTGAACTTTGTACCGTCTGGCTCTTGTTAAGCCCTACCGCCGTAATCTTCATCATATATGTATCAAGCTTATCCTCGTACTTGTCGATTACGGTCTCCTTCTCCTGAATAAGATTATATTTTTCAACAGAATAGTTTTCCATGAGTTCAAATGCCCTCATGACATTCTTCTGCGCCTTTCTTGCCATGCCGTTCATGACCGTTCCGACCTGTGTGAGCGCAAGCTCAGGGTTTCTAAGGAAACGCTCCTCAAGCAAATCGAAATCTGCCTGGTCCTCAACATCATCCGGCGTATCCTTGATTATCCAGAACATAAGCTTATTAATCTGCTTTATAAACGGCGCAAGAATGAGAATTGTCAATGTCCTGTAAATCGTGTTTAAAAGGGCAATGGACACGGACTTCATCTCAATATCCATGAACGCAAACTGTCCTCCGTGCGTCACAATAGCCTGTATCGTATAAAATGCCGTACCGCATATAAGCATACCTGCCAAATCATTAAAAAGATACACTAAAGCCGTTCTCTTACCATTCTTGTTAGAGCTCATACCGCTCATAAGAACAGGACACGCTGCACCGACACCTATACCCATGATAATAGGAAGCGCCGCCGAAAAAGGGAGATAACCCGACATAGCCACCGACTGCAAAATACCAACCGATGCAGAAGCACTCTGCAAAACAGCCGTGATTACAATACCTATAAGTATACCAAGAAATGGATTTGAAAACTTGGTTAACATACCCATAAAAAATGCGTTGCTCTGAAGCGGAGCCATAGCCTCCTTCATGGTTGACATACCAATCATAAGAATGGTAAATCCAAACAAAATATCCCCGACAGCCTTGTGCGTCTCCTTTTTAGAAAGGTTTCTCACCAAAAGACCAACTATCGCAACTATCGCCGCAATGCTTGATGATGACAGAAGTGCCGCGACACCCTGTGCCCCCTGAATATCCGACAGACACAAAATCCATCCCGTGATACTCGTTCCTATATTGGCACCCATTATGATACCAATTCCCTGTACAACCTTCATCATACCGGAATTTACAAAACCAACCACCATAACTGATGTCGCCGAGGACGACTGTATAATAGCTGTAACCCCCGCTCCCAACAAAATTCCTTTAATCGGGGTGCTCGTCAGCCCATACAAAAGCGTCTCAAGCTTATTTCCCGCGACCTTCTTGAGACCGTCTCCCATCACACTCATACCATACAGAAAAAGTGCAACTCCGCTAAACAATCCCAGAAATAACAACGTCACCGATACAGCATCCATAACCACGTCCTCGTTTCTTTTATTATATTACACATACGGACTAATTGTAATACAGATTTTTTCGTTTTTCAAGAAATTTACATCGCTATTACTCATTATTCACAATTTTTTTACAAATAAGCGGTTCTCAGCCAAATGAATATTTACAATCGGATGACACTTTAATCTGGCGAAATCAAGATATTTTGTGCACAATAAAATAATTTCTATATGACTTCTTATAAGGAGTTTGTGATATTTTTGGAACTTCCAATAAGCACTCTGCTGTTCTTTTAAGGCTTCTTATAGGCAATTCTCTGTTCTTCTAAGACTTCCCATAAGTACTTACTTTACCCATCTTCTAGGTCAGACAATTCCTTCATCTTGCGCTAATTGTTTACTAAAGTAAAATCATTAGTCTTTCTTAATTCTGTTAAACTTAAATCCTGTTATAGAGCCAACCACCCCTCCGGCAATATGTGCCATATTTGATATATCATCGTCGTAAACCAGCCCGTCATACACCTGCTGTCCAAGGAATATCACCGCGACAAGCACAAATGAAATCGGGATTTCCCCCTCCTTAAAGCTTGTAAATGACGTGAGCAGAATAAACGCGAACACAACACCGCTAGCCCCACAAAGTGCTACCCTAGGAAAAAAGATATAGTTTATAATTCCCGTCACAAACGCCGTCACAAGGATAATCTTCAAAATATTATCAGCTCCGTGTTTCTCCTCAAGCATCGGACCAAGAAGGAGCAGATACGACGCATTTCCAATAAAATGTGCCCATCCACTGTGTCCTAACACATGCGTGAAAAAACGAAGATATGTGAGCGGATTTGTGAGCGACGAGTGATATGTCATAAACAACAGCACATTGCTTGCCCCCTGTGTTATATAATTTAACAACGTCGCCACAAAACACAACAGCACAAACGTCAAAGTCACCGGGGCATTGTAGGTCAGGCGGATTTTTTTCATGGTTGAACCTCCTTTATTATTGATTATTTCAGGATAGTACCTGCTTTTATTCAATTTTATATAAAGTTGCTTTTCGCGTCAATGGGGAGATTTTATCATAAAAAAATAGTGTCACATCATTTTTTAACAATGTGACACTATCCTGACTACACCTATTTGTTCCAAAGAAGCTTTGAAGCGTCGATGACTTCCTGTAATTCCTCGCCGCTGATATTTTCAATATCTGTGTAATTTCCCGCAAAATAGTATACAGCATCAATGCTATCTGCGCCCTTGTCCGCATAGCAAAGAGTATATTCTGAAAACACTTCCGAATTAGTGGTAAGGGCATCCCACCTTGTGTTGGACACATAGAAGAACAGATAATTTTCTTCCTTTCCGTTTATCGTGCTTGTAATCCTTTTGATTTTTACATAATTCTGCCTGCTGCCATGCAAACGCCCTACCAAATCACCATCTACCATCGAAACGGAAATATTATCTTCATAAGCCACGACTTCACTCGTGTTTTTCAAAACACCTACTGTAACAAATGCTATTGCAATCAATACCACAACCACAGCAACGGCAATAAGAATTTGCTTTCCAAATATTTTTTTCCTGACTGCCTTAAAAGAAGCTGCCTTCTGGCGTTCCCTGTCCTCGTTAGGATTTTCTATCTCCATTTTGTCAGCCTCACGCATGGCACTTAAAAACTCTTTACAGTTGGAACATTCCTGTAAATGTTCCTCAATCCCCTTTTTGCTTTCCTCGCTGCACACACCGTCAAGATACAACGGTAAAAGGTCTTGTATCATTTCACATGGATATTTCATTTTAATCTCCATTCCGCCGCCAATCGGCGGCACAAATATTATGTGTGAAATCGTAATACATCTTAGGTAGTGTTTTTTACTACCTTAGATGTATTTTTCACACTATCCTCCTTAATCTTTAATTTTGCCCGATGATATGTAACACGCGCCCAACTCTCCGTTTTGCCGAACACAACACCAATATCCCGAAAAGAAAGCTCCCCAAATGTGCGCATCCAGAATACTTCCTTATACGGTTCTTCCAATTTGTGGAGCAGCTTGTGAAGCTCTAACGCCGTCTCTTTATCGTATATCTTTTGTTCGATTGCTTCATCGGACTCAATCAGCTCCAGCTGATATTCCACTTGCCGTTTCTGCCGTTTTGCTGCCGTATAAAATGTGTTTTTGGCAATCTGACACAACCAGACACTCAGTTTACATTCACCGCGGAAAGTATCAATGCTTTTTAGTGCCCTAAAGAAAGCCTCCTGCGTTATTTCCTCCGCCCAAGTCTCATCCCTGCAAAGGGATAACACATACCGGAATACGATATCATAATATTCCGAATATATCTTTTCAAACTCTTTCACATATTCACCTCTCTTTCTTTTTGTGATTTTAATTTTTTCTGTCTGGTGCGCGAATTTCATTTAATACATTCATCATGTTACATTCATTCGTATCTATGACTACGCAGAACAAAGAATGTTACAAATTTTTTTAAATATCTTATCTTACTATAAACGAGCAATTATGGAAAACTTAACAAAAATTATTTTTATTTGTTTGAATTTGTCATTTTGCAAAAAACTCCTATTTATTTTTTGCCATACATCTGATTACATGACAGACTATAAAATAATTTTCTTTTTCATTCAAAATATCATACCTTTTCATATTTCTCAATTTTTGTTTCTCTAATTCGTCATCGTTTTTATATCTATCATAATCATTATTTTCAGTTATTGCTTTATATTATTAGTGTCAAAAAAGATTATATGTATAGCTTGGTTAAGCCAAATTTTTTAAAGATTAATAGTAGTCACTTAGAACATGTTATGCTTTGTACTTAGAACACAACAACTAAGATTGCAATATTAAGGTGTATATTATTACGGCTTTATACAATGCGTCTGATACTATAAATCACTATTTTCAACACAACATGTATGGCACAGACTGGAAATAATATGGTGTCATACAATATAGCTTAAATACTCTTTCACAAATAAATTTTCTATGGTATGATAATTGAGAAGAAATTCACAAATATTGTTGATTGGAGGATTAGAAATGGTTGATTATGAAGTTGTAAAAGAGATTGAAGTACTTAGAGAATTTTCTGCTGGAATATGTGCAGACCTTAGAAGATATATTAATACTAAGCCTACGGACGAATTTGCCATAAAATTAAAAGAAGAAGTTGAAAAGATTTATAGTGATGTTTACGAATTAGAGACATTAAAGGATGCTTATATAGTGAGAGGCAAGCTTCAGATGGTGAATGAAACTCTTAAAAAACTAAATGTTAACCCTTTATAGCCTTTGCCATTACATACCAGCTTTCTGTTTACATGTGGAGGCAAAGTCCTCTACCTCGCCATATTCATCATAAAAGTTCCATATCTCTACCCGTTTGAGAAAAACTGTCCAGTTATTTAAGACTTCAAACACCATTCCAAAATGTGCATAATCGTGTGTATAATTATTCCCAATGTAGAAATTGCCATCTTTATCAGGCAGCCCAAGGCGAATAAGCAATTTATAAATGACATCTTTCACATTATCAAGTTGCTGCTGATCATTTTTGTCTGTTGCTTCCTTATAGCATATCTCCATCTTCATAATGGAAAGCTTCTCCTCCGTGCACATCGTTTTATCAAGCACATTCTGTAACAAAACATCGTGGTTATTTTGCTTTAAAAATGATACCATATAAATTCTCTTTTAAATGTTTTTTATAATCTAACACCACTTTACAACTTTTAAGTAAAAAATATAGCAGGAGTCACTTTTGATGTATAATAAGTTTAGACAATACAACAACAAATGAGTGACCCATACGGCAGATTTATTATACAATAAAAAGGACATAATTAGTAGACTTTTTTCATTTTTTCAGATATATTTTGTATTTGCTCATCATTCATAGTGGACACATTCTTATCTGGATATGTATTGCCATCCTTTTCATTCCAACCTTTTACCATGTGTCCGTTCCCGTCGCAGCGAACCTACTTACCTGTCGCCGTTCTCACTTAATATATCACCCCACTGTCCTGCTCCTGACTTCTGATATACATACTCTGACACTGTCATCTTATCACCGTCAACAGCGTCAAGCCATTACCACGCATCCTAACCCATGTCATAAATTCCTTTCTGTTCCCTGCTTAACACCGTTCTCATACCAGTACTTAGTTCCATTTTCCTCACGCCACTCACCTGCTGTTGTGCCACCTGCATATACCACCTGTGCGCCTGTACATGCCACTGTCATAATAAGACTTGCCATAATAAGCTTTCTTCTTATTGTAAAAATCTCCCTTCTTAATCTTTAGATTTCCGGTGCCACGCCTATATTCGTGACATTCATTCTTGTGAGCACTGATGCAATTCAAGGGCATTTTTACTGTAGTTTGTATGATATCTTCCAGACATCATAATCGTTCAGGAACTTATCGGTGCAATACACAGAGCCTTGTCTGTGCTCAAATCCTTTATCTTCTTTTGCAGAAAAAATCGAACAGCTCGTTATAAGCCTTAGTATACGATTTTTCACCAAAAGCTTCTTTTAACTTGTTAGTGTCTAGGACAAATGCAAACTCTTTTCTGGATTTATTCATAACGCCGCGACTTTCTGACTATTCAGTGTCAAAAAGTTCTCTGCTTCGCTGTACTCATTATAAAAATTCCACACATCCACATACTTGAGGAAAGCCTTCCAATCATACAACTCACTAAAGACCATACCAAAGCGCTCATAATCATGTACATCACCATTTCCGACATACACATGCTCCTTCTCCTTATTCGGTATCCCGCAGCGCTTAAACAGTTCATCAACCACTCTGATTAGATTATCTAATGACCTCTGGTCTTTTGGATTTGTTGCTTCCCTATAATGTATTTCCATTTTCATTGTGGAAAGCTTCTTTTCATTATACATTGTCTTATCGGGTGCGTCCGGCGGTAACAGCCCTGCATCCTTTTTACTCATAGAACCGCAGTCACATATATTGCCATACTCATCATAATAGAGCCAATCATCAATGTAACTTAACAGTCTAACGTCACTCATTAAGCCTATGGCAACCTTACCGAATGCCACATAATCATTGGCGTCGCCATTTCCGATATACATATCACCTTCATGGTTGATGATACCGGCTGACTTAAAGAATTCCTCTATTACTCGCTTGACCATATTAAGCTTGCTTTTTTCCTTCAAATTAACATCCTCCTTATAATGTATCTTCATTTTTATAGCTTGCTTTGTTATAATGTCAGTTGGTGTTAAGAATGATACCATACTTATCTCCTTCCTCAAATTTAATAATTGAAATGTTTTATATTGAATCATTCATTTCTTATGTGTTAATTGTATCACAAGTGAACGAAAAACTCTATTAAAACAGTGTCGACATTTTCTAAAGCACCTATTTTATTCAGGTTTACGCTTATATTCTGGCCAATGATTAAAGTGAAATGAACTGAGTTCATTCCACGTTTTTATCAGATGAGATTAACTGAATTCATCCCAAAATAGATATACTGTCAAAGTAAATCAGAGATAATACAAGAAAGTGTTGTTTCCAGTTATCGCTTGGTATGATATAATCTATGCCATTTTCATTCATCTGCAATCTGGTTGTTGTTCCCAGTTATCGCTTGGTATGATATAATTTGCGCTTTTTATATCTGTCGAACATGTGGGTTGTTGTTCCCAGTTATCGCTTGGTATGATATAATTCACAGGTACTTGACAAGAGAAGACCGCCAGTTGTTGTTCCCAGTTATCGCTTGGTATGATATAATCATCGAATTGTTAGAGAGAATCCACCGATTGTTGTTGTTCCCAGTTATCGCTTGGTATGATATAATTTCATCCGCAGCCGGAACTCTTCGGCCTGCGTTGTTGTTCCCAGTTATCGCTTGGTATGATATAATTTGACGAAATCGAAAATCTGCCAGAGGTGAGTTGTTGTTCCCAGTTATCGCTTGGTATGATATAATCAAAATTCCGGTGGCGATACACAAGGAGCGGTTGTTGTTCCCAGTTATCGCTTGGTATGATATAATCTCACGAGGTTTGACAAAATGGTTCTCCCTGTTGTTGTTCCCAGTTATCGCTTGGTATGATATAATTCATTCTCACCGGATATAACAATCGGCACAGTTGTTGTTCCCAGTTATCGCTTGGTATGATATAATTCCAGTGATGCTCATTCCATGGGTTCAGGGGTTGTTGTTCCCAGTTATCGCTTGGTATGATATAATCCGCCGGTATTGTGTATAAAATTTGCGGAGGTTGTTGTTCCCAGTTATCGCTTGGTATGATATAATATAAGCATATCACGGTTGAATACCACATCTGTTGTTGTTCCCAGTTATCGCTTGGTATGATATAATAAATGAACCGCATAGATGTTATTGCCATTCGTTGTTGTTCCCAGTTATCGCTTGGTATGATATAATTGTCGTATGCTTTGTAAATTCTACAAACATGTTGTTGTTCCCAGTTATCGCTTGGTATGATATAATCCCACAGGTATAAAAGGTAATCAAACGCGTGTTGTTGTTCCCAGTTATCGCTTGGTATGATATAATACATAA
>JBNMKO010000094.1:0-12292 GCA_050874385.1 Eubacteriales bacterium
CTCCTATCATAGTTAAAACTTATACGTTAAAACGGAAGAGAACGACATCCCCGTCTTTTACAACATAGTCCTTGCCCTCAAGACCTACAAGACCTTTTTCCTTTGCTACTGTATATGAACCGCAGTCGAGCAAATCCTGATAGTTGACAACCTCAGCCCTGATAAAGCCGCGCTCGAAATCGCTGTGGATTTTTCCTGCTGCCTGAGGGGCCTTTGTTCCCTTGGTGATTGTCCATGCTCTTGTCTCTGTAGGGCCTGCTGTGAGGTAGCTTATAAGACCAAGAAGTGAGTAGCTTGCCTTTATAAGCTTGTCAAGACCTGACTCTGATAAGCCGAGGTCAGCCAAAAATTCTTTCTTGTCATCATCGTCGAGCTCGGAGATTTCCTCCTCAATCTTTGCACATACGACAAATACTTCACTTCCTTCGGATGCGGCGAACTTGCGCACCTCGGCAACATACTCGTTGGATGCGGCATCGTCTGCAAGGTCATCCTCGGAAACATTGGCAGCATAGATTACAGGCTTGGCTGTGAGAAGTGTATATGAAGCGATAAGTGCCTTCTCATCATCGTCGTCCGTCTCAAAGCTTCTGGCTGACTTGCCCTCCTCGAGATGAGCCTTGAGTCTCTTTAAAAGGTCATTTTCCTTTGCGAGCGACTTGTCATTCATTGCCGCACGTCCGACTTTTGCAATTCTTCTCTCAAGAATGTCGATATCGGAAAAGATGAGCTCGAGGTTGATTGTGTCGATATCTCTGATAGGGTCAACACTTCCGTCGACGTGGACGATGTTGCTGTCCTCAAAGCAGCGGACTACATGCACGATGGCATCAACCTCGCGGATATGGGAGAGGAACTGATTTCCGAGACCCTCACCTTTGGAAGCGCCCTTTACAAGACCGGCAATATCCACGAACTCGATGGCAGCAGGAGTGATTTTTGCTGAATTATAGAGTGCTGCGAGCTTATTTAAACGCTCATCCGGAACTGTCACGATACCCACGTTAGGGTCGATTGTGCAGAATGGATAGTTAGCGGACTCGGCACCTGCCTTTGTGAGTGAATTGAATAATGTACTTTTGCCGACATTTGGCAGACCAACAATACCTAATTTCATATTGATTCCTCGTTTCTGTTAAACTATTATCGGGTAATTGCGAATTTAGTTTCGCAAATGCCTATTAAATTATTATGCAGACATTATTTTGCCCGCATTACACGCAAAAATGGGCTGTCAGGCTTATTTTGCACTAAAATATAGTAGCATAAGCGGTCAAAAAAAGCAATGCGAACTCAAAATAAACAAGTACTTGTAATAAGGCGGCAAAAGAAGTATTATAAATAGATACGGAATTGAAAAAGCCGTTGGAATTGCAGTTGGTATATCAAGTATTTAATTAAGGATGGAGGATTTACTATGAACACGACAATACGCTTTCCTCACCTTGGTCTGACCCTCAATCCGGGAAAGTCCTTCACGGTGTTTGGAATAGACATTGCATATTATGGTGTTATAATCGCGCTTGGAATGTTGTGCGGTGCGCTCGTGGCATACCGCGAGGCGAAGAAGACAGGACAGAAAGTCGATGACTATATTGATTTTACGCTCTATACCCTTATCGCCGCCATAATAGGAGCAAGAATATATTATGTGATTTTTGAGTGGGATTATTACAGTGCACACCCGCTTGAGATATTCAATCTTAGGGCGGGTGGTCTTGCCATTTACGGCGGTGTGCTCGCGTCGGTGCTGACACTCTTTATTTTTACCAAAGTAAAGAAGTTAAAGTTCTGGCTTATGGCTGACACGGCGGTGCAGGGACTTATAATCGGTCAGATTATAGGGCGCTGGGGCAATTTCTTTAACAGGGAGGCATTCGGCGGATATACGGACAGCCTTTTTGCAATGCAGCTTCCCGTTTCGGAGGCGAAGGGCATAACACAGGAGCTTATCGAGCATATTGTGACCATTGACGGAGTCAGCTTTGTGCAGGTGCACCCGACATTTTTGTATGAGGGCGTGTGGAATCTCCTCTTGTTCATAGGAATATGTATCTATAAGAGGCATAAAAAGTTCGATGGGGAAATATTTGCCATATATCTTATAGGATATGGCGTTGGACGTTTCTTTATAGAGTCGCTCAGGACAGACCAGCTTGTGATAAAGGCGCTTGGCGGAATTGCTGCATCGCAGGTGCTCTCGATAATTCTTATATTGCTTGCGGTGGCGTTTGTCGTGTACAACAGAGTGAAGCTTAAAAAGATGGGCGCAACGCAAAATTAGGATAAATTGTATCGTAAACCGGCTTTGAGAAGTCAGATTTGAGAGTCAACTTCTTAAAGTCGGCTTTTTTATGGTGAATATGTCACAATTTCCTGGTAATTTTATCCGGAAAAATAGAAAAGGCTTGATTTTAATCTTGTAAAGGTATAAAATACGATGTAAGTGGTGAAAAGTAGAAATTGTGATAAAAGGTGGTGGCGACGGACTGCCTTTTGTCATGAGAGGAGTACATATAGGACGAGGCAGTTTATACAATTAAAGAAATAAGAGAATAAGATTGATGAAATCGCGTTCAATATGACAATATGGAGAAATTCGGTTTCAGTATTTAAGGAGAGAGAACATGGAGTTTGAACATATACCTGTGTTACTTAACGAGACTATAGACAGCCTTGCTATTAAACCGGACGGAATATATGTGGATGGAACACTAGGCGGTGCGGGACATTCATATCATATATGTGAGCACCTTGGCAAAAACGGAAGGCTTATAGGAATTGACCAGGATGAGGAGGCTATAGCAGCGGCGACTAAGAGGCTTGAACCTTTTTCGGACAAGGTTACTATAGTCAGAAGTAATTATGTGAATATGAGAAGTGTACTTGAACAGCTTGGCATAAGCAGGGTGGATGGAATTCTTTTAGACATAGGAGTGTCATCACATCAGCTTGACGACGCGGACAGAGGATTTACATATAAGGATGACAACGCACCTCTTGATATGAGGATGGACAACAGACAGACTTTAACGGCTGAGATTGTTGTCAACGAGTATTCGGAGAGTGAGTTGTTTCATATTATAAGGGACTACGGTGAGGACCAGTTCGCGAAGAACATTGCCAAGCATATAGTTCGTGTGAGAAATGAAGTTGGAAGAATTACTACAACAGGACAGCTTGTTGAGGCGGTTAAGGCTGCCATACCAATGAAGTTTCGCGCCACGGGCGGTCATCCGGCGAAGCAGACATTTCAGGCAATCAGAATTGAGGTCAACAAGGAGCTTGATGTGCTTCAAAATTCAATAGATGACATGATAGACCTTTTAAATGACGGCGGAAGGCTTAGTATAATCACTTTCCATTCTTTGGAGGACAGAATAGTCAAGAATGGCTTCAAGAAGAATGTCGATGTGTGCACATGCCCACCTAATTTTCCGGTATGTGTGTGTGGAAATAAGCCAAAGGGTGTCATTATAACAAGGAAACCTATTGTACCGACCGACGAGGAACTTGAGATTAATAAGAGAGCAAAGAGTTCAAAGCTTAGAGTTTTTGAGAGAAGGCGGGAGGATTAAATGGCAGAAAGCAGGAAATCCGGAAATTCACACAAAACTGCATACATCAATGATAACCTTGCCCGCAAGCAGGCGGCCTATGTGGAGACTTCTCCTAAAAAAAAGGAGGAAGTTACACAGCAGCCTGAGCGCAGGACATCATCTAATACACAGAACGATAAGAACCGTGGATTAAGTTCCAGTTTTGGATTTGCTTTTACGCTTGTGATGGCAGGTGCCATGGTGGTTATTTTTATGGTGCTGGCAAGATACATTTCGCTCAATGTGTCGATGACGCAGAAGTCCAAGCAGATTGCCAGCTTGAGAAAAGAACTTTCCAATCTTACCATAGAGAATGACAACATGGAGATGTCAATCAACTCATCCATAGACTATGATTATATCTACAATGTCGCAACACAGGAGCTGGGAATGGTTTATCCTTCACAGAACCAGATTGTGAACTATGACAGCGAGGACAGCGAGTACGTTGAACAGTATAAGGACGTGGAGTAAGTACAGTTATGAATAATGAAGGAACACAGCAGCCGGAGGAGGTTGTATCCGGTAAGAAAGAGTATGCTTTTGTTCAGAAGTTGAAGACAAGGAAGTTACGACGTAAGATGAGAATTAAGCTATTGATAGTCACATTTTTCGTTGTCACCGCCTTGTCTTCGCTTACGTTTGTAATGATAAATATAAGTCGTACAAGCAAGGATAAGTACTCAAAGAAGGTTTTTGACAATCTGAAATACAAAAATAGCACAATACTGGCAAAGAGAGGGGATATAACTGACAGAACGGGGACGGTGCTGGCGTATTCAAATAAGGTATATAATCTTATTATTGACCCTAACACCTATTGGCTGGATAAGACGGACAAGGAGGCAAATATTGACTTGCTTGTGCAGTGCTTTGACCTTGACAGGCAGGAGCTTTTAAACACGTTTAACAGCTATCAGAATAAGAACAGTGCCTATAAAAGAATAATAAGATACCTCACATACGATGAGGTGGCGGACTACAAAGCGGCTAAGGATGCGGACTCTAACAAATATACCGCCTCGTGGCTTGAGGAGGAATATATAAGAACGTACCCATATAATTCGCTTCTCGCGTCTGTGCTTGGATATGCGACGGAGTCATCGGGAGTTATAGGAATTGAGAGCTATTACAACTCATATCTCACCGGAACTAACGGCAGAGAGTACGGGTATGTCGGAGAGGATTCCGATATTGAGACGACGATAAAGCCCGCTATAAACGGAAATACCGTTGTGCTCACGATAGACAGCAATATACAGAGAATTGTAGAGAACAAGATAAAGGAATTTAATGAGGCGTATGGCTCGAAGCACACGTCTGTAATGGTTATGAACCCTAACAACGGTCAGATATTGTCGATGGCGCAGTATCCGACCTTTGACCTCAACAATCCAAGCGATTTGTCCGCATATTATACTGAGGAGGAATTGGCTCAGATGGACAACCAGCAGACGGTTGATGCCCTCTATGATGTGTGGAGCAATTTTTGCGTTTCATCGATATATGAGCCGGGTTCGGTTTTTAAGGCGTTTATAATAGCAAGCGGAATTGAGGAGGGCATACTTGACGGAACAGAGGAGTATTTCTGTGACGGGCATGAGGTGGTTATGGGAACCAAGATAAGCTGTGCGCATCCGGAGGGACATGGACTGTTGACCGTAAGTCAGGCCCTTGAGGAGTCATGCAATGATGCACTCATGCAGATGGCGGCTACCATAGGCAAGGATGTTTTCTATGACTATGTGAGCAGATTTAATTTTGGAGCAAAGACGGGAGTTGACCTTCCGGCAGAGGAGTATGGACTTGTCATAAAGAAGGATTTGGTTACTGATATCGACCTTGCGACCAACAGCTTTGGTCAGAACTTAAATGTGACGATGGTGCAGGAGATGGCGGCTTTTAGTTCACTTATAAATGGGGGAAACTACTATCAGCCGCATCTTGTAAAGGAGATAAAGAGCTCAGGCGGTGAAGTGCTTGTTCAAAATGACAGTGTTCTCGTCAGAAAGACTGTCTCCGAGGAGACTTCAAAAACACTCAGGGGGTATCTTAAGAATGTCGTTGACTATGGAACCGGAGGATATTTAAAGATTGCCGGGTACAGTGTCGGCGGAAAGACGGGAGCAGCCGAGAAGCAGCCGCGAGACAAGCAGCATTATTTGACCTCATTTATCGGCTTTATGCCGGCGGAAGACCCTCAGGTAGTGTTCTATGTAGTGCTCGATGAGGCGCAGGTTGAGGATTTTGATACGTCAAGAGCCGCGCAGGAGTTAGCAAGGGATATCATGATTGACCTTATACCGTATCTTGAAATATATCCTGTGGATGAAGTGTATGAGATAAATATCGACGGACTTCCTGATTATTCCCAGATTGAGTTCGTGACGGATGCGAACGGGGAGACTGTTCTTGATGAGAATGGAAATCCTGAGACGATTGCACCAACGACCTCGCAGGAGACTTTGACGGATGAGTCGGAAAACGCACAGGAGAGCGGGACGGCTCAGACGGAAAGCACACAGGAGACACAGACGGCTGAGCCGGAAACTGCGGAGACATCCGGTGAGGATGTTATACAGACGGAGCAGTAGAATATTGGATATAAAAGATATTGCAATTATTGATATGTAATATCATTGCAGCCTTCATAATAAAATGTAGTATCGGCAGTTTCAAATTGCAGGATTTTATTATGGAGGTTTTTTATGAAGCAGCGCAGAAATATCGGCAGGATGAAACGCAAGCTTATGTTTGGCGTAACTCTTATAACGGTGCTTATAATATTTCTGCTTGTCAGGCTTGCCGTGATTATGCTTATTGAGTCGGAGTATTATGGTCAGAGGGCAAAAGAACTCCATGAGAGGGAGAGACCTATAAAGGCGGCGAGAGGAAGAATTATCTCGGAGGATGGGACTGTTCTCGCTTCGAATAAGACAGTGTGTACAATATCGGTTGTCCATGCGCAGATAACCGATGCCGAGAGGGTGATTGATGTCCTGTCGACAGAGCTTGGCATGGACAGGGAGAAAGTCGCAAAGAGTGTAAACAAGGTGTCGTCCATGGAGCGGATAAAGACCAACGTGACCAAAGAAGTCGGCGATGCCATAAGGGAGTACGGGCTTGACGGGGTTAAGGTCGACGAGGACAGCAGAAGATACTATCCGTTTGGAAATCTTGCATCTAAGGTTATCGGCTTTACGGGAAGCGATAATCAGGGGATTATCGGTCTTGAGGTGCGCTATGACGAGGAGCTTGCAGGGGAGGCAGGACAGATACTCACCATGACGGACGCGGGCGGCATAGAGCTAAAGGAGGAGGGCGAGAGCAGAATTGAGCCCGTAAACGGTGACGATTTGATTGTAAGTCTCGATTATAATATACAGTCTTATGCACAGCAGGCGGCATACAAGGCGTACGAGGCAAAACAGGCAAAAAGAGTGTCCATAATCGTGATGAACCCGCAGGACGGAAGAATATATGCCATGGTAAATGTGCCCGAGTACAATCTAAACGCCCCGTACACACTTATTGACGAGTACAGTTCACTTACTGTCACGAAAAAGAATGACGACGGTGAGGATGTGACGACGGTTATACCCAAGGAGGAGCTGACAAACGAGCAGAAAATGGATTTGCTCAACACAATGTGGCGAAACTTCTGCATAAATGATACATACGAGCCGGGTTCAACCTTCAAGATAGTCACGGCTACAGCGGCGCTTGAGAAGGGCGTGGTGAGTGTGAACGACAGTTTTTACTGCAAGGGAAGCCTGATGGTGGGCGGAAGAACCATAAGATGTCACAAGACATCGGGACACGGCTCACAGACGTTTGCCGAGACGCTTATGAACTCCTGCAATCCGGCTTTCATCACATGGGGCAGCAGGGTAGGAGCGGAGGATTTTTTTGCATATATGAAAAAGCTCGGTCTGCTTGGAAGGGCGGGGGTTGACCTGCCGGGCGAGGCGGGAACAATCATTCATAAGCTTGAGAATGTCGGCGAGGTGGAGCTTGCCACGATGAGTTTCGGGCAGTCATTCCAGATAACGCCGTTGCAGCTTCTTAGGGCGGCAAGTGCCATAATAAACGGCGGCACGCTTATAACACCGCATTTTGCCGTAAAGACGGTGAATGAGGAGGGCGAGACGACGAAGGTTTTCGAGTACGAGACAATTCCCGATGCGGTGTCTGAGGGGACGAGTGAGCTTATGAAACAGCTCCTTGAAAAAGTAGTGTCCGAGGGAGGCGGAAAGCGCTGTTATATAGAGGGCTACAGGATTGGCGGAAAGACTGCCACATCACAGAAGCTTCCGAGAGGCTCGGGAAAATACATTGCCTCATTCATAGGATTTGCCCCGGCGGACAATCCGCAGGTCATAGCTATGTGTATCATAGATGAACCACAGGGAGTGTACTATGGCGGAACCATAGCGGCTCCTGTTATAAGGGAGGTCTTTGAGAATATACTTCCATATCTTGGCATTGAACAGGAAGTGGTTGAATTTTCCAATGATTAGGGATATATTATATTGCAATGGGGTTAAGTGAACAAAAATATAGGAGACATGAACATGGATTTGAAAGGAAAAAAAGTAATCGTTGTAGGTACGGGAATAAGCGGTATCGGCGCAGTCAGGCTTTTATGTGAGGTCGGTGCAGATGCAGTTTTGTATGATGGAAATGATAAGCTTGACAAAAAACAGATAGAGGAAAGACTTCCAGAGGGTGTGAACCCTGAGATTGTGCTTGGTGTTTTGGATGATGGACTTTTAAAAAGTGCAGACCTTGCGGTGATAAGTCCCGGAGTGCCTATAGACAGCCCGGTTGTCCTAAAGTTTAATGAGGCAGGCATACCTGTATGGGGAGAGATTGAGCTTGCATATAACTACGAGAAGGGCGTTGTCGCGGCGATTACCGGAACTAACGGAAAGACTACAACCACCACACTTGTGGGAGAGATAATAAAGGCGTGGGGAAAAGAGACTTTTGTTGTCGGAAATATAGGAAATTCTTATACGGCTGAGGTTCTTAAAACGAACAGTGAGTCGGTGACTGTTGCCGAGATATCGAGCTTCCAGCTTGAGACGGTGCACGAGTTCAGACCTAAGGTGAGCGCGATACTAAACATAACACCTGACCACCTGAATAGACATTACACTATGGAAAACTATGCCGCCGTGAAGGAGCGCATAGCCGCAAATCAGACAAAGGACGATTTTATAGTGCTCAACTACGATGATGAGGTTCTTAGAAAGTTTGGGGAGGAGACCACGGCAACGCCTGTGTATTTTTCGAGAAAGCACAAGGTGGAGCGCGGAACATACCTTGAGGGCACAATGATAAAGTACACTGACGGTACACAGGTTGAGGATGTCATCGATGTGAGGGATATGCTGCTTTTCGGGGCACATAACCACGAGAATGTTATGGCAGCGGCGGCGATATGTATACAGATGGGTGTTCCGATGAATATCATTGCCGATACCATCAGGGATTTTAAGGCGGTGGAGCACAGAATTGAGTATGTGCGCACGCTCGACGGAGTTGAGTATTACAACGACTCTAAGGGAACGAACCCTGACTCGACAATCAAGGCGATTGAGGCAATGCCTAAAAAGACTATACTCATCGCGGGAGGTTATGACAAACATTCCGAGTTCGATGAGATGATTAAGACCTTTGGAGATACAATAATAGAGCTTGTACTTCTTGGAGTTACCAAGGATAAGATAGCTGAGGCTGCAAGAAAGCAGGGATTTGAGAACATACGCTTTGTGGAGAGCCTCAAAGAGGCGGTCACGGTATGCCATGAGGATGCAAAGGACGGACAGATAGTTCTTCTCTCGCCGGCATGTGCAAGCTGGGATATGTTTAAGAGTTATGAGGAGCGCGGAAAGCTGTTCAAGCAGTATGTAAATGAATTGTAAAGCATGGAGGAATGTCGATGACAAAGCACCCGGGGAAAACAAAATATTTTGACTATTCTTTACTTGTGATAATACTGTTTCTGGTATGCTTTGGACTGGTCATGGTGTATTCGACGAGCTATTACAGCGGAATGAGACTTGCCAAGAACCCTGACCCGGCATTCTATTTAAAGAAGCAGCTCAAATCTACCGCTCTTGGAATGGTGGCGTTTGTGTTCTGTATATTTTTTGACTACAGATTTTACTATAAGCTTGCACCTTTTATATACGGAGGAGCGATAATATCGGTGCTTCTCATTCTGACACCGCTTGGAGTTGAGATAAACCACGCAAAAAGATGGATTAATGTTGGATTTGGTACGATACAGCCTGCCGAGATATGTAAGCTTGCAGTCATAATTACCGTGTCCTCATTTGTCATATATGTCGGTAAGGGCATAGACAAATGGCGCAATCTCTTTGTCACGGGCATAATTACAGCTATTCCAACGGCTATGATACTCTTTATCACAAAGAACCTTAGTTCCGCGATAATCGTGTTTGGAATAGGATTTGTAATCTATTTTGTGGCGACAAAAAGATACTGGCCTTTTGCGGCGATGGCGGCGCTCGGCGTTGCGGCGGTTGTGGCATTCATGCTGTATATACACTACTACGCTGACCCTGTCACCGCCGGAGTGGAGATTGACTCGCAAACGGGATTTCGTATGATGCGTATACTCGCGTGGAGACACCCGGAGGAATACGCTTCAGGCAAGGGCTACCAGACTTTGCAGGCATTGTATGCGCTCGGCTCGGGAGGATTTTTTGGCAAAGGACTTGGTCAGAGTATACAGAAGCTCGGATTTATACCCGAGGCGCAGAACGATATGATTTTCTCCGTCGTGTGCGAGGAGCTTGGACTTTTTGGCGGAATATGCCTTATTCTTCTATTTGTGATGATGATTTGGAGATTTGTCGTAATTGCGCTTCACTCTCCTGATATGTTCGGTTTTCTGCTGGTTTCCGGCGTGACGGCACATATCGCAATTCAGGTGGTACTTAACATAGCCGTTGTGACGAATGTAATTCCAAATACAGGAATTACGCTGCCGTTCATAAGTTACGGAGGAACCTCGGTAATGTTTTTGCTCGCGGAGATGGGAATTGTGCTCAATGTGTCGAGACATATAAAATACAGGCATGATTGACAGGAAGAATATATTAATATATCATAAAAGATGCACATGGCTTGGATTATGTATGCAATAATGCAAATCTAGTTACAGCGCACATTTTAAAGAGCGCAAAAAATTGCATCATTGGGAAGTTCCTGCATATAATAATTTGTATACCTGTAATGGGGGGATTATATGCAGGACAACAAAAATGCTGTGGTTGTATATCCGTGTAGCAGGCTTGCGGGCGAGATAAAGCTTCAGGGGGCGAAAAATTCCGTACTTCCGATAATGGCGGCATCGCTTTTGAAGAGGGGAAGGACGGTTCTTGAAAACTGCCCTGATATAGCAGATGTGCATATTATGGCTGACCTTCTAAGGATGTGTGGCTGTGATGTAAAATACCTTGACCATGTGATGGACATTGATGCCACGGATGCGTCAAATGGCATACTTGACAATGAGTACGCGACTAAGATGCGTGCGTCGATTATCCTTATGGGAGGGTGTCTTGGGCGTTTCGGGCAGTTTGTAATGCCGCCGCCTGGTGGCTGTGCGATAGGAAGGAGGCCTGTGGATTTCCATGTGCGTGCCATGCGAAGTCTTGGGGCGCATGTTGTGAGCGAGGCGGGCGGAGTAGATGCGCATGTGCCAAAGGAAGGTCTTGTCGGCTGTGACATAAAGCTTCCGTTTCCGAGCGTGGGTGCAACACAGAATATACTGATTGCGGCTATGGGGGCAAAGGGAGTATCAAGGATTTTTAACGCCTCACTTGAGCCTGAAATATGGGATTTGTGCAATTACCTGAGAGAGCTTGGGGCTGATATAAAGGGCGAGAGAACCGGGAATATAACAATCTCTCCTCCGGATAAAATATGCAGCGACGACATCCATTATACCATTCCGGCGGACAGAATAGTGGCAGGCACAATTCTTGCGGCTGTGGCGGGATGTACGGGCAATGTGTATATACCAAATATTGAGTGCGACAGGATTGCAAGCGTTATGAAATATCTCGGCGCGCATCAGGCATCAGGCGGTGAGGGTGTTGTGCTCAATACCGACAGAAGAAAGAGGCTTGAGTGCGTTATATCCACAGGGCCTTTCCCGGAGTTTCCGACGGATATGCAGTCGATATTCCTTGCACTTATGGCTGTGTCGGGGAACTTTTGCATAATGGAGGAGAATGTCTTTGATACGAGGTTTAACACGGCATACGAGTTGAATAAGCTTGGGGCTGATATAAGGGTTGACGGGAAGCTTGCCTATGTATATGGCAGAAGGCAGCTGCACGGAGGAAGCGTCACGGCAGGTGATTTGAGAGGAGGAGCCGCACTTGTGCTGGCAGGACTTTTTGCGGATGAACCCGTGACGGTTGACGGATATGGCTATATAAAGAGGGGATATGAAAATCTTCCTGAAAATCTTTGCAGACTGGGTGCTCTTGTGACAGAATGTGGTATATTATAAGGAGAGAAAAGGAAAATGCCGCGTACAGTGAGAAAAAAAAGACATATACTGCGCAACATTCTGATTGTGCTTTTGATATTGGCGGTGATTGCGCTCGGTGGAGGCTATGCCGGCATGACGTACTTTAAGGTAGACC
>JBNMKO010000095.1:0-12228 GCA_050874385.1 Eubacteriales bacterium
ATTGAGGGTCCGGCGGTGGCGAAGGCTATACTTGAGAACATAATGGGTTCTGACGCTGACGAGGCATTTGTCGGCAGAGTGTGTTACCTGATTGGACATCATCACACCTACACAGGTGTAACGGGCATGGATTACCAGCTTCTCATAGAAGCCGATTTCCTTGTAAATGCACTGGAGGAAGAACTTACAGAGGAGAATATAAGAAATGTGAGAGCGAAGATATTTAAATCTGAGGCTGGCAAGAAGCTTTTAGACGAGATGTTTGCGCTGTAAAATATTGATTTTGTTGTGAAAAATTAGCTGATATGGCAGCAGCGGCAGTGTCAATATCAAAAAACATAAGCCGGCATATATTGTATAACCATTTTGAAAAATTGTGGTTTGACAGTATATGTCGGCTTTTTAACCAAAGTCAATCAGATATCAAGATATAAATATCAAGATGTTTTTAATTGGATTTGTTGTCTGCCGTTATCGCATCATATCAGAAGAGGCTTAGTTTCTTCTGAATAAAAGGATGTGCCGTTTTATCTTTCTGCTTTATTGAGCTCCCTCACGATATCCTCCATCCGCTTTTTGTCGAGCCTGTAGTACTGCATGGAGATTAATGATATTACCCAGCCTATTATAGGCGTTACACAGTAGAAAAATATCGTACTCCACAGAATAAGCGGTGTCATCGCATCGCCAACCTGTGGGAACGCGTTTCCAAAACCGATGATACTGAGCATTATTCCTACAAATGCAGTTCCGAGAGAGGACACGAAGTTGTCCACAAATGAGAACAGAGCACCCATAAGTCCTGGCACAAATCGTCCGCTTCTGTACAGCTCATAGTCGGTGCAGTCGGCAATCATTGGAATAACCATGTTGTTGGTGATTGATTTGCAGCCGTTTAAAATTGCAAACACGGTAAAAAACAGTATGGTTATGAAGTTGATGTGCTTTAGCGACACAGTGCTTATATTGTCTGACAGCAACAAAAGTCCGATAATCATCTGAAATACTATGGAAGCCCATGTAAACCAGATGAGAACCTTTCGCTGTCCGAAATGTCTTGCAAGTGATATGCCAAACACCACGATGACAAGCGATGGAACGGCTGTTATTATGCCGATTAGACCGTATATGGAATAGTTGTTCATTATTACTCCGTACATCATAACTGTCACGGCGGCGTGTGAGTACACGACGGAGGCGAACTTGTCCGTTGAGGCGGCAATCACAAGCATCTGTATCGGTCTGTTGTGGCGAAGTACATCGAGATATGCGTGTATTGTAACGGCATTTTCATGTCCGGGACCTTGCGGCAGAACAAAGTTTTCGTCCTTGTCCTTGCTCCATATTCCGACTATCGCAAGCAAGGTGCACAGCATGGAAAGCACCACGGTCACGATTATAAATTCTGCGAACAGCTTAGGATTGTTGAATGAGCCATAACGCGGAATGAGGCGAGCTGACACATACAGTGCGACACCGCCGTAGGCTGCACTTATGAAGGTGGAGTCAAAAAACGTACATATAGGGCGTTGCTTAGGGTCGTTGGTTATTATAGACTGCGCCGATTTTGTGACGGCAGTCTGGAATGTGAATGCTATTATGAACAGTCCATATACAAGAATGAAATATGGTATTCTGAAATATTTTGGTATATGGTGCGTTGTAAAATATAAAAGTATGCAGCTCACTGCGAGAAGCGTGTTTCCAATCAGCATAAATGGACGGAATTTTCCAAATCGTCCGTGTGTCTTGTCGATTATGTAGCCGACTATCGGGTCGGTGATGCCGTTAAATACACGCATGACAGTCAAAAGCATTGAAATCATGACGACGGATATGCCGGCAATTCCGTTGGCGTAGTAGGAAACATACGCCATCATGGCAAGGTAAAGGTTCGTCGCGCAGGTGTTGAGCGAGAAGAAACCTATCTGCCAAATATGCGCTCTTTTGTAGACGGGTGCGCTGTCAGGTGTAATGTTATCAGATGTATCTGTGGTTGTGTTCATAGTTAATTTATACTCCCATTTATCTTGAATTGTGGACGATTATGTTAAAAATTTTTGCCATTAAACGGCTAAACAGCAAAAACTTCTTTATTTAATGCCACCAGTATCATTATAATAATATTTTTTTGTAAAAACAATACTTTGATTTGGAGTTGAGTGATGTTGTGAAGCTATGGAGCCAATCTGATATTTGTGGTCCGCTTTGATGCTTGCTTGACAGTACTATAAAGCTCGATGTGTATAATGTATACAAAACATAAATTTGTCTATTTGTCCTCAACATCATTGCATAATTGACGTTAATTTGTTAAACTATATATAGTTTGTTATTATTTGCTCAAAAAAGGAATTAAAGAAATGAATTTACTTACAATTAAGGACATGTGCAAGGCGTACACGGATAAAAAACTCTTTGACCATGTGGATTTTTCGATAAATGAGAATGAAAAGATTGGTGTTATCGGAATTAACGGGACAGGCAAGTCTACACTTTTGAAGATTGTTGCAGGGATTGACACGCCGGATGAGGGAAGTGTTGTGAAGGGAAATAATGTACATATAAGATACCTTCCGCAGAACCCGGAATTTACGCCGGGAAGCACGATATATGAGTATGTCATCAAGGCGAACACCACGCATGAGAACGAGTGGACTATAGAGGGCGATGCCAAGACTATACTTGGCAAGCTTGGTTTTACGGAATTTGACACTGTTGTGGATAAGCTCTCAGGCGGTGAGAGAAAGAGGGTTGCACTCGCGGGAGCACTTCTTGCGAGGGCGGATATTCTGATACTCGACGAGCCGACTAACCATCTTGACAGGTGGATGACACAGTGGCTTGAGAACTATCTGAAATCTTACAAGGGAGCGCTTCTCATGGTCACTCACGACAGGTATTTCCTCGACAGGGTGAGCAACAGAATACTTGAGATTGACCGCGCAAAGGTGTACAGCTATCAGACAAATTATGAGGGCTTTCTTGAACTCAAGTCTCAGCGTGAGGCGATGGCTGACTCTACGGAGCAGAAGAGACAGAACATAATGAGGAGGGAGCTTGAGTGGATAAAAAGAGGTGCAAAGGCGCGCTCCACCAAGCAGCAGGCGCGAATTGACCGCTTTAACGATATGAAGGAGGCAGCGGCGCAGGCGGCGGCTTCAAAAAGAACCGAGTCGGCACAGCTTTCGAGTGTGTACACCCGCATGGGCAAAAAGACAATAGAGCTTAGAAATATAAGCAAGTCATTTGGTGGCAGGACACTTATAAATGATTTTTCATATATTTTTCTTCGCGAGGAGTCGGTGGCGTTTGTGGGAAAGAACGGCTGTGGAAAGTCGACACTTATGAGGATTATCACCGGGGCGGAGAAACAGGACGCGGGCGAGGTCGAGGTTGGAGATACCATAAGAATAGGATATTTTGCACAGGAGAATGGAGAGCTTGACCCGAACCAGAGAGTTATCGACTGCATAAAGGATGTGGCAGAGTATGTACAGACACCGGAGGGAAGCGTGTCAGCGTCCCTCATGTTGGAGCGTTTTTTGTTTGATTCCACGTTGCAGTATTCGCTTATAGGCAAACTTTCAGGTGGCGAGAAGAGACGTTTGTACCTTATAAAAGTGCTCATGTCCGCGCCGAATGTCCTGATACTTGACGAGCCGACCAACGACCTTGATATACAGACACTTTCAATTCTTGAGGACTACCTTGAGAATTTTGCAGGAATAACCATAATTGTGAGCCATGACAGATATTTTCTTGACAGAACTGCCGACAGAATATTTGTCTTTGATGAGGGCGGAAATATAACCGAGGAAGTGCACCGGAGCGCGGACGAGATATTAGGAAAGATGGCGGCTAATGCGCAAGCAGGACAGGGTACGGCGGGGAAATTGACGGAAAAAAGCTCTAAGGCGACATGGAACAAGGGAGAGAGGGCACTGAAATTCTCCTACATGGAGCAGAAGGAGTACGACACCATAGAGGACGACATAGCGGTTCTTGAGGAGAAGCTTGAGAAGCTGGATGCGGATATGGTGAGTTTTGCGACAGATTTTGTAAAGCTCAATGAACTAACCAAGGAGAAGGAAGATACCCAGAAAAAGCTCGACGAAAAGTATGCAAGATGGGAGTATCTTACTGAGCTTGCGGAGAAGATAGAGGCTTCAAAAAAGTAAAGTCTGTAATATATGTATAAGATGCGTATTGCATGGGATATGAAATTATATAAAATAATCGGAAAGTTGTGTGAGAATATGAAAATACCTGATAGGGCATCAATTACATTAAGAAACGCTCCTGATATAAGCTTGGGAGTTAAGAAAACTACACAGGGATGGCAGTTTGGTATTTTCAGCGAGGACACCATACTATCACTGACATTGTTTGAGCAGGATAATCATGAAAATAGTGTATCAATAGAGATATCGCAGGAATTCAAGCAAGGAATGATATTTTCCTTTGTATTGGAATTTGACAATGAATTGGATGCGGACGAGCTTGAAGGTGTGTGCTACAGCGTAGGCGCGGAAAAAAAGGCGGATATATATGCGAGGGAATACTGCTATGAGGCTGTTGAAACAAAGCGAGGTGGAGATGACTTTGGAAGGAGCAGGGACGAGCTTTGCAGCGTTATAAGGAGCGGTCTGACCGAAAGCCGCGCAAAAAAAACTTTCCATGTCGTTGACAGGCTTGACAACCCCATTATATATAAGCTTCATGTTAGAGGCTTTACCAAGCTTGAAAAGGAGAATGGAGGGACTTTTGCGGCTCTTGCAAAAAAGGTTTCATATATAAAGGAGCTTGGAATGAACATGGTTCTTCTCATGCCATGTTATGAGTTCCATGAGGTTCCGGCGGCACATTTTGATAATCTCCATTATGGTGTTGTATATGGAGGAGCCGGTGGCACCACAAAGGTCAACTATTGGGGGTACACGGACGGCTATTACTTTGCGCCAAAGAGGTCATATTGTGCGGGGGACAACTGCATGGAGGAGTTCTCTGAGATGGTGCGCACATTCCATGAGCGTGACATTGCGGTGCTCATGGAGATGTGGTTCTCGCCTGACACCGCACCTACGATGGTTGTCGAAATACTTCGATACTGGCATACGATGTATGGCGTTGACGGCTTTAGAATTATGGGCAGCAGTGGGATTTTGTACGCTGTAAGAACTGATATTTTGCTTTCAGATTGTCTGCTGCTCGGGGAGGACTTTGGCGGAGAGTGTTTCCGTGCAGGTGGAATACAGCCGTTATATGACAATAAAAAAAGAGTTATCAGATATGATGATGGATTTATGGAGGCAGGCAGACATTTCCTGAGAGGAGATGAGGACAGCATAGGAAACTTTTTTGAAAAGACCATAAGGCATGAGGGTGGACACCCTGTCGTGAATTTTATGGCTGACCAGAACTGTCTTAGCCTTATGGACATGGTGAGCTTTGAGCGGCGGCATAACGAATATAATGGTGAGAACAATACGGATGGCAGGCGCTACAATATAAGCTTCAACTGCGGAGTTGAGGGAAAAACAAAGAGAGAGGTTATATTAAGGCAGCGCAGAAAAATGGTCAAAAATGCACTTGCCATGGTCTTTCTGTCGGCTTCGGTTCCGATGCTGGTTGCAGGTGATGAGTTCGGGATGAGCCACGGCGGAAATAACAATCCTTACTGCCACGACAACGAAATAAACTATATAAACTGGGAACTTCTCGAGAAAAATTCGGATTTATATGAGTTTACCAAAAATCTTATACAATTTAGAAATCAACATTTGTGCATACGCCCTGAGCACGAATTTTCTATGAATGACCATAAGATTAAGGGCATGCCTGACCTGTCATGCCACAGCGAGAGAGCGTGGTTTCCTCTTATGGCAGAGTACTCGCACAATATCGGACTTCTCTACAGTGGTGCATATGCGGGAGAGCAGGCGAATGTGTACGTTATCTACAACATGCACACTGAACCGCATGAGTTTGCTGTGATTGAGATGGCTGGCAAAAGCTGGACATGTGTTATAACCTCGGACGAGACCGGTGTTATATACGATGAGAACAGGAAGCGCATAAGGCTTGCGGCGCACACTATGGCGGTATTTGTGTCCGATGTCAAAGAGAAAATGTGATTTGAAGAAAAATACTGTATACAACTCATCTTTTTTGTTGTAAAATAAATAAGTGATACAAAATGCGGCATTTTGTAACATTACATTAAAGATGACGAAGGTTATGGAGGAGTTTATGAGCTACTATATTTTTGCGGATGTTTCGATTGATATTGATAAGGATTATGCGAAGGCACATGATATACGTTATGTGCCGATGGAGTATGTGCTGGGTGAGGACACATTCCACTGTGACGCACCTGAGAGTGATGCGATGATGCATGAATACTACGAAAAATTGAGAAATAAGATTACTACACATACAAGCCAGATTACACCTAATCATTATATAGAACTGTTTGAGAGCTATGTGAAGGAGGGTGCTGAGATAATATACCTTTCCCTTTCAAGTGGTCTTAGCAATACCTACGAATCAGCACTCATGGCTGTGAAACTGCTCGAGGATGAGTATGATGAGGTTAAGATTGAGGTTGTTGACACACTTGGAGCAACAGGCGGAATGGGAGTTATGGCGGAGCTTGCCGTTAATAACCGCGAGGCGGGCATGAGCTATAAGGAGAATGCAAAGTGGCTCAGGGAACACGCCAACAATGTCAACTACTGGTTCAAGGTTGAAGACCTTATGTACCTAAAAAGGGGCGGAAGAGTATCGGCGGCTACGGCTATCATGGGAACGGCTCTCAATATCAAGCCTATTCTCACTATTGACAAGAATGGAAAGTTACAGACGATTGACAAGAAGCGTGGCAATAAGCTTGCTCTAAAGACTATGTTGGAGCGTTTTAATGCCAACTATGACCCTTCTGTCTTAAAGACTGTGTATCTAAGCTGTGCGGACTGTATCAACGATGCCAATACACTAAAGAGCATGATTGAGGAGTGCAGACCGGAGGCGGAGGTCAAGATTACCATGTTAAGCCCTATTATCGGTGCGCATACAGGCCCTGATATGATTGCTCTGATATATTACGGAGGAACAAGAGAATTTTAACCAAATCAAGTAATACCCACTGCTTCAATTGCATGCAATAGCTTAAATTGCATGCAATAAGTAGTGGGTGGGGACTTGCACTGCGAAGCAGTTATTTGGTTATGAGCAAGCGACAAAGCGGATTGCGAATATCCATTTGACCGTTGTCAAGGAAACAATAAAGAGAATTGAGAATATCCTATTGATTTTGTGGAATAAAATGTCAGTCTTGTCCATATAATATATGTAAGTAAGTATTACACATATGCTGTATGGAGGTAATGGACATGGCAAGAGGACCAAGAAAGAGTCTTGACGACAAAATCAGGGAGAAAAGAGAGATTATTGATGCTTTAAAGACGAGAATAAAGTCTGAGCAGGTGGAGCTTGATGAGCTCCTAAAGGAAAAACAGGATAAGGAGATTGCCGAGATTGGAAATCTTCTGAGGGACAGCAGTCTCACAACGGAGGATGCCAAAAAGATAATTGAGGCATATATTTCAAGCGGAGCAAAGCAGACGGCATAACAACCGTAACAGCTATTAAAATAAAAGCAGTACTTATATGGTATTGCTTTTATTTTTTTGCCGAAACTTAAATTCTATGGGATTGACTTTCAAAAACGAACTGATTAAAATTATGCTATATTTATGAAGGAAACGGTTGACAGACCTGAAAGAGGAAGTGAAGATTTGGACATTACAAAACAGGGAAAAAAGAACGATAATAGCAAAGAATTGATTGTAAATGGTTACATGTTCGAGACGGAGGAGGAATATAAGAAGGCTCTCGAGGAGAAAAAGTCGATAGAGCGTCTTATGAAGAAGGTTGACCTCGACAAGAAGAATGTTGTTGTGGCACTTTACTCGGGCATTGTGACACAGAACACACTTTCGACTGTGGTGGGGCTTGAGTACCTTTGCAGACTGAGGGATGTGATTATAAATAAGAAGTATGCCAAGGAATCGGAGCTTCCACCTATACAGACGGGAGCGTTCAAGACGGAAAAGGCGGTTGGCTATAAGCTTACGGATGCGCAGCAGAGGCTTGAGTCCGAGAAGGCGGAGACGCAAAAGTATAAGAACAGGGCGAGAAATCTTCTTATTTTCAATGTTGTTCTATTTATTGTGATAGGAATTATGATGTATATTGCCACGACAGGCGATAACATAAATATTATAAATTATGAAAATAAGCTGGTCGATAAATATGCCTCATGGGAGAGCCAGTTAAGTGAGCGAGAGCAGCGCGTGAGGGAGGCTGAGAAGAGGCTTGGAATAGATTAAGCATTTCACAATGTTGACACATATATCTGGTATAGTTTTTTAAAATTGATGGCGACGGAGGAAAATATTATGGATAAACTTAAAATTCTTGTGGTTGATGATGAGAGCCGTATGCGCAAGCTTGTGAAGGATTTTTTGGTAAAGAAGGATTTTGATGTTGTTGAGGCGGAGGACGGTGAGCAGGCGATAGATGTCTTTTATGCTGACAAAAATATATCTCTTATTATTCTGGATGTGATGATGCCTAAGATGAACGGGTACGAGGTGTGCAGAACGATAAGGAAGGACTCAAAAGTTCCTATTATCATGCTCACGGCAAAATCGGAGGAGCAGGACGAGCTTGCCGGCTTTAACCTCGGAGTTGATGAGTACATTTCAAAGCCGTTCAGCCCTAAGATACTTGTGGCAAGGGTCGAGGCGATACTCAGAAGAACCAATGCTCTGAGCGATGACAAGCTTGAGTATGAGGGAATTGAGATTGACAAGATGGCTCATTCCGTAAAAATAGATGGTCAGGAGATTGAACTCAGCTATAAGGAATTTGAGCTGTTGAATTACTTTGTTGAGAACAAGGGAATAGCCCTGTCGCGCGAGAAGATACTTAATAATGTATGGAACTATGACTATTTTGGCGATGCAAGAACTATAGATACGCATGTAAAAAAGCTGCGCAGCAAGATGGGCGAAAAGGGCGACTACATAAAGACTGTGTGGGGATTGGGGTATAAGTTCGAGAAATGAAACATTCAATCAGACTAAAGCTTTCAATAATAATAATGTCGCTTGTGGCAGGAATTGTTGTTTTTTGCTGTGTTTTTAATGCAGTTTTTCTGGAAAAATATTACATAAGGCAGCAGCAGAAAGCACTGCTTCAGGCATTTGACCGGGTTCGGGAGGTTATAGACGGTGCTGACATAGACCAAAACGAGCTTGGCGAGGTCATGTACGATATCAGCACGGCAAGAAATATGACTGCATTGGTAGTTGATTCTAACTTTGAGAAGGTGTACAGTCTCAAGGCAGATATAGATAAGACTAAGAGATGGCTTCAGGACTACTATTTTTCACAGTCACCCAAGGAGAGCGATGTGATATCGAAGGGGGATAACTATGTGATACAGACCTCCTACAATATATATGATGGACAGTCCTATCTTGAGATAATCGGCAATGATGACGATTATATGTACAATATAATTATTCAGGTTCCTCTTGAGAGTATAAGCAAAAATGTGGGAATATCCAATCGTTTCTTTATAATAGTAGGTGTAATTGGCATGCTTTTGGGTGGAATAATAGCCTTTTTTGTGGCTGGACAGTTCACAAGACCTATAAAAAAGTTGTCGCTCACAGCCGAAGCCATGGCAAAAATGGATTTCGATGTGAAGTATGAGTCGAAGGATAAGGGCGAGATAGGCATGCTTGGCGACAGCATAAATAAGATGTCCGACAATCTCAAACATTACATATCAGACCTTAAAGCTGCCAATATAGAGCTTCAAAAGGATATCGACAAAAAAGAAGAGATTGATAAGATGAGAAAGGATTTCATCTCCAACGTGTCGCATGAGCTAAAGACCCCGATAGCGCTTATACAGGGGTACGCGGAAGGGCTTAGGGACGGAATTACGGATGACCCTGAGAGCATGGAGTTTTACTGTGATGTCATTGTCGACGAGGCTGGCAAGATGAATAATATGGTAAAGCAGCTTCTCACCCTCAATCAGCTTGAATCCGGAAACGACCCGCTTGCCATAGAACGCTTTGACATTGCAAAGCATATAGGCGAGATTGCGCGCACAAATAAAATAAGGGCGCAGCAAAAAAATGCCGAGATAGTGTATCAGTACGAAAATCCTGTGTATGTTTGGGCTGACCAGTTTAAGATTGAGGAAGTTATAACTAACTATATCAGCAATGCAATCAATCATGTTGAGAGTGTCAGTGATGAAAAAGCATGTATAAAACTTTGGCTTGAGTATATTGACTCTCAGCAAAAGAAGGTGAGAATACATGTGTTTAACACGGGTAAGCATATTCCGGACAATGATATAGACAAGATATGGGACAAGTTTTACAAGGTCGACAAGGCGAGAACAAGGGAGTATGGCGGAAGCGGAGTAGGTCTGTCGATAGTCAAGGCTATAATGGACTCACATGGACAGAGCTTTGGAGCAGCCAATGTGGAAAATGGAGTGGATTTCTGGTTTGAATTAGATTGCGAAAACGCGTAGAAAATGATATAATAATTTGGAGCTTGATTTTTTATGGTGCAATTATAGTCACTTTTGGCTTTACTTATTATAAAATGGGGGCAGTGGAAAGACTAGCCTTAATTATAGAAATGAGGATGATTTATGAAGAAACATTCAATTTGTGGCATGGCTGCCATGTCTGCTATGTGCGTTTTTCTTATGACCGGATGCAGCGGAGACCAGATAACTATAAATAATGAGCAGAATGACATTATAGCTAATTATGCGGCGCGCGTTATTGTCAAATCTACAAAGGTGGATTTTACATATACTCCTGATATCAAAGAGCCGCAGAAGGGTGCGTCGGATGACAATATACAGGAGACAGAGACGGATGCCGACGGCAATGTTATAGAAGTAAAACATGACTATTCGTCATTTTCTGACTATCTCAATGTCAAGGGAATTGAGATTTCATACAAGGATTGTGTGGTGGCGGACGAATATCCTAACGACGATGACACATTGTTCGTTGTGGAGGCTGAACCTGGCGAAAAGCTTGTTGCTGTGGAATATTCTCTCACAAATACTACAGACAGTGATATAAGCTACTCCATTCCTGATAATGGGCTTGTTTTTAGACTTAGGGTCAATGACTCTAAGTCGGTTATGAGTTTTAAGACGCTGTTGTTCAACGATTTCAGCAATATGAAGAATTTTGTCATCGGAGCCGGGGAGACAAGGACGGCTGTTATCGTATTCCAGGTTGATGAGTCGGATGCACAGAACTTGTCAACCATCGACGTAAGATATGGCGAGGGCGGAAGCTCCATGCCGAAGGAGACAAGATAGGGATTATGCAGCTTGTATAAATAAAAAGACAGTATTCAAAGGTATGAAAATGCTGTGTGATTATTGCAAAATGTCATAATTCTGAGTTTGTATGGCAAGCTGTGGAGCGTAGTAAAAAGAATAAGGACAGTTAAAAAGATTGATATGAGCTGTGATGTATTTTTATGTTACTGTACTTTTTGTACTGCAATGTGGGAAGTGCAGAGGCTCATATCAGTCTTTTTATTTTGGTAGATAATTGTTTGGGCATATTAAATAATAAATGAGATAAAATACCTGGTGAGATACCAAATAAGGTAATAGGCTGGGTATTATTAGATGAAATGTTGATACAATACCCAATAATAGTGTAGGTAGGCATAGTGGACTGGGTATTGATAAAGAAATTACTAATAAAATACCCACAATCATACCAAAAAAACATATTTATGTGTGCATATATGTATATGCAAGTTGCGTATGGGTATAACAGGCATAAATAGGTTTGTTATACTAAGCTTGCTAAATCATAAAAACATATTTTCTTAAAAATCAGAAAATTCAAACAATTTCTGCAAAAAACGCAAGAAAACTTATTTTAAATTTCCCCTTTACAAATCTGAATTAATGTGCTACTATAAACAAGCCTTGAAACACAAGGCATCGGACGGACGAGAGAAAGTCCGAGTAAATTGTAAACAGTTTTTAGAAAAAAGAAAAAATTCTTAAAAAAACTGTTGACAAACCTCTGAGAACATGTTAATATATAACACGTCCTCGCGAGAGGAAAGCGAAGTCAAGAAAAATAA
>JBNMKO010000096.1:0-12217 GCA_050874385.1 Eubacteriales bacterium
TGATATATGGCAGACATACCTTTGTTATCGCCGTTGCTCCTTTGCAGTTCAGGTCAATGATTTTTAGCATGCTTTCAAGCTCCATATCCTCAAAAGGGGAACCGATTGACATACCTGCATCATTTATTAAAACTTCAATCTGAGGATTATTGGCTCTTAATTTTTCTTCCAGTATTTTGAAACTGCTCATATCAGTCATATCCATAGGAATAATTACACAATGTTTATCCTGATATTTCATAGCAACTTCTTTTAATCGTTCTTCCCGACGGGCAATCAGCCATAGTTCCTCTATTTCAGGAAATAATTTTGTGACGGCGTCAATATAGCAGGCACCGAGTCCGGAAGATGCTCCGGTTATAACTGCAATACTCATAAAAGCACTCCTTTTTACGCAAATGAATAAATTTAGACACTTGCAAAATTTATGATTTCATACTATACTGCAACAGGAAACAAAACAAGTGACAAATGAACCAGCCTGTTTAAAGTTGGACAAATATTGAATTTTGCAAAAGGGGACAGCTATGAAATACGATATCACAAAGCCATTAACAAAAGGGGCAAAACGAACATTGGAGGCATTTACCGGGAAAATGTTTATGCTTTTATCCGAGAAATCTTTTGAAGAAATCACTGTCGGACAGTTATGCGAAGCGGCACAATATCCCCGTGCAACATTTTATAATTACTTTGATGATAAATATGATTTGCTTGGTTACTGTTGGCAGACCCTTGCTGAGCAAGTGGGGTTTAGTGATTATCATCACGCCGAAGAAAATGAAATGTTGTACCTTTATTTTGACCGGATTTATGATTTTACAAAGCAAAATGAGGCTGTTATACACAAGGTTCTTTTGCATAACAGCGAGGTTGGATATATGTTTTCAAGCTTCAGAAATTTTCTGAACAATAGAATGCGTTTTATATTTAAAACCTGTCCAGAAGCAACGCAAAAAGACATTCCAAATGAATTACTTGCTGACTATTACAGCAATACTTTATTTTTGGTATGGCAATGGGTAGCTATAAGAACCACTAATTGTTCAAAGGAGCAGGCACACGAATATTTAAAAGTATTGATTAAGACTTCTTGATAAAGTAGCGCGCAATGCCTAAATAAAAATTTCCCTTATTTTCCTTGCGGATTCCTCACAATGGCAAAAATAAAGGAAAATACATATCATTTCACTATCTAAGGGGCTGAAAAGCCTGTGACCACTAGGAACGGTTCCTAATGGTATGAAGAGCCGTCCATAATGGCTGTATCTAATTTTTCTCCGCTTGCCACATCATAATGCCTGTCTACAGCCGCCTGCGCCATTTTATAATCTCCAGAAATTATTCCTCCATATATATCGCGGTGGCAATCCATAAGCTCATCCCTGACATTATCGCCCGCATTGTATATGACGTGCTCAATAAATTCCTTGTACACCTGCGTTACGGCATCCATCACAACGGACATAAGGCTGTTATCAGCCACTTTTATAAGCTCATTGTGAAAATCGTCATCGGCTGCCGCAAGCTTAGAAAGGCATACTGTCCTTTCATCGTCATCACACTTTGCAAGCTCAAGCTGTGCGCTCTCAAGTCTCTCAAGACAGGATTTTAACGCAAGAGCATGTTCACTTGCTATTCCTTTTTTAATCACAGCACCGCACACCGTCTTTTCCATGCCTCGTCTGAACTCACATATATCCTTTCGGCTTATGCGTTTTAGCGCAAGCATCATAAGTATTATCTGCCCGATTGATTTGCCTGCATCCCCGGAAATATAATTTCCTGAGCCCTGCTTTCTCTCGATTATTCCCATTCCATGCAGTATACTAAGAGCCTCCCTGATTGAATTGCGCCCAATGCCAAGCGTCTGTGCGATGGCGCGCTCCGTCGGAAGCCTGCTGCCTATCTCAAGAGTTCCGTTTTCCATAAGCTCATATATATAGCCGATAGCCTTTGAATATTCCTGCGGGCTGTACTCATTATCTAACATGTCATCTCCCTTATATGAAATATGAGAATATCGTCGCCCCAATTACTGTGAGCACTCCGGCAACCGCAATAGCAAGGCTGCTCATAGCTCCCTCGACCTCTCCAAGCTCCATAGCCTTCGCCGTTCCTATCGCATGTGATGCGCTTCCGAGGGCAAGTCCCTTTGAAATCGGCTCCGTAATTCTGAAAAGCTTGCAAATCAACTCGCCAAAAATATTTCCGAGAACTCCTGTCACCACAATCACCGCCACCGTTATCGTCACATAGCCGCCAAGCTCATCCGAAACACCCATTCCGATAGCCGTTGTGATTGACTTTGGAAGAAGTGTGACATACTCCTCATGTGTAAGCCCCATAATCTTTGCGAGCACAAACACCGTCACAAGGCTTGTGATGACACCCGAGACAATCCCGCAAAGCACCGCCCTGAAATTGTCCTTCAACAACTGCCACTGCTCGTACAGCGGAATGGCAAGGCAGACCGTGGCAGGTGTCAAAAACCAGCTTATATACGACGCTCCCTTATTGTAGACCTCATAGTCGACATCTGCAACAACGAGCACTATAATCGTGGCTGCTATTGATATGAGAAGCGGATTTAAAAATCCGAACTTAAACTTTTTCTTCAAATAATATCCCAATATATATGCAAGCAGGCTTATCGTAACGCCCGCAAAAAGTGAATCCTCAAGAAACTCTGTCATAGCAATCCTCCATGTCACTGTTTTACAGCGACTCAAATCGTAATACATCTTAGAAAGTGTTTGCTTTCTACACATTCTCTTTAGCTTTTTTCTCGGCGCGCTTTCTGTCCCGTCTTATAACCCACTGCGAGCTTCTTCCTGCCGCACCCATAACGGTTATTATTGTGACAACCGTGATAATGCTGACCGGAAGCAGAAGAGGCTTCAACACGCTCCACGATGACATAAGACCGACACCCGCCGGAATGAACATCACAGGCATAATCTCAATCAGAAACTTTCCTACATCCTTTACCGCATCAAGCTTTATAAAGCCCGTCATAAGCCCGATAAACATAATCACCATCCCGTATATACTCGCCGGAATAGGCAGCGGGAGCATATATTTTAAAAGCTCACCCACAAATGTAATTCCGATAATTATCATAAATTGGCGTAAGTATTTCATATATATTTTCCTTTCCATGTATTAAAAAAAAATTGGTAGCACCAATTTCAGCGCTACCAAAAATTATACTCACGTTATATGTTTTGTCAAATGTCAAAATAGACAATTTTTATCTTCTGTTTAGGTCTTCTTCCGTCATAAATTTGCCACTCATCGCCGCATTAATCTCCGCGACCTCGCGCACACCCTTTATATAGTCGTCATAAATGTCCCACAAATCCATGTCGCAGTCGTCAAGTCCGTCATCGTCGGGTATCCACTGCTTTATGAGAGCTATGCGCTCCTCCTTTGCGGTATCTTTTATGAGAATACTCTTATTTTCCATTAAATCAATTCCTTTTAATTAATATCTCTCTTTGTTGCCTTGCACTAACTCAAATAGTAATCAAAAACACCGCTTTTATGTTTTTTTCAATAATCAGACTTTTCTAAATCATTGTAAAAATTACAGAACATACAAATCAACATTTTTGCTATTTTACATGCTTTTTTCACTAATCCCTGAAAGTCCTAAGTGCCTCGATAGTGCGCTCAATAAGCTCATCAAGACTCCATCCGAGCATATCCGCGCCTCTCTCGATAACCTCTCTTGAGCATCCTGCCGCAAAGCCCTTGCTCTTATATTTTTTCTTAACTGATTTAAGCTCCAAATCCTGCACGCTCTTAGAAGGACGCATAATAACCACCGCACCGATAAGTCCCGTAAGCTCGTCCACAGCGTAGAGCACTTTCTCCATCTCATGCTCCGGCTTGATATCCACCGTTATCGCATAGCCGTGGCTCGCCGTCGCGTGAATTATTCTCTCGTCAACGCCGCGCTCGCGCATTATCTCCTGACTTTTTATACAGTGCTCCTGTGGGTACATCTCAAAATCTAAGTCGTGAAGTATACCGACAACCTCCCAGAAATCAGCCTCGTCCCCGTAACCAAGCTTCTGTGCAAAATATCTCATCGTCTTTCCGACAATCTCTGCATGCTCAAGATGAAATTCATCCTTATTGTACTCTTTAAGTAATGCCCATGCCTCTTCTCTGTTCATATCATCTTCTCCTCTAAATCCCGTATACTTATCAGATAATTGCAAAACTATAAATTAATACATGACATTGTAAAATGGAGTTCTACAATTCTCTTAGTACAATTATAATAATCCGTCAAAAAAAAGTCCGTATAAAACACAATCACTTCCTACAAAGGTCTTTCACAACCTCACCTGCGATAATAAGTCCTGCAACCGACGGCACAAAAGCCACGCTTCCCGGAATATCCCTGCGCTCTGTGCACTTGTGCTTTGCACCCGGAGGACATATACAGTTGGTTCTGCAGCTTATAGCCATGTCCTCGATTGGTCTTGTAGGCTGTTCCTCAGAGTATACAACCTTCAATTTTTTAACGCCGCGCTTTTTTAACTCCCTGCGCATAACCTTTGCGAGCGGGCACACCTTGGTCTTATATATATCTGCCACGCGGAACATGCTTCCGTCGAGCTTGTTTCCTGCTCCCATGCTGCTTATTATTGGAATGTTCAACTCCTGCGCTTTCATGACAAGGCTTATCTTTGCCGTGACCGTATCGACAGCATCAACGATATAGTCGTACTCCTCAAAAGGAAAATCTGCCGCATTTTCCGGCAAAAAGAAGCATTTGTACACCATGACATCCGCATCCGGGTTAATCTCCAAAATTCGCTCCTTCATGACATCCGCCTTGTACTTTCCAACGGTCTTTCTCGTGGCTATAATCTGACGGTTTAAGTTTGTCAGACACACCTTGTCGTCATCTATCAAATCAAATGCGCCAACGCCGCTTCTGACAAGCGCCTCGCACACATAACCTCCCACTCCGCCGATGCCAAATACCGCAACTCTCGAATTTTTTAACTTTTCCATCGCCTCCTTGCCAAGAAGAAGCTCTGTTCTTGAAAACTGTGTAAGCATATTTCCTCCAAATCTCAAATTAATTTATTTTTTCATTCCACATGTTCATCTTTACGTCTTAAATATTAGTCGCTCAGTTGGAATGTTACAATAAACTGCGCATTATGTAAAATGCTAGTCTGTACATTCACTGTGAACTACTTATTTTCTTAAATGTCAGCCTGAATATCTGTAATTAACTATCAAAAATCTTAAATACCAGTGTGAATATTGCTACATTATTTCTACTTATGTTCTTTAATCATCATAACACACACCGCGACAAGCAATACACATGAAACCCATATCGAGCGTATTCCCACCGCAATCGAGCACACACCTCCGACACCTGCTCCAATCGCAAATATCAGGATAATTCCATAATAGTGCAATGCTTTTCTTAACGCTCCGTGCTGTCTCTCCCTTATGTAAACCGAGAGACTTTCCGTTCCGCTCCTTAAATTTCCTATGCACATTGTGCTCGCATAGCTGTATCCCTTGACTTTTCTGAATGTCTGAACCTGCATTGAACAGGCGAGTGAAACCATACTTGTCGCCACCATATTGTAGGCAGTCGGAATAAAGCCCACGACAAACAGCAATAATATCTCAAGCACAACTATAATCTGTCTCCAGTGCAACCTCCTCGCATGTTTGTACTTGTGCTCAATCTGTTCCGCAATCAGAACTCCCAGCGCAAATGCAAGCACCGGAAACAGATACTTGATACCCGACAAAAAATCCCCCATCATAATATGCTGGCTCATAAGCACTATATTTCCGGTCTGCGCATTTGAAAAGACCTTATCCCTGACATTGTATGTGTAGGCATCCTGAAAGCCACCCGAAAATGCAAGCACTGAACTCAACAAAAAAGTCTCCGAGGTCTGAATTGTCTCCTCGAGTCTTTCCCCAAGCTTATCCAAAATAATCATCCTTTCCACGTTCTGCAAAAACTACTATAATTCCTAGCGGCGAGAATTTCAAGTAGTAATTCCTAGTATTTTGCTCTATTTTATTACACTCCAAGCCAAAAACCTGCTTCGCATACCACCCTCAAACTACTTCTCAATATACCATAGCCAAATATAATTTTTCATGCTTTTTCAACATTTTCACATAAAAGTACGTCCAATTTTAAAAAAACTTGACATACTATTCACACATTCTCCGTAAAAAAGTATGTTAAACTCGCTTGATTAAAAATGCAACAGGCTCTATAATAAAACAGCAATCATTATTTATTTTCACACGAAAGGGGTATCATTTTATGTACGAATTTACCGATGACTGCTTAATACATATTGAAGAGATAGATAATGAACACAGACAGTTGTTCACGCTGCTCAACGAGTCCATAGCCATGGTCGCTGAAAGCTCCGATGTTACAGCTATCTCAAAAAATCTTGTCACAAAGCTCAAGGACTATGCCGCAAACCACTTTGCACACGAGGAGGCATACATGGAGAGCATCCACGACCCTGAACTAAAGCTTCAGAAGCGCGAACATGCCGCATTTGCCGAGAAGATTAACTCATTCTCCCTCGACACCACATCACCGGAAGCTGCAAAGGAGTCGCTCAACGAGCTTTTAAAATACCTCGTCCGCTGGCTGTACAGGCATATTTTGAGCAGCGACATGATGATAGGAAAGATGGAGTCAAAAGACCCATTTGCATTCACTGACCGCTTCAAAACCGGCATAGAGCTTGTTGATGATGAGCACCGCAGGCTTTTTGAAATTATAAAGGAGACCAACGACCTTATCTCCACCGAGCATCTCCACGACAAATACGACAAAATCATGGACCTTCTCGCAAAGCTCAAAGATTATACCGAGTTCCATTTCCACGACGAGGAGGCTCTTATGGAGCGCATCGGATATCCTGAAATTGAGGCACAGAAACACGCTCATGAGGCATTTGTTGAGCGCCTTGTGAATATAGACCTTGGCACACTCGACGAGATTGACAATGACCAGCAGGCATATCTGCTCGACCTAATCAATTTCTTAATCGGATGGCTTTCAAACCATATCCTCGGCAGTGACAAAAAAATCGGGGAATATATAAGAAGCAATAATATTTCAATTTAGATGTAAAGTTTAATGTGTTTTTAATTAACAATACTGGAAAATAACTTTTACACTAAATCCAGACATATTATAGCACGCCACCAAAGTTTTAACCAAGAATATAATATTTTAAAAATCACCGGACAGATACATGATTTCATTTGTAATCAGTCATATCTGCCCGGTGACTTTTTATCCTATTTTTTTATTTATCCTACGCCATCGCATTTGCGACCTTATACTTGTAAAGCATCTCCGCGTGGTTCTGCTCCTCCACCTGAATGTCTGCCAAGAGCTTTCTAAGGCTGCTGTCCCCAAATGCAAACACCTCATTATTGTAAGTTCCCGAGACAAGCTTCTCCGTACCGATACAGTCCGTGGCAAGAAATGCGTCGTTTTTCTTGTCCTCTGTCTCACTCATCGATGTGTAAGTAGCCTTTGGCTCGTAATCACGCCCGTCGGAGTCATTGCAGTTGCACTCCGGAACTGTTCCTGAGAGCACCTTTGTCAGTGAGTCATAGTGCTCCTGCTCCTTGTCCTTCAAGGTCTCAAAAAGCTTTTTAAGCTCCGGGTCTTTCGCCTGCGACGCATACTTTGTGTATTTTTCCACACAGCTCTTCTCCTGTGTCATTAAGTCCTCGATTACTGTGCGCTCTTTTTCCTTTAACTCCATGATGAATTTCCCTCCAAAAAAATAATAAAGATACAGAAATTATCCACACATGAAATAGGCAAAACTTAAAGTTTTACATATCTGCATATCCGAAGGCAATCTGTACCTTTATTATTTACATTCAGGTATCCTAATATTCAAAGTGGTTCAGCAAATTCAATACACCGTATCACCACATTGCGAAACATTTTTAAGGTAATTTTTAATATTTAACAAAATTTTACAACAATCCCATGTAAATAATACAGCATTAAATTTAGTTTTCCCAAATTCTCCACAACCATAAAATCAAAATATTTCCTTAAATAGTATTTTTATTAAACACATACTTATTTAGTCTGTCAAATGCCTCAACAACAAGCGAATATGGCACTGCAAGGTTCATCCTTATCGCATTAGGGTTGTGGAACGGTCTTCCGTCCTGCCATATAACGCCCACCGAAATTCCCTCTTTTATAAGCTCGTCCATCGCTTTGTTATTCTTATCGCACCACTTTTCACAGTCGAGATACAGCATGTATGTCCCCTGTGGCTTTGCAAGGCTCACACCCTCAAAATTCTTTGCGATAAAATCGTATGCGTAGTCCACATTCTTTGTTATAACCTTCCTTAATTCGTCCGTCCACTCGTAGCCCTCATGCCTGTAAGCACCTATAAGCGCATACATGGACAGCACATTCATGCTGTTGTAGTGCGAGAGCTCGGACTGTTTTCTCACCCTGTCGCGCAGATACTTATTATATATGATATGATAAGAACCGATAAGTCCCGCGAGATTGAACGTCTTTGACGGTGCGTAGACAGCTATCGTCCTGTTTTTTGCGTCCTCGGACACACTCTGCGTCGGAATATGCTTATGCCCTGCAAGAATTATGTCAGACCAGATTTCATCAGAGACGACAACGCACTGATTGTTTTTGTAAACCTCCATCGCCTTCTCAATCTCGTCTCTCTCCCATACCCGTCCGCATGGATTGTGTGGCGAACAGAACACGCAAAAATGGATGTTGTTCTCCTTAATTTTTCTGTCCATGTCCTCGTAGTCCATTCTCCACACGCCATTCTCATCCCTGACAAGAGGCGAGAGAACTATCTTGCGCCCGTTGTCCTCAAGCGCACGTGTAAATCCTATATATGTAGGCGAATGAAGAAGCACTGCCTCGCCCGGAGCCGTGAAAGCCGCAACCGCGGATGACAGACATCCGAGAACTCCATTCTCATAGCCAATATCATCCTTTTCAATCCCCGTCACGCCATTTCTCCTGCTCTGCCACTCTATTATCGACGAATAGTACTCCTCCCTCGGCTCAAAATATCCGAAAGTTGGATGCTTAGTCCTCTCAATAATCTCCTCCTGTATCGTAGGAACAGTGGCAAAATTCATGTCCGCAACCCACATCGGAATTTTTGAAAATCCCGGCTTAACCTGAGCCCCCTCAAACGGGATAATGTCCACCGCTATTGCGTCTTTGTCAGTTCTGTCAATTATGCTGTCAAAATCGTATTTCATACTTAAATTCCTTTCTATCAGCGCATACCGTAAAAATCATACCAATATTTGCAATTTGCTTGTGCATTAAATTCAGCTATGTATTTCTGCTGCCATATTAATTCTGTTATGCATTAGCTCTTCTGCAATATTAATTCGTCTATACATTAGTTTTGCTGCACATTAATTATACTATACATTAATTCTTCTGTATATTAAATTGGCATAGCCGAACTATTACTTGTCAATATTATTCACACAAACTAATCTATGGCACATAATTACATTATGGTATATAATTATATCTGCTTGGTCTGCTGTGAAAATTTATGAACAAGATATATTTTATAGACAGCGAAAATGTCGGTGACAACTGGATTTCACTTCTAAGTACCACCGCACCTGACGATGAAATTCTTGTATTTTATACTGCGAGAAGCCCGCATATGAATTACAAAAATCTTATACTTCTAAAGCAGTCGCCAAAGGAAGTCACTTTCATCGAATGTTGCGAGGGTAACAATGCCCTTGATTTTCAGTTGTGCACCGACCTTGGATATCGCGTGAGAGATTTAGAGGATGCGGAATTTATCATTGTGTCAAATGACACCGGCTTTGATGCCGCTGTAAAGTATTGGACAAAGCGCTCCAAACGTGTCAGCCGTATTCCGGGCAAGGCATGTGCAACAGTCGCTCTACCAAAGCCGACTGCCAATGCACCCGCGCCTGTCCGCGAACCTCAGCCTTCCGCCGATGCGACTGCACCAGCCCGCGAGCCTCAGCATGCCGTCGATACACCAGCATCTGCCCGTGAGCCTCAGCCTGTCGTCGATACACCAGCATCTGCCCATGAGCCTCAGCCTGTCGTTGATGCGCCAGCACAAACCCGTGAGCCTCAGCCTGTCGTCGATACACTAGCTCCAACCCATGAGCCTGCCGCCGCAATATCCGCTCCCGAACCAAAACACGTTCCGGAAGCGATGGATGCCCGCGCCAAGGAAATCCTTTTCATAATCGGAAAGGATAATCTCCAGCTTTTGCATCTTGCGCTCCAACAGATTTTTGGTTTAAAAAAAGGAAAGACATATTATAATGCTTTCAAATCGGATACCGCTTATTCTAACTATACAAGCAAACATAATCCTGAAAGCACAAAAGAAAAGCAGAAAACTTATTGTTCCATAGTGTTTGAGCTGTCAGAGGAAAACCTTGAAATGCCAAATGATTTTCCAAAGTTTGCCATAGACACATGGAAAAACAAAAAAAATCTCAATTCCTTTAAGTCAGCCCTACAGAGCAAATACGGCAAAGAATTGAGCGATAAGTATTATTCCATGTTCAAAACGCATATTAAAATTCTGGACAAAATAAAGTAAAGGAGTCGCTGACCAAGCCGGCGGATGAGTAATCTCCTCATCCGCCGTTAAGACTTAATTATAAAAATTTATCCAGTTCCCTCTCCACAAGCTCGTTAATCTTAACCTGTGGCTTGTCAATAAGCTTTCCGCGCGCAATGACCATATCGACATGTCTTAGCGCCTGAAGATTGTCAAGTGGATTTTCCTTCGTCACTATCATGTCCGCGCATTTTCCTTTTTCAATGCTTCCCGTCACATCGCCAATTCCGGCAAGTTCTGCGCTTCGCTTTGTCGCCGTGTAGAGTGCAAATGCGTTTGACACACCCGTGTACTTATGAAAATAACACAGCTCTCTCCAGAAATCGTACTGTGTTATCCAAGGACATCCCACATCATTTCCTAGAACAACCGGAATATCGTTTGCAAGCGCCGCCTTTGAACACTCCACAACACCCTCAAACACTATGTTTCCGTTATACTGCTCAACCTCTGTGGCATTTGTGAGCGACCTGTCAAAGAGCGCATACGGAACAGCAGGTGAGATTGTCGTGCACAGGAACGCTTTCTTCTCCTTAAAAAGCCTTATCATCTCATCGTCAGGCTTTGCGCCGTGCTCTATTGAGTCAACCCCGTTTGCGAGTGCAACCTTCACACCCTCCGGCGACTCCACATGTGCCGCAACCTTGTAGCCCACTGCATGTGCCTTGTCACAGACAGCCTTCACCATCTCAGGCTTCATCTTCAGCTCACCCGGAACGCCCTTCTCCTTCGCGTCAAGCACTCCGCCCGTTATCATAAGCTTAACCAAGTCGACCTTTTCACGCTCCGCATGCTCAAGCTGTTTCAGTGCTTCATCTATGTTGTGCGCCGCCACCGCAACAGAACCCGCCATGTGTCCACCCGGGACGGATATTCCCTCGTTAGCCGCAAGAATACGCGGCCCAACCTTTTTTCCGGCAGCAATCTCATCCCTCAGCTTCGTGTCAAAATCGCCAAGACCGCCGACTGTCCTGATTGTAGTCACACCGCTTAAAAGCTCCGTCTTTGCAAAATCAGACACCACCTTGTACGCCACCGCCCTTGAAAGTGCCGTTCCCATAAGCGTCTTTACAAGCTTTTCATTATCGCGCTGTTTCTTCTGCGGCTTGCCATTCCCCGCAAGATGCACATGCATGTTTATAAGCCCCGGCATTATGTAGCGTCCTTCAAGGTCTATCACCTTCACATCGGAGGACTTTGGAGCCTCCTTCACAATATCCACAATTTTTTCCCCGTCCGTGACAATCACAAGCCCCTGTTTAACCTTCATGTCCTTGTCACCGTTTAATATTTTTCCGTTTATGTATGCGTATTTCATATTAATCCTCCCATTACAACAGGTGAACTACCCATCACCTAAAGGTAATGGGTTTCTAAGGAGCTGACGCTCCTATTTAAGAAGTTTGATATTTAAGTTTCCACCTGACCAATCAGGCAATCCTTATTCTTACAGGCGTGTCCACTTCGCCTCTACCGTATAGGATAGTCATCTCCACAACGCTACTTTTACGCATGATATTCAA
>JBNMKO010000097.1:0-12140 GCA_050874385.1 Eubacteriales bacterium
AAACCGTTCCGCGCCAAAAGCTCATTGTGATTTCCCTGCTCTATGATATCGCCGTCCTTCATGACAAGAATGACATCCGCGTCCCTTATAGTCGAAAGTCTGTGAGCTATGACAAAGCTCGTTCTGCCCTTCATAAGTTTCGCCATGGCATCCTGAATATGCTGCTCCGTTCTAGTATCAACCGAGCTTGTCGCCTCGTCGAGAATCATTATTTTGTTGTCGGCAAGAATGGCTCTCGCGATTGTGAGAAGCTGTTTCTGTCCCTGTGACACGTTGCTCGCCTCCTCGTTGAGCTCCATATCATAGCCGCCCGGAAGCGTCCTTATAAAGTGGTCGGCGTTGGCTGCCTTAGCCGCCGCGATGACCTCCTCGTCTGTCGCGTCAAGTCGTCCGTATCTGATATTTTCCATGATTGTTCCCTTAAACAGCCATGTGTCCTGAAGCACCATTCCAAATGCCTCTCTAAGATTTCTTCTCTCGAAATCCTTCACATTCTCGCCGTCGACCTTTATACAGCCCGAATTTACATCATAGAAGCGCATGAGGAGCTTAACCATGGTGGTCTTTCCTGCTCCCGTAGGTCCTACGATTGCTACCATGCTTCCCGGCTGTACATGACAGGTGAAATCATGGATGACAGGTTTTTGTGGGTCGTAGCCGAACTTTACATGCTCAAAGTCAACCTCGCCCTTGATATCGGCAAGCTCAACCGGATTTTCGGTGACAGGCTCCTCGTCCTCATCGAGAAACTCAAAAATTCTCTCGGCAGCGGCAGCCATGGACTGCAACATGTTAAACACCTGGGCAATCTGTGTTATAGGCTGTGTGAAACTCTTAACATACTGTATAAACGCCTGAATATCACCAACAGTGATTGAGCCTGCCACAGCGAGCATACTTCCCGTCACGGCAACCGCAACATAACCCAGATTTCCTACAAACGTCATTATAGGCTGCATAAGTCCAGACAAGAACTGTGACTTCCAAGCCGATGAGTAGAGCTTTGCATTTGTCTCCTGAAAATCATTGTTTACCTTTTCCTCGCGGTTAAACGCCTTGATTATGGTGTGTCCGCTGTATGACTCCTCTATTGTTCCGTTGATATCACCCAGGTACTCCTGCTGTGCCTTGAAGTACTTCTGTGAATGTTTTACGACAACACTTATCAAAAATGCCGATACCGGAAGAATGACAAGCGCGATAAGCGTCATAAGCGGGCTTATCGTCATCATCATTATAAACACACCGATGAGCGTGGTCACTGATGTGATGAGTGTCGTGATACTCTGGTTAAGGCTCATTCCAAATGTATCTACATCGTTGGTTATTCTTGAGAGAACCTCGCCAACCGTCTTAGACTCAAAGTACGCGAGCGGCATTCTGTTAATCTTCTCTGAGATTTCTTTTCTCATTCTAAAGCTCAACTTCTGGGATATTCCGCTCATTATAAAGCCCTGTATAAATGAGAACAGCGCGCTCACACAGTACAGTCCAAGAAGTATAAGTAAAATCACACCTATCTTGTGAAAATCTATTCCTGCCCCGCCTGAAACCTTTGAGACAAGTCCGTTAAATATCTCCGTTGTGGCTTTTGAGAGAACCTTTGGACCTACAATGTTAAAGACCGTTCCCACAATGGCGCATATCATGACAAGCACTATGGCAATCTTGTAACCGCCAATATAGGACATTATTTTTCTGGCCGTCCCCTTAAAGTCTTTCGCCTTTTCGCCCGGCATCATGCCGCCGCCAGGACCGCCCGGTCCACGTCTGTGCATATTTCTGTTTCTTGAATATTCTCTATTTTCGCTCATCCTTTACGCCTCCTCTCCTGCAAGCTCCGCCTCGGAGAGCTGTGATTTTGCAATTTCAAGATATTCAGGACAGTTCTTCAAAAGCTCCTTATGTGTTCCCATTCCTGCGACCTTGCCCTCATTGAGAAGAATAATCTGGTCGGCATTCATGATTGTGGAAATTCTCTGTGCAACTATAATAACGGAAGCGTCCTTTGTTCTGGCTGAAAGTGCCTTTCTAAGTGCCGCGTCAGTCTTGAAATCGAGTGCCGAAAAGCTGTCATCAAACACATAAACTTTCGGCTTCACCGCTATGGCTCTTGCGATTGAAAGTCTCTGCTTCTGACCGCCGGATACGTTTGTTCCGCCCTGTGATATCGAGTCCGCATAGGCATCCCTCTTGCTCTCGATAAACTCGGTAGCCTGCGCTATGGCTGCCGCCTCCTTCATGTCCTCGTCTGTCACAAAATCTCCGCCGTACTTGATATTGCTCTCGATTGTTCCCGAAAAAAGAACTCCCTTCTGTGGCACAAGACCAATATGGCTTCTAAGCTCCTTCTGTGACATGTCGCGGATATCTACACCGTCTAAAGTTATACTGCCCTCGGTGACATCGTAAAATCTGTCCAAAAGATTTACCACCGTAGATTTTCCACAGCCCGTGCTTCCGATAATCGCCGTAGTCTTTCCAGGCTCCGCCTTAAAGCTCAGGTTGGAAATCGCATTCTCGCTTCCGCCGTCAAATCTGAATGACACATTATTGAACTCGACAACGCCCTTACAGTCGGCAAGCTTCTTATCTGCCTGTGAAGCGTCAGCCTTATCCTTGATTGTCTCCTCGGTGTTTAAAACCTCCTCGATACGCTCTGCCGCAACGCCCGCTCTAGGGAGCATTACGGATATCATTGTAATCATGAGGAACGCCATGACAATCTGCATCGTGTAGGTTATGAACGCCATCATGTCACCAACCTGCATACGTCCGATGTCAATTCCCTTTGCACCCATCCACACGATAAGCACTGTTATAGCATTCATTATGAGCATCATCGCCGGCATCATTATCGACATTACACGGTTGGTAAAAAGCTGTGTTGACATGAGGTCTTTGTTCGCCTTATCAAATCTCTCCTCCTCGTGTTTTTCCCTGCTGAATGCCCTTATAACCATTGTACCTGTAAGTATCTCTCTTGATACCAAGTTCACACGGTCAACAAGGCTCTGCATCTTCTTAAACTTAGGCATTGCAACAACCATGAGCACAAGCACAAGTGATAGAACCGCACCCACGGCAACGCCGATTATCCAGCCCATTCCCGTGTCAGTACCCATAACCTTTATGATACCCCCTATTCCTATGATAGGGGCATACAGCACAATTCTAAGCATCATTACTGATACCTGCTGTACCTGCTGCACATCGTTGGTGCTTCTCGTTATAAGAGATGCCGTGGAAAACTTGTTTATGTCCGCATTTGAGAAACCTATAACCTTTGTAAAAAGCTTCTCTCTGAGGTCTCTACCTATAGCTGCCGCCGTTCTCGCGCCGATAAAACCAACGCCTATAGCCGCCGCAACCATGAGAAGTGTCATGGCAAGCATCTTAGCGCCCGTAACAAGAAGATAGCTCCTCTGAATTGCGTTGAGGTCATAGCCGAGAAGTGTGTACTCGCTCTTTACAAGCTCAACCGCCATCTGAGACTTCATGGAAGAAGCCATATCTCCCATCGCAGCCTCAACCTGCTCTGTCACAGCCGACAGTGCATCTTTTGTCACAAGACCTGCCTTGTAGCCGCCAACCAAATCGCCCACGCTGTACTGACCCGATGTCTCAACCGAGTACACCATGCTAGCCGCTGTCAACAGTGTGTCGTTGAGCTTATCAAGCTCCTTTGACGACAAATTTTTTCTGACATACACGTCACCGTCAGCCTCATAACATTCATCCATGTACGAGATTTCATCTTCGCTCATAAAAAGCTTCAACGCCTCATACGTCTGTGCCGTGTACTTCTCCGCCGCCGCGCCCTCAATACCGCTCTGCTGTATTCCAACATCGACGATATCGGAGGTGTAAGACGGGAGTGATAGGTCACAGAATGCCTGGACGACCAGAAGCAGCAGTATTGCAAGCACTGCCAGCTTGTGGTCAGCCAGATACTTAATCAATTTTCCCATAATTTCCTCATTTCTGAGCGACTTATCGCAAAGAGGCGATGAAAAATCCGCACATAAACATCTCATCCACCATAAAAACAATTTGTCTTCGCCCGCAGACAAACTGCATGTGTAAAAAACATATTTCAAAAATTTTTACACTAATCCTCTTTTCCTCGGCACATTTGTTATGATATGCAATTATTTTCTTAATGTACCGCAGAAATTTTGCTGTTTACAAGCAATAATGCCACCCAGAAACACCTAAGTCAATGGACTTTATGAAAAGTTAATATAACCTTTATAACATTTAATTATTACTCCATCTTTCCAAAATCATATACTTTGACCGAGCCGCTGACAGAACTTGTCGTCACCCTCGCCATTCCATCGCCGAACACGGCATGTCTGTCGGACTTTGAAAATCCAAAGTGAACCGTGTTCTCGTCCTCCCCATTGTTCCAATCCACATGCTTATCTGTCATAAGCTTCATAGAACCGCTCATGCCCGAACTCTTTATGTCTATTCCAATATCGGAGAGAAGCTTTACAACTATAGAACCTGAAACCGTGCTTATTTTTCCGTCACATGGCGCGGCTATCGAGAGCTTAATCGAACCGCTCACCGTATCAACGCTGAAATTCTCACCCGCGGCAACAACCTTTATGCCTCCGCTGACAGAGCTTATATCCTGCTTTTTGGCAAATAGCTGTGCCCCGACATTAACAGAACCGCTCACCGTGCTCATTTTTACCTTGTCGGCATGCACATCATATTCCGTCTTTATTGAACCGCTGACAGCCGAGAGCTTGAAGCTGTCCGTGGCTATCTCGCTCTGGACATTTATGCTGCCGCTAACCGTTGAAATATTGATTTTTTCAAACTTTGCCGGAACATTTACATAATATATTAATGGCTCATTTGAGGTGTTATAAATAAATGCAAATGTCTTGTTCTTATTCTCCTGCTTGAACTTTAAAACACCGTCCTCAACCGTCACAACCGGGCTCATGTACATTTTTTCTTTCTTGGTCAATGGTCTTGACATCGTGATTGTGACTGCATCCGTGTCACCCTGCGTGAGCTCCACATGCGGGTCGACGACACTCATCTTGAGCCCGCTGATTCCAATATAGCTGCATACTATAAGTGGATTTACACCGTCTGAGTTCTCAAAGTCATCACAATTAGTGACCTCGGCACTTTCGTTATTCTGCACATTGTCAAGCTGTGCGTCATCGGCATTTTCGCCGTCCTGAATATCGACAAACTCTACGTCCACGATGTCCTTATCATCGCATGTATTTTTCATGCTCTCGTCATCGAACTTCTCGTCGGATGTATCTTCCGTCTTATCGCCCATAACCTCATTTATCTTGTCTGAAATGACCTCGCTGAACCTGCTGATTGCCGAATCCGCACTCTTAGCCGCCTTGATTGCCGCCTTTCCTGCCGCTATACCGGCTTTGCCTGCCATCTTTCCGGCCTCATTTACAAACTTTCCAAAGTCACTCGCAAGTTTTCCCAAATCATCCACATAATCAGAACCATTTTTTGATGAATTTGCCTCCTCGGACGACTCGGACGAATTTTTATTTGAACTATCATCTGTCTTATTTTCGGAAAATCTGCTTTCGCCTTTATCCTCCGGCTTTTCTGTATTGCTTCTCTTGTCCTCCTGCGGCTTTTCCGTGCTGCTTCTCTTAAATTCCTCCGGTATATCCCTTATAAAATCCTCAACGCTTCCCAACTCCTCACATACGGACTCCTCGCTTCTTCCGTCCGCAGCCGCCTCATCGAAATGTCTCCTGTAATCCCCGATAATATCCAGCGCAAAATCCTCGTCATAAGCCTTGAGTGCGCTCACAAGCTGTTCCATATACTCTGCTCTTGTCATAATCTTTTCCCCCTATCCTACTCACTTATAAACTTATCAACAATCTTTATAAACTGCTGCCAATCGTTTCTCTGCTTGGTCAGACTTTCTATTCCCTTATCTGTCAGGTGATAATACTTCCTAGCCGGACCCGACTCCGACTCCACAAGGTATGTCTCAACACAATCGTCATCCTTGAGCCTTTTAAGTATCAGATACAGCGTCCCCGGCGCGATGGACATCTCCTCCGACAAGCTCTCCGTGAGCTCATATCCGTACCTGTCACCCCGACTTAACATCGAGAGAACACACAGCTCCAAAACACCCTTCTTCATCTGCGTATTCATGCAAACACTCCCTTCTTTACCTTAATAGATAAAACACTCAGGTAAATGCGAATATCCAAGTACTATGTCAAGCGGATATTCGCAATCCCCTGTACTTATTGCAACCACCTGTATAATATCACAAGCTATTCTATAATGCAATATACTATTTAAAAAATAATAATTATTATTGCGAGTATCAGGTTGACAAACAAAAAATCCCACACGCATCTGCTAAATGCATGTGGGATTTTTACTAATAGGTATAGAACCATCCATAATTACTATGGGCTATGTTGTTTTGCCAAAAAGAACCGTCCCTCTTGGTCACACTACTTTCCGGACTTCTTTGTCTTTACATATCTGCCGGCAAGAAATACTGCCATAACGCATGATAAAACAAATACTATCAGAACTTCCGGTCTGAATACATAGTCTGTAGACGGCGAAACAAATGTTCCGTCATCATTTCCGTTATTGTCCGACTGGCTCTGTGACTCCTCGGTGACACTTTCTGTAGGTTCCTGAGAATTATCTGTTGTCGGCTGCTCGGTCTCATTTCCCGGGTCTGTGTTTGGATTATCTGTAGGTGTCTCAAGACCATATACATCCGGACTATCAACTGAAAGGAAATATACTGAACAATGGTCGATTCTGTATGTAACATAACCGTCCTTTACTGTCAATCCGACAGAAGCATTGCTCTCTATCTTTCCCGTATCTTCATTATAGTAATAAAGATATACTTTCTCACCGTCCTTATATTGATTTCCAACAAATGTCTTAATCATTGCCGGCCCCGGTAACGCTCCATGATATGCAAATGAAATATAGAACGCGTTCTTCTGTCCCGTGATATTCTCTATTTCCTTCTGCTTCTCAGTCTCAAACTTGATACTCAAGTCGATATCTGCCATCTTTGAAGGGTCAATAGTCTGATAGTCGAATGACCATGAATACTGAAGCTCGTTATTGTCATTTACAACTCCAACAGTGACACTCTTGTTATTCTTCTTCATTCCCTCAAACAAATCCGCTGACATCACGATAGGCTTGTCAACTATTGTATCTATTGTCTGTCTTATTGAATTTTCCATTTCAGATGAAATCTTATCAGCCGCTTCATCTGCACTTACAATCTTGTCAGCCGCAATTACCTGGGCATTGCTGTTGCCATTCTCTGTAGGTGCTTCCGTGCTTGATTCACTCTCTGTCGGTGCTTCTGTGCTTGGCTCGCTCTCTGTAGGTGCTTCCGTGCTCGGCTCTGTCTCTGTTGGCACTTCCGTGCCCGGTTCACTCTCTATCGGTGCTTCTGTGCTCGGCTCTGTCTCTGTAGGTGCTTCCGTGCTTGGTTCGCTCTCTGTCGGTGTCTCCGTACTTGGCTCTGTCTCCGTCGGTGTCTCTGTTTCTGTCTCAGACGGGACTTCCGGCTCATCTATATCATCGCTATCCAGACTGCCATACTTATCATTCACAATATAATAGAAACCTTCACTCTCAGGCTTTATCATCTTGCTTCTATCAATATTATACCATGTCCACGAAATTGACGAATACTTACCTAAATCTATAGACTCTCCAATAAGTTCAGATTTATGTGTATTATTGTCATAAAAATACAGAGAAACATAATTAGATTCCAAATCTTCAGAATCCAAATCTTCTAACTCAATAGCATATGCCACACCACTTTCCGGATAATTTTCAGTTACCGTATAGGCGATAACCTCCACATCTTCGTCCATGGCATCATACTTTTTGCGAAGATTTTCAGGCAACTCTATAAATTTTACAAGTTCATCAACCTTGACCGAATCCGTGATTGCATCCGGCAATGTTTTTCCATTTACATTAACATAATATGTTTTGTCGCCTGTGACAGCATCATGTACATAAATAGTCACAGTTTTTTCTTTTTCTTTCAGTATCTCCAAAAATTCTGTTCCAAGCTCTAACGGCCAGCCCTCAAGAATATCAAAATCTGCATAACTTGAATCATGATAATTTAACGTTGACAATATAGCTTGGTCATCCAAATATGTATAACATAATTTGTCTCCTACCCAGACTTTAGTTGCAATCGCCAACCATCTCTTATCCGATGAGAAGGACTCAGGCACAACACTTTCCAGATGTTCTTTTTTAAATTCATTTCCATATAACCTAAGCTCATACAACTTTAACCCCGTGATATCCGGCAGTGTAGTAAGTTTATTGTTATTTAAATACAACTCAGCAAGACTTGTAAGTTTCTCAATACCTGTCACATCTGTAATGTTATTATCATTAAGCCACAATAACCTCAAATTTGGAAGTTTCTCAATACCTGTCACATCTGTAATGTTATTATCATTAAGCCACAATAACTCCAAATTGGGAAGATTTCCTTTTATATTTATATTGGTAAGGTTATCATTATAATGAATTACCACTTCTGTCAAATTGGTGAGATTTTCAATACCATCTATATTGGTAAGCTTACTATCAGCAATTTCCAAGTATGTCAAACCGGTAATGTTGGCAATGTCACCCAGACTTTCAATCTGAGCATCGCTCAAATATAACGTGTAAAGGTTTTCAAGCGCACTTATTCCATCGACATTCTTCAAACTTTTACAGGCTATTGAAAGTCTTCCTAAGCTGTTTTGGCTAGGAATATTAGTGTCTTCTTTGAGACTCTCGACAGCTACACCACTCAAACCTATATACCCTAAACCCGTATGCAAATTTTTTAGGGAATCAATTTTTATCTCATTATCTTTGTCAGTATTATATATTCCCAAACTTCTAAGTTCGGAAATTTTATCAAGCCCCTGAACATCCGATAAATAACCACTCAAACTCAATTCTTGCAGTTTTACACATTCTGACAGGTCAATTGCATATTTCTCGGTTTCCGAACCAAGATATGATAAATCCAGATATGTAAGATTAGTATTGGCACATAATTCATCTAAAAATTCCTGATTGTTGATTGAGCTAACGGTAATAGAACTTAACTTATCAAATTTTTCGTACTCTGCCATAAATGACTTTATTGTATCATCGCTCCAGTTTTTAACACTAAAACTAGATATACTCTCTAAATTACCGGCATATTTCGCAAAATTTGTAAAATCTTTAACATCATCTAGTGATTTGGATATCTTCGTTATATTCTTTGCCTCACCAACCGTCAATATAGCATCCGAATTTCCAGACTGCTGGTCTCCACAATACAGTAAAATCGCATACAACGCTGCATCAGGAATCCCATCTTCATCATTTTTAATAACATAGTCATCATCAAGTTCCGGCTCGTCCTCAGTCGCACTCGTTGTCTCATCTACTGTAGTTTCTGTCTCAGACTCACTTGTGTCCTCTGTCTCTGTTGTTGTGTTCTCGGTCTCGCTCTCCGGCTCCGTTGTACTTGTGCTGTCTGCTACTTCTTCCGCGCTGTCTGCATCGGCATTTGCATCCTGCTCCGCTGTGCTTGCGCTGTCCTCTACTTTTTCCGCGCTGGCTGCATCGGCATTTGTATCCTGCTCCGCTGTACTTGCGCTGTCAGCTACTTTTTCCGCACTGTCTGCATCGGCATTTGTCTCCGGCTCCACTTCATTTTCAATCTCTTCTGCTGTGCTCCCGCTCTCAGTCTCGTCCTCTGACTTCGTTTCACCTGTATCTTCTGTGCTTTCAACAGTGCTTTCGTTTTCTGTTTCTGTCTCCGTTGTCTCCGCTGCTTTTACATCGTTCATAAGAAATGAACCTGAAAACTGCGTGAGCAACATCGTACACGCCAAAAGATATGTAAGAACCAACTTAATCTTCTTTTTGTACATATTGTCTCCTTTCATCATACTGCTTAATAACTATAGTTACTTTTTAAATATATCACTTTAATTTTGTCATTTCAACCCCTTTCCCCCTCCTATGCAAAGAAAGTTTAATTTTTTGCAAATTTTCACATGAAATTCTTCTTATTCCACACAAATTCTGAGCCTAAAAAGCAAAAAAAAATCCCACATGTATCTGTCACAATACATGTGGGATTTCTGTCGAGCCAATGGGCTTATTATTTGAGCACTGCCTTCTTAAAGCTCTTCTTTCCTCGTCTAAGCACAATTCCGTCACCGAAATCATCCTTTGAGAACTTAGTGTCAAGTGTCGCTTTCTCGCCGTTCGCTGTTACACCGCCCTGCTCAACATTTCTTCTCGCGTCGCCGCGGGACTGTGCAAGACCTGCCTTCACAAGAAGTGTCTGAATGTCTACAAATCCGTCCCTAAAGTCAGCTTCCTCAATCTCAACTGTAGGCATGTTGGAAGCGTCGCCCGAACCAAATATAGCCGATGCGCTTGCCTTTGCCTTTTCTGCTTCCTCCTCCCCGTGAACAAGCTTGGTGAGCTCATAAGCGAGAATTGTCTTAGCCTCGTTTAACTGGCTGCCCTCCCAGCTCTCCATCTTCTCAATCTCCTCAAGAGGAATAAATGTGAGCATCTTAATGCACTTCATTACATCGGCATCGTCCACATTTCTCCAGTACTGGTAGAAATCATAAGGTGATGTCTTGTTAGGGTCAAGCCATACTGCATTTCCGGCTGTCTTTCCCATCTTCTTTCCGTTTGAGTCGGTGAGAAGCGTGATTGTCATGGCATGAGCGTCCTTGCCAAGCTTACGGCGGATAAGCTCTGTTCCTCCGAGCATGTTGCTCCACTGGTCATCGCCGCCGAACTCCATGTTACAGCCGTACTTCTGGTATAACATATAGAAATCGTAGCTCTGCATTATCATGTAGTTGAACTCCAAGAATGAAAGACCTTTCTCCATTCTCTGCTTGTAGCACTCAGCGCGGAGCATATTGTTAACGCTGAAGCAAGCTCCGACCTCTCTCAACAGCTCAATGTAGTTGAGGTTCAAAAGCCAGTCGGCATTGTTCACCATAAGGGCTTTTCCCTCGCCAAAATCAATAAATCTCTCCATCTGTCTCTTGAAACATTCAGCGTTGTGCTCGATATCTTCCTTTGTGAGCATCTTACGCATATCACTTCTTCCCGACGGGTCGCCAATCATAGTAGTACCACCGCCGATTAATGCGATTGGCTTGTTGCCTGCCATCTGTAGACGCTTCATAAGTGTGAGCGCCATGAAATGTCCTGCCGTTAGGGAGTCAGCCGTACAGTCAAATCCGATATAGAATGTAGCCTTTCCCTCGTTAATCATCTTGCTGATTTCTTCCTCGTTTGTCACCTGTGCGATAAGACCTCTTGCTTTGAGTTCTTCATAAATACCCATTTTCTTGTCCTTTCCGTGTTAAGCCTGTGCGTCTAACACCTACAATAAATATTAATCGGGAAAATAACCCGACCTGCTACCTAGCAGCTAAAATCCACCGCGATAAGAATTTTTTAACTATGAAATTTCCCATAAATCAAAAAATCCCTACAGCAGCGATTACTGCCGTAAGGACGTGTATAAACGTGTTACCACCTTACTTCACATCGAACTCACGTTCAATGCCTCATCAGGTACAGATTAATATCATCCGATAATACATCCAAAATAATCTGAAAACATATTCGGAATACATTCAATCGATACCCCTGCACTATAACGGGTGCCACCGTCACAGCCTACTAAAAAGACTTCCAAAAATCCGTCTCCCTTTCGGTGCGATGCTCCGGGATGTATTCAACATTCCGTTACCTGTGCGCCTCTCACCACCCGGCAGCTCTCTGTAGGTTCTTAGAATATCTACTTCTTCCCATCATTGCCTTTTTATATAACAATAAAGATATGATAATTAATTAAATAATAAAAGTCAAGATGTAATATTATATTTTTTATTTGTAAAATTATCCCTACCCCGCAAAAAACCTCGTCCCCGCCTTTTTATCCTCGCTCACCTCATACAAAAGCTCCGGCTTATCTCCGTTAATAATCACCATGTCTATCCCGTTCTCATTCGCGATTGATGCCGCTTTTAGCTTTGTCGCCATGCCGCCCGTGCCGA